>NZ_JAUZED010000040.1:0-26978 GCF_030705415.1 Curtobacterium sp. A7_M15 | reverse complement strand
TGCCGCCCCCCCCCCCGTGGGCGTGCCGGGGGGGGCCCCGCGGCCCCCGCGCCTCCTGTCCGTCAGGTGGTGCGTCAGACGAGCGACCGCAGCACGTACTGCAGGATGCCGCCGTTGCGGTAGTAGTCCGCCTCGCCCGGGGTGTCGATGCGGACCACGGCGTCGAACTCGATCGTCTCCTTGCCGGCGGGCGAGTGCTCGCTCGGCGCGGCCGTGACGTGCACCGTCTTGGGCGTGCGGCCCTCGTTCAGCTCGGTCAGGCCGGAGATCGAGACGACCTCGGTGCCGTCGAGTCCGAGCGACTCGACCGACTCGCCGGCGGGGAACTGCAGCGGGACGACACCCATGCCGATGAGGTTGGAGCGGTGGATTCGCTCGAAGCTCTCGGTGATGACCGCGCGGACACCGAGCAGGTTCGTGCCCTTCGCCGCCCAGTCGCGCGACGAGCCGGAGCCGTACTCCTTGCCGCCGAAGATGACGAGCGGGATGCCCTGCTCCTGGTAGTGCTGCGAGGCGTCGTAGATGAACGACTGCGCACCGTCCGGCGTCGTGAAGTCGCGGGTGTAGCCGCCCTCCACGCCCTCGAGGAGCTGGTTGCGGAGGCGGATGTTCGCGAACGTGCCGCGGATCATGACCTCGTGGTTGCCGCGACGCGAGCCGTAGGAGTTGAAGTCCTTGCGGTCGACGCCGTGCTCGGCGAGGTACTTGCCCGCGGGGCTGTCGGCCTTGATCGAACCGGCCGGCGAGATGTGGTCGGTCGTGACGGAGTCGCCGAGCTTCGCGAGGACGCGAGCACCGGAGATGTCCGACACCGCGTCGGGCTGCATGGTCATGCCCTCGAAGTACGGGGGCTTCCGGACGTAGGTCGACTCGGTGTCCCACTCGAAGGTGTCGCCCGTCGGGGTCGGCAGGTTCTTCCAGCGGTCGTCGCCCTCGAACACGGAGCCGTACTCGTGGGTGAACATGTCGGTGTCGATCGAGTCGTCGATGACCTGCTGCACCTCGGCCGCGTCGGGCCAGATGTCCTGCAGGAAGACGTCGTTGCCGTCCGTGTCCTTGCCGAGGGCGTCCTTGTCGAAGTCGAAGTGCATCGACCCGGCGAGGGCGTACGCGATGACCAGCGGCGGCGACGCCAGGTAGTTCATCTTCACGTCGGGGTTGATGCGGCCCTCGAAGTTGCGGTTGCCCGACAGCACCGCGGTGACGGCGAGGTCGTTGTCCTGGACGGCCTGTGAGATCTCGTCGGGGAGCGGGCCCGAGTTGCCGATGCAGGTGGTGCAGCCGTAGCCGACCGTGTAGAAGCCGAGGTCCTCGAGGTAGGTCGTCAGCCCGGCCTTCTCGTAGTAGTCGGTGACGACCTTCGATCCGGGGGCGAGCGTGGTCTTGACCCACGGCTTCGCCTTGAGGCCCTTCTTCGCGGCGTTCCGGGCGAGGATGCCGGCGGCCATCATCACCGACGGGTTCGACGTGTTGGTGCAGGACGTGATCGCGGCGATCGCGACGGCGCCGTGGTCGATCGTGAACGGGTCGACCCCGTCCATCGCGACCTTCGTCGGCTGCGAGGCGTGCGACGGTGCGCTCGACACGAAGTCGTGGTGGTGCGTGGTGATGTCACCCGTGGTCGATCCGGCGGCGATCGGGTCGGAGGCCGGGAAGGTCTCCTCCACCGCGTCGTCGAGGTCGGTCTGCCCTGCGGGCTCGGTGTAGTTGGCGAGGTCGACCTCGAACTGGTCCTTCGCCTTCGACAGCTCGATGCGGTCCTGCGGGCGCTTCGGGCCGGAGATCGACGGGACGACGGTGGAGAGGTCGAGCTCCATGTACTCCGAGTAGTTCGGCTCGGCCGCCGGGTCGTGCCAGAGCCCCTGCGTCTTGGAGTAGGCCTCGACGAGGGCGATCTGCTCCTCGGAGCGGCCGGTCAGGCGGAGGTAGTCGAGCGTGACGTCGTCGACCGGGAAGATCGCGGCCGTCGAGCCGAACTCGGGGCTCATGTTGCCGATGGTGGCACGGTTCGCGAGCGGTACCGCCGCGACGCCCTCGCCGTAGAACTCGACGAACTTGCCCACGACGCCGTGCTTGCGGAGCTCCTGCGTGATGGTGAGCACCACGTCGGTCGCGGTCACGCCGGCCGGGATCTCGCCCGAGAGCTTGAACCCGACGACCTTCGGGATGAGCATCGACACGGGCTGCCCGAGCATCGCAGCCTCGGCCTCGATGCCGCCGACGCCCCAGCCGAGCACGCCGAGGCCGTTCACCATCGTGGTGTGGGAGTCGGTGCCGACGAGGGTGTCCGGGTAGGCGTAGGTCTCGCCGTCGGAGTCACGCGTGTAGGTGACCTTCGCCAGGTACTCGATGTTGACCTGGTGCACGATGCCCGTTCCGGGCGGGACCACCTTGAAGTCCTCGAACGCGGTCTGGCCCCAGCGGAGGAACTGGTAGCGCTCGCCGTTGCGCTCGTACTCGAGGTCGGTGTTGCGCTGCAGTGCGTCCTCGCGCCCGAAGAGGTCGGCGATGACGGAGTGGTCGATGACCATCTCGGCCGGGGACAGCGGGTTGATCTTGTTCGGGTCGCCGCCGATCTCGGCCATCGCCTCGCGCATGGTGGCGAGGTCGACGATGCACGGCACGCCGGTGAAGTCCTGCATGACGACGCGGGCCGGCGAGAACTGGATTTCGGTGTCGGGCTCGGCGTCGGGCTGCCACGAGCCGAGAGCGCGGATCTGGTCCTCGGTGACGTTCTTGCCGTCCTCGGTGCGGAGGAGGTTCTCGAGCAGCACCTTCAGGCTGTACGGGAGCTTCTCGTGCCCGGGCACCGTGTCGATCCGGTGGATCGCGTAGTCGACACCCCCAACCGACAGCGTGTCCTTCGAGCCGAAGCTGTTGACTGCAGCCACTGTGCCGCCTCCCTGGTTGATCGGTGTGCCCCCATCCAAGCGGGGCGCGAGGCGTCCCACCAGCAAGGCAAACCTAAACCCGTCGGCCCGGGAAGGGCCGCGGGGAATTATCTCGATGTCGAGACAACTCTACACCCGGGCGGCGTCACCCTCGCGCTTGAAGACCGTCCGGACGAGCAGCCAGGTCACCCAGAGCAGGGCGGCGTAGAGCGGGACACCCGTGATGAGCTTGATGCCGGCGAGCAGTTCGACCTGGGCGGTCAGGTACAGCGGCACCTCGATGACGAGCCGGAGCGCGAAGAGCCCGACCCACAGCCAGGTGGCCACGGTGAGCACCCGACGCTTCGCGGGGTCCCGCCGCCAGTCCTGGGGTGTGCCGTCCTCGTTCGGCGGGAGCAGGAAGCCGACGACCAGGCCGATGAGCGGCTGCCGGATCGCCAGCGTCACGAGCAGCCCGACGAGCCACACGGCGTTGATGACGATCCCGGGGATGAAGTTGCTCTCGGCCCGCCCGGTGATGAGGGCGAGACCGGCGGAGATCGCCACGCCGAGGATGCCCGCGAGGCTCATCACGAGCGACTGCCGCTGCAGCAGACGGAGCACCACGAAGACGACTCCGATCGCCACCGGGATCAGGACGCTCGGGACGACCGCCTTCGTGATCGCGTAGACGACGAGGAAGGCGAGCCCGGGCAGCACCGACTCGGCCAGCCCGCGGACGCCGCCGATCGCCTGCACGAGGGCGTGCCCGGACGGCGCCTCCCCCGGTGCGACCTTCCCGAGTCCGGAGCCCGCCGCGGCGGCGCGGAGCTGCTCCGAGAAGGACGGCACCCCTGTCGACGCGTCGTCGCCCGTGGGTGCGGGTGCGCCCTCGGGCGCGACCGCGTCGGGACGGGAGGTGTCGTCGTGGTCCGGCACCGTGCCTCCTGGGCTCTGTCCTGGGCTGTCCTGGTCGTTCGCCGTCAGATGGCCGACTGCGTCGACTTCGGCATGTGCAGCGGGATGAGGTCACGCGGCGGCATCGGCGTGGTCCCGCGGACCACCACGACACTGCGGAACAGGTCCTCGATCTCGGCCGCGTCGTCGGGCTGCTCGGCGGCCTTGCCGGCGATCACGCCGCGCAGGAACCACCGCGGGCCGTCGACGCCGATGAAGCGCGCGGGGCGGGCACCGTCGGTGACGCCCGTGCCGTCGGAGACGACCGGGACCTGGGCGCGGAGCTCGGGACCGAACGGACCGTCGACCTCGGTCACGACGCCACCCTGGCGCTCGATCTGCTCGGCGATCTGCGCGCGGATCTCGTGCCAGAGCCCTGTCGAACGGGGTGCGGCGAACGGCTGGACCTGCAGCGTGGACTCGTCGTAGTCGAGCCCGACGGCGACGACGCGCTGCGAGCCCTCCTCCACCTCGAGCCGGAGGTGGAGCCCCTCGCGCGGGAGGACCTTCACGCCGCCGAGGTCGACGTACGGACGGACCAGGTTCGCCTCGGTCTCGTCGTGCGGGCCGCTCTCGGCGCGGTCCTCGGGCGCGGACTTGTCGGTCGGCGCGACCGCGTCCACCTCGTCGAGGTCCGCGTCGGCATCGGTCGCGATGTCGACCTCGGGGGTCGTGTCCGCGACCTCGACGTCGTCGACGACGGCCTCGGCCACCTCGACCTCGTCACGCTTGCGTCGGCCGAACTTCATGCGCGCGTTCCTTCCTGAACATCGTCGGCGGCGCCGCTGACGACACCGCTCCGGTCACCGTAGCCCGACGAGCCGAACCCACCCTGGCCGCGGACGCTGTCGGGCAGCTCGTCGACGCGGGTGAACGACACGCGCGGGACCGGCATGACGATCATCTGGGCGATGCGGTCGCCGACGTGCACCTCGTGCGCGGCGGCCTGGTCGGTGTTGAGCAGCGCGACCTTGATCTCGCCGCGGTACCCGGCGTCCACCGTGCCGGGGGCGTTGACGATCGTGATGCCGTGCTTGGCGGCGAGCCCGCTGCGCGGGACCACGAAGGCGGCGTACCCGTCCGGCAGCGCGATCTTCAGGCCGGTGCCCACGAGTCGACGCTCGCCGGGCTGCAGCACGAACGCCTCGGTCGAGACGAGGTCGGCACCGGCGTCACCGGGGTGGGCGTATCCGGGAGCGTTCTCCCCGGTCCAGAGCACGTCGACTGGTTCGGTCACGTGTCGAGGGTAGTGCAGACCGTGACCGTTCCGTGACCTGCCCGGAGTCGTGGTCGAATGGTGTCGTGACCCTGTACCGCGAACGACTGTGGGCTCCGCCCGTCCTCTACCTGGCGACGGCGCTCGTCATCCCCGCCAGCCTCCTCGTGTTCCTGCCGATCAGCGTCCTGGCCGGCGTGCTCGTGGCCGTCGGCATGTACCTCGCCGTGCTCGTGCTGCTCTGGGTGCTCGCCCCGACGATCGAGGTCACCGACACCGAGTTCCGCGCCGGCCGGGCACACCTGCCGCGGACCCTCGTCGGCGAGGTCGCCGGCTTCGAGGGCGCGGAGGCCACCACGCAGCGCGGCCCGAAGCTCGACGCGCGGGCATGGACGCTCTTCCGCGGGTACGTGCGCGGTGTCGTCAAGGTCGAGGTGGAGGACCCCGCGGACCCGACGCCCTACTGGCTCGTCAGCGTCCGCAACCCGTCGGCCGTGGTCGCGGCGCTGCGTTCCTGAGTCCGCGCGCGGACCTGCGCGTTCCGCGCGCGGCACCGTCCCGTTCAGCGCGTACCTGCCCGGACCGTCTCATCAGGTACGCACGATCACGCCTTCCATCGCGCACGTTCTGGGAAAGACCGGGCACCGCGCGACTCGCAGGAGGCGCAGGTCGGCCCTGCCCCGCGCCTCCCGTCCACAGCCCGCACGCGTTCGTGGTCGCGACGGGCCAGCCCCGCGGCTACTTGCCCTTTTCGCGCGAACCTGCCGGAGAGTTCCCACCAGGTACGCGCGATCCCGCTTTCCATCGCGCACGTTCCGGGAACGACCGGACACCCGCGACGGACGGGAGGCGCGGGTCGGCCCCGCCCCGCGCCTCCCGCCCGCAGGTCCCGCGAACAGAACGGCCCGTCACCTGGGCAGGTGACGGGCCGTTCATGATCGAGCGTTCCCTAGAGCGCCGCGCACTCCGCGCAGACCGGGCCGAGCTTCGACTCGTGGTCGAGCTGCGAGCGGTGCTTCACGAGGAAGCACTCGACGCAGGTGAACTCGTCGACCTGGGGCGGGAGCACGACGACGTCGAGGTCGACGTCGCTGAGGTCCTGTCCGGCGAGCTCGAAGCTGCCGGGGTTGTCGGAATCATCGTCGACGACCCCCGACATCTTGTCGGGAACGCGCTCCTTGAGGGCCTCGATCGACTCCGAGTCGGAGTTGTCGTCGGTCTTCCGGGGGGCGTCGTAATCGGTGGCCATGCCCATCCATTTCTCGTATCGAGAGGTCGTCGCCGGTGATCGGCGGCGACAGTTTGCACCACGTCTCGCCAGAGCGCAAACCGAACGTTCCGGCGGGTCGTTCTGGCGCTGCAACCCGTCTGCCCGCCCGTCCATTCCCGGTGTCCGGAAACGCTCGTGCGGGAGTCCACGGCACGCCCGTGCGCCTCCGCGGGATCGGGTCCGGACGGCTGCATACTCACGGGGTACGAGGCACGACCGTACGCGACGCTCGGAAGGCGGAACCATGCAAGACGTGAGAGTCATCGGGGTGGAGTCCGGGGCACTCCTGCTCGCGACCGACGGCGGGACCGAGTTCCGGCTGCCCGTCACCTCGTCGCTGCCCGGTCAGGTCCGGCAGGCGAACCCCGAGTCCGGTCCGCAGAAGCGCGTGTCCCCCAAGGACGTGCAGGCGCGGATCCGTGGCGGCGCCGACGCAGCCGAGGTCGCCGCGGCACTCGACGTGGACGTCGAGTACGTCCGGCGCTTCGAGGGCCCCGTCCTCGCCGAGCGTGCCTTCATCCTCGACGCCGCGCACCGCGTGCCGGTCACCCCGGTCGACGACGAGTCCCCCGACACCTTCGGCGAGGCGATCACCGCCAAGCTCGAGGCGGGCGAGGCCACCGGCATCGCCTGGGCCTCGTGGAAGCACGTCGAGGGCGGCTGGCAGGTGCGCGTGCACTACACCGCCGCCGAGGTCGAGCACGACGCGCAGTGGCGCTTCGACCCGAAGACGTCGACGCTCACGCCGGACAACGGGGACGCGCACCGGCTCTCGCACACCGACGACGAGGGCATCGCGCCGCGCCTCCGTGCCGTCGAGAACGACCACCAGGACACCGACGGCACCCGGTTCGACTCGGGCGCGTTCCGCGTCGACGAGCCCGACGAGGACGTGACCAACCCCGAGGTGCAGGAGCGACCGCTCCGCGCCCCGCTGCCCCGGATCGGTGCCGCGGTGGAGGAGCGCGCCCCCGGCAACGAGACCGCCGACCTGCTCGAGGCACTCCGCCGCCGACGCGGTGAGCGCGAGGCCGCCGCGTTCGGCGAACAGCAGCAGGACGACGGACGCCGGACCTCGATCAGCGTCGTCGACATCCCGTTGCAGGGCTTCGAGGACTCGTCGGACACCGCGCCGCAGCCGGATGCCCGTCCGACCTCCGCACCCGAGGGCGAACCCGGTCGCCAGGAGCGGAAGAAGCGGAACCGCCGCTCGATGCCGAGCTGGGACGAGATCGTCTTCGGCACGCGGCCGGACGACGACCCCGCCTGATCCGCGGCGAGGCCCCGCCTACTGCGCGAACGCCCCGGCGAGCCGCAGCGGCACCATCGTCTCCTCGTCGGTCATCGCGCCGTGCTGACCGACCATGCGCTTCGGTGACTCGCCGTCGCGCAGCGCTCGGTCGTCGTTGAACGCCCACGAGCCCCGCGCCACGAGCACGACGTCCCCGATGCGCGGGACCACCGCGTCCGAGACCGCACCGAACCATCCCGCGGCGATCGCCTCGTCACGGCTGGCCACGTACGCCTTCTTGCCGTAGCGCGCCCGGAACCGCCCGACGAGCGAGCGCACGTCGGTCCCCGGGGCGACCGTGAACTGACGGCAGCGCGGATCGCCGGCGACGCCGACGACGTCGGTCAGCAGGAGCGGGTCGATCGCGATGTTGGCGTGCTCGGGGACGTCGAGGACGCCGTGGTCGGCGGTCACGACGATCCCGACGTCGGCGGCCGCGCGGCTCTCGAGGCGCGCGAGCTCCCCGTCGAGCAGTTCGAGCGCCGCGGTCCACCGGTCGGACTGCCAACCGTGCTTGTGCCCGATCGAGTCGAGCTCCGGGACGTAGAGGTACACGAGCGAACGACCCGTCGTGGTCTCGGCGAGGGCGGCGTCCACGCGTTGCGGGATCGAGTCGGCCGACGCGTAGCGCGCCCCGCCGAGGACGTTCGCGGTCATCCCGGACGAGCGGTAGCGGGCGGGCCCCACGACCACGGGGTCGACGCCGAGCGACGGCGCCTCGGAGAACAGCGTGCGGGCGAGGAACCAGTCGGCCGGCACCTCGTCGTCCCAACCGCTCAGCAGGTTCATCACCCGCCCGGTGTCAGGGTTCCAGCCGCTGTACCCGACGACGCCGTGCGTCCCGGGCGACCGTCCGGTCGTGAGCGTGCTCAGCGCGGCCGCGGTCGTCGTCGGGAAACCGCTGCGCAGTCGCTTCCTGCCCGTGGTGAGCCAGCGTGCGTGCCCGGCGCGCGCCGCGAGCGCGTCGGCACCGAGGCCGTCGACCAGCACGACGATCGCGGAACGGGCGGGGCGGAGGGTGATCCGCGCCTCCAGTCCGGTGGAACGCAACCACGTGTCGTCCGCAGCGCCGAGCGCGACGAGGCAACTCGGGAAGACGTCGGCGAGGTTCGCGGTGGCGTCGGGGGCCGTCGGTACGCTTGTTCCCATCTCCCCCAGTCTCGCAGAAGGGTGCTCTTCCTTCTGCACCTGGCTTCATCCGGGTCCTGACCGGGACTTTCTTCTCCTGCCTTCGCTGGTCCAGGAGCGCTCGTGCCATTTCGTGCCAAATGGTCTGAGGTTTCGGGTCGCTCCTCCGTAGAACAGTTCGGAGGTAGGAGATGCAGAAGAGCACGTTCGGCAGCGTCAGGAAGTTGAAGTCGGGCCGCTTTCAGGCGCGGTTCCTGGAGGGCGGCAAGCACGTCAGCGCGGGCACGTTCGCTACGGCGAAGGAGGCGTGGAAGGCGCTGGCCGCCATCCAGACCGACATCGACCGTGGTGAGCACGTCGAGGTCGAGAAAGGCCGTCTCACGTTCGCTGAGCACGCGCAGAACGTCCTGGAGCACCGTCGCGGTGACCTCCGGGACAGCACCGTCAGGAACTGGCAGCAGAGCCTCCGAGCGCAGTTGCTTCCCACGTTCGGGCGCATGGCCGTCGCGGACATCACCGTGGGCGACGTTGACCGCTGGTGGGCTGCCTTCAAGCACAAGGCCCCGTCCCGGCGTAACTCCTACTTCGTCATGGCGAACATCATGAGGTACGCGGTCCGCTGGCAGATCATCAAGTCCAGCCCCTGCGTCATCGAGAATGCGGGCCGGGACGTCAGTACTAAGAGGCCCGACTTCACCGTGGACGACTTCCGCGCCGTCGTGGCGCACATGCCCCTCTTCATGGGGCCAGCCTTGTGGACGATGTTCGCCGCCCACCTTCGCGTCAGCGAGGTCTGTGGCATCAACCGTGAGGACTATGACCGGGCCACGGGCATCCTCCACGTCCGACGCCAGTACGTCAGCCACGGGCCACGCTCGCTGGGACCGACCAAGACGGGCGCAGTGAAGAAGGTGCGCTTGCTCGCTCCAGGCCGTGCAGCACTGGAGGCGCACCTGGACTCGACCGAGGGTCAGGGCTGGCAGGCGATGTTCCACGGCCCTCGTGGTCACCGCATGAATCCTCGTTCGATCCAGGACGCCTGGGAGCAGGCACGGGAGGCCGCTGGGCTGCCGAACTTCCACGTGCACGACGCAAGGCACATCGGCTTGACGTTGGTCGCTCAGTCGGGCGTAGCCAGTCTCCGGGACCTCATGGCGCGCGGTGGGCACACGACGGCCTCCGCAGCGATTCGCTATCTCCACTCTTCCGCCGAGCAGGACGCGAAGGTCGCGGCTGCCACCGACGCTCTGCTCTGAAAGGCACCCTCATGTCCACGAAGTTCACCATCACCCGCTTCCTCATCGCTGTCGCAGTCGTGGCAGCCCTCCTGGTCCTCATCACGGTCCTTGTGCCCGGTCACCCGAAGAAGGCGGAGCCACCACGGGAGTGCCCGTACACGTCCGGCTGCACCTACGTGACGACTCCCCGTTGACCGAGCAGCCGGAGCGCATCTGGTACAAGCCGGATGACCCCCGACTCCCATGGAACGCGAAGCCGAAATCCGCCGCGAGAGGCCGCAAGAAGCCGTCAGTGCCCGTGGATATCCCCAAGCCCATTCCAGCGCCGCAGAAGCACCCTCAGGACCGCTGGAGGTCATTAGAGGCGGAGGCAACCGCAGCGTTTGGGAGTGACTTCCGCTACGCAGAGCAGATGGCCCGAGCATGGAACACAATTCAGGACCGAAAGGCCGCACGCAAGTCAGGAAATCGGGTATAGTGGGAATCGCTTCAGCATTCAGACGTTGTAAGCGGTCACGGCCCCGGGGGTACTCCTTCTCCCGGGGCCATCTTCTTGCCCTCATGGACTCAGAACTTATTCTTCACCTTCGGAGAACCTGAGAATTCGAGGCTCTGGATGGAGTTTCGCCACGGACTCAGTTCGAACCAGTCAAGCTGTCAACCAACGTCTGAACTGCAAGGAAAGAAGCATCGTGGCACTGCACAAGATTACCTATGACCCCAGGGGGGTCATGTTCATCTCCACTGACCTGGATACCGCACAGGGTCAGCAGGACATGGACGACATCCTCGCAACGGAACTGGACCACCAGGCTTCGCTGAATCTCCAGCGCCGGACTCAGGGCAAGAAGACCGAACGCTTCCCACGTCCTGCGACAGGTTGGAAGACGAAGACGATGGACACGTACCTCCACCGCGTTGGACTGCACTTGCATGCTGTCGCTCTTCGCATGCTCAACGACAACGTGGAGTACGTCCTGGATGAGGCTGGCAAGCCCCTCCGGGGCCGTCTCCTGAGCCAGGAGCAGTTGGGTGACGCTCTCTACTTCTACGTGCACCACAAGGCCGCTCAGCACATCGTGCATGACGAGTTCAGTGACCAGTCCATGGTGAAGGCCGACAAGACGCACCGTCTCATCAACAGCCGACTGGTCCGCAAGGTGGACGAAGTAGCGGCCTGGGCGCTGGAGGTCTGGGACAAGGATGCACGTGCCCGTGCGCGCCGCCGTGGGGCCGCTGGAGGCCGCGAGAGTCGCCGTGGGCCTAAGTACACGTTGGAGGCCTTCCTGGCGCTCCCAGAGGGCCTGACGAAGAAGCAGCAGGCTGAGGCCCTGGGCTGCAAGAGCACGGGCACTATCGACAATCTCCGCAGGCAGGCGAAGGCAGCCGTTGAGGCTCCGGCACCCGAGGCCGTAGAACGGCCCATGGAGCCACTGGACGTCATCCCCGTTGACCGCCCGTTCTGGGTGTCTGCCCGCACGCAGAGTGACGCTCGCTTCTTCGAGCGGCATGAAGCGATGCTGGAGCAGGCCCGTGCCGAAGTCACAGCCGAGTTGACCGAGTACCTGGACGACATCCTGCCACTGTCCGCACCTTAGTTTGTGCGCTCCAGCACCTTAGTTTGTGCAGTTCATACCAGCACACTGAGGCACCCTCACCAAAATCTGCCGACACTATTGCCCGGTGTCGGTGTTCGGATGTAGCGTCCGAATTGTCAGAACTTCTTCTGACCCGAACAGAGGAGCCGGAATGCAGATGACGCCTGAGCAGCGTGCAGAGTACGTCCGTGGAGCACGTGAACGAGTCGCACAGATGAGCCATGAAGAGAAGATCAGACTCCAGCCAGTTGCCGACTGGATGGCAGCGGAAATCGAGAAACTGAAGCGCGAAAACCGATAGGATAAGAACGCTCCTTGGCTGGAGCGAACGCCCCCTGGACCTTACGCCGGGGGGCGTTCTTCATGCCCGCTCTAGTTTCCACGTCTCGCGCCGATAGTAGGTCCTAGAGGCGCAGGGCCTCACCAGCCAAGAAGGAGTCAGAAGATGTTCCAGCGCATCCTGAATGCACTTACCCCGGGTCACATTCGTCTGGAGCGTGCAGAGGCTCACGCATGGCAGACGCTGGCCGAGGTTATCGCAGAGCGCCAGCAGATGGCGCGGAAGGCAGGTCAGCACCGATGAGTAAGCGATTCGTGCCGTACGTCCACTCCGAGATGCTGGACAAGGTGACCGCAGATGAAGAACTGTCGCGCCGCTTGGACAACTTCGCTGAGTACCTGGATTCCATCGAGTGGACTGACTCGGACAAGCGTGACCTGAACCTCACCTTCGGCTTCGAGGACGCGTCCTGATGGCAGGCATGTCGCAGGCCTTCACGGCCATGGTCCAGGAGAAGTTGGGTTTCATCCCGGCTGGCCTCTCCACGGCCATCTCAGCCCTCACGGCAGACCAGCGCGACCGCTACGTCCTCGCGTACATCTACGCCAGCGAGGAGCAGCGTCAGCAGCCCGCTGAGGCCTGGATGATCCGCGAGGACGACCAGGAGCCGTTCGCTGCCTTCCTGTCCCGCATGCAGGCGGTGGACCTCTGATGGGCACCTTCCGCCGCACCGTGGACCTCGCTGACCTGGCAGACGCGCTTCGCGAGTTGGGCCAGCCCATCGTCATCGACACCACCGACCACGAGGAGACCACCGATGAGTGAGCGTCACGCAGTACCGCTGACCGACGAAGAGGCAGCAGCCGTGAACAAGGCCTTCGGCAAGGCCGTCGCCTTCATCACGGACGCCACGATCCCGTTCGGCTTCACGGCCCTGGACCTCGTGCTCCCCCGCTGGCACCGCGTCGTGGAGGGCGATGAGCCGCAGCCCGCACCCGTGCAGCCTGAGCCGGTCAAGCCACTGGTCGAGCAGGCGCAGGCCAAGAAGAAGTCCTAGAGCCGTGGACGAGTTCGAGCGCCTGATGGCGCATCGATGGGACATGGACCTCTGGTTCGGCAACGGAGTCGATTCCCGGCTGAAGCACCCGGAGCAGATGGACTGGCTCATCCCCTCGTGGGAGGACGTCACCCGTCTGAAGTGGGCCACACGACATGAGTGAGCACCACCGGCAGTGGGTCAACGGGGGCAGCCGCAAACACCGCGCTCGCATCGCACGCACCCTGCCTCAGCCCTGTGCACGGTGCCCACGACCAGTGCTCCCCACTGATGCATGGGAGGCAGACCACATCGTGCCTCTGGCTCAGTGGCCGAAGGGCAAGCCGTATCCCGACAACTTGATCCGGCCAGCGCACAAGTCCTGCAACAGGGCAGCCGGTGGACGTGACGGTGCACGCATCACGAACGCGAAGAAGAAGGCCGAGCAGAAGGGAGCGATGCCATGGTGAACAACACGAACGAAGTCAACGAGTCGGACAACTCCGAGTCTTTTGAGAACGGCGTTACACCTCTCGCTCGCCGTCTCCAGGATTTCCTCCCCGGAGGGTGGGATGAGAAGCGAGACAGTCATGTTCCTCCGCTGAACGTCTCGAATCTCTCCGATGATGAACAGAAGCGGGACGATCTTCTCGCCGGTTTGGAGTTGCTGGGCATCTCGAATGTCCACCCGCAGCAGTTGATGACCGCTGACGTCATCAACAGTGGCGAAGAGACTGTGGTCATTGAAGAACCGCGCCGGTCGAGTAAGTCCACCAGTATTCTCGCTGTCCTCCTGGGACGGTGCCTCCGTATCCCTCAGTACAAGGTGACCTTCTCCGCGCAGAGCGGCACGAAGACTGCCGAGTTCATGCGCGACTGGCTGGGCGACATTGACGCGGGCCTGGGCTTCATTGAAGAATCCGCGTGGCCGTTCAAGCCGCGTCGTCAGGCTGGGTCGCTCCAGTGGGCGTTCCGCAATGGCAGCGTCTTCAAGTTCCTCAACACCCCGGAGGCGAAGGCGCTTCGCGGTGGTGCCGCTGATGTCGTCTGGTTCGATGAGGCGCAGGAGTTCGATGCAGAGAAGAGCGCGGACCTGAAGGCCGGTGCGCTGCCTCTCATGGACACCCGAGACGATGCGCAGTTGATCCTGTCCGGCACCGCTGGCAAGAACCGCTCCGGCTGGTTCTGGGACACCCTGGAAACGGGACGGAAGGGCGGTGCTGGTGTCGCGATCCTGGAGTACGCAGCCCACCCGGACACGACGTATGAGCAGATCAACGATGAGGACGTCTGGCTGTCCGCGCACCCCGGCATCGGCACGCTGACGACGCTGGAGAAGATGCGGTCTCGCCGTGAGGCCTTCGCTGACCCCGAGTGGGCCATGGAGTACCTGGGCCTCTGGCCGGAGGACTACAGCGTCAGCGTCTTCGACAGCGCCAAGTGGACCGCCTCTGAGCGTGAGGTTCCCAAGGCCTTGCCAGACAACGCGGCGTTCGGATTTGACGTCAGCCGGAACGGTTCCACGGCTGCCATCGTCGCCGCCTGGCGCGAAGGTGACGACATCTTCTTCAACCTTGTGGAGCACCGCTCTGGCTCCTCGTGGGTGAAGGCGCGCATCGCCGCGCTCAGCAAGAAGCACAACGCAGCCGTGGGCCTCAACGACATCGGAGCCATTGCCTCCGTGCGTGAAGAACTGGAGCGCGGACGACTTATCCCGAAGGCACGCCTGGTCCCCGTTGCGTATAAGGCCATCGCTCCGTCATGCGCCACGCTTCTCCGCGAGTACGAAGACGGCCATGTCCTCCACTTCGGGCAGGCCGGACTTACCGAGTCCTTCATGCAGGTAGCGCGTCAGAACATGGGCGACAAGGCGTGGAAGTGGGTGCCTGGAGCAGCAGGTGCTGACATCACTCCGGTATGGGCAGCGACGATGGCTCTTCGTGCATTCGATGAGCGACCAGTGGTCAAGCGATTGCGCGCTGTCGTCGCCTAATTCAGTTTCGCTCGCCCGATCCGATAGTAGGGGGTATGAGCATCCGAGACGCATTCCGGCTGATGAACACCCAGCCGACGATCACGGGAATTGCGTCTCCGTTCACTGAGACTCAGTTGAGCAGCATCGTCCTGGGCGACATCTTCGAGAACGTTGAATTCCCGCTGACTCGCGCAGAGGCAATGCGGGTGCCCGCTGTAGCGCAGGCCCGGAACCTCCTTGCTCCCACCATCGGGCGTCAGCCACTGAAGGTCCTGGATAAGCGCGGCCTCTTGACCAATCAGCCCGCCTGGACCTACCGCACGGACCAGGACCTCATCTCCGTCCAGTGGATGCTGACCATGGTCGTGGACGACTTGATCTTCTACGGACGTGCGCTCCTGGGCGTGAAGCGGGGCAGCGACGGCTTCCCGCTCAGCATCGAGCGGATTGGACCGGACCGCTTCACCATCACGGACGGCGTTGTCCTCGTGGATGAGAAGCCGGTCGATGCGCGCTCCGTCATCTACATCCCCGGTCTGGTCGATCCGCTCTTGGACGTCGGCTCTCAGAAGATTCGCGAGGCAGCCGACATCGAGCGTGGTGTCGCTGTGAAGGCCGCGATCCCGAACCCCTCCATCGTCTTCAAGCAGAAGGACGAAAGCGCGCCTCTGGACCAGGAGGAAGTGCAGACCCTGATGGAGGACACGGCCCGCAACCGGCGCAGCCGGAACGGCACCATCACCTTCCTGCCACCAGGGCTGGACATGGAGGTCCTGGGCGGGCAGGAGACGGACTTCTCGCTCCAGGCCCGTAACGCGGTCCGTATCGACATCGGCTCCTACGTCGGTATCCCGTCGTCGCTGATGAACGCCACCACCGTCCAGGCGTCTCTGACGTACGAGAACAAGTCCGGAGAGCGTGACCGGTTCTACGTCGAGGCCCTGCCGATGTACACCGCCCCGATTGAAGCGCGTCTGTCCCTGGATGACGTCGTGCCTCAGGGCCAGCGCGTCCGCTTCGACCTCTCCGAGTTGTACGCGCAACTCCCCACCCCGACCGGCGCTCCCACGGAGGACTGACCACATGACTGACGTACTCATCGAGGCGGGCACGCTCCAGGCGTCCGCTGACGACCGGACTATCTCCGGCCTCCTGGTCCCGTTTGGCGTCCAGGGCAACACGAACCTGGGCCAGTTCACCGTGGAGGCCGGAGCCTTCACGCTCCCCAAGGACCCGTCTGTGGTCACGCTCAACGTGCAGCACGACCACGAGTCCCCCATCGGTCGGGCCACGCTCCTGGCTGAGCAGTCGGACGGCATCCACGGCACCTTCCGCTTCGCTGACACCGAGGACGGGGACCAGGCGCTCAACGACTTCCGGAACGGCACCCGCACCAACCTCAGCGTGGAGGCAAAGGGCATCGTGCTCCGCGCTGGGAAGGCGCTGGCCGGTCGCATCTTCGGTGCCGCTGTCGTGACGAAGGGGGCCTTCCCCGGCGCGACCCTGATGGCCGCTGACGCTGGCGAACTGCCGGAGGACGTGGAGCCGATCACCCCTGATGAGCAGGACGCCACCACCACGGAAGAGACCTCCGTGGATGAGCAGGGCAACGCCATCAAGACAGTGACCACCAAGAAGGTCGAGACCGCCGCAGACGGGACGACCACCGAGACCACCACGACGACCACCGTCGCGGTCACCACCCCGGCTCAGCCGGAAGACACCACCAACAACCAGGAGGCCGAAGTGCCGAACGCAACCGTCCCTGGGACGCTGAACGCAGCGGCCCCCACCGAGAAGAAGGGCCTCTCCAAGGGTCAGGCCTTCGCCATCATGTCCGCTCGCAGCGCGGGTACACTCCGCGACCAGACCCTCATGGCATCGCTGGACGAGACGGTGACCAGCCAGGGTTCGCTCTTCGCCGCTCTGTCGGACGTCAAGTTCGACGGCACGGGTGGCCTGACCACCGGCATCGCGCTCCCGCAGTGGGTGGGCGAAGTCTGGCAGGGCAACGACTACCGCCAGAAGTTCCTTCCGCTCTTCTCTCACGCTGACCTCACTGCCAAGCAGTTCAAGGGCTTCAAGTGGGACGTGAAGCCGCAGGGTGGTACGTGGGCGGGTAACAAGTCCAACGTCCCGTCGAACAGCCCCAAGTTGGTCCCCGTGACCGCTGACGCCGAACTGTGGGCTGGTGCGCACGACGTGGCCCGCGAGTTCCGTGACCTCCGCGCCTTCGGTGACTGGTCCTTCTTCGACGCCTACTACAAGGCGATGGCCGAGTCCTACGCGCAGTGGGCTGATGAGGACATCGTTCTGACTGAGGTCCTGGACGCCGCGACCGCAGCCACCGCCGACAACCCCGCGGGCCTCTCCATCGGTGCTGGCTTCTCCGCTGTCATCGATGGTGCCGCTGAGGTCAAGGCAGCCAACGCCACGCCGACCTTCGCGCTCGTGGAGACCTCGCTGTGGAAGCAGATGGCGAAGACCCCGCAGCAGGACGTCCTGGGCTACCTGAACGCCTCCCTCAACCTCACGGAAGAGGACGGCGCGCTGGAGTCCTTCAGCATCCAGGCCACCGACAAGTTGGCTCCGGGGCAGGTCCTCGTGGGTGCTCGTGAGGCCGCAACGGTCTACGAACTGCCCGGTGCTCCCGTCCGCGTCGAGGCGCTGGACGTGGCGCGCGGTGGTATCGACACGGGCCTCTTCGGCTACGCCGGCGTCCTGGTCAACAAGGCTGACGCGCTCGTGCTGGTCAACCCGTACACCGCTGGCTGACCCACTAGCCAAGAGAAGTTCTGAGAGGAGGGCGGAGGCTCATGACTCGTTACTACGTCGGAGACAGCCCGGTGCACGTCACCGTGCTGCCACCGGAGATGTCGTGGGACTTCGCCCTCTTCGAGAGCACGACCGCCACCCTCATCGATCCAGAGGGCGTCTCGCACGACGGCCTCACGGCGTCCATCACCAACTTCCAGGAGGAAGTCCACGTCACCTGGCCGAAGGGCTCACTCCTGGACAAGCCGGGTCTGTGGATGCTTCGGGTGGACCTGACGACCACCGAAGGCAAGACGGAGCACTTCCCGCCGTACGGCATCCCCGTCGAGCAGGAAGACGGCTGGCACACCATCGACTCCCTCCGGGACGAGTGGCGTGACGCACCGCTGGACGATGCGCAGTTGTTCGTCCTGATGCAGTCGGCAAAGGACCAGTGCGAGACCTTTGCTCCGGCCCTCAGCGGCCCCGTGCCGCTCCGCTACCGACAGGCGCAGGCCATGCAGACCCGCGCTCTGTGGAACGCCGGACACACCAACCAGGACCAGTTCGGAGCCAACGGCCTCACGGTTACGGCCTTCCCTATGGACTGGCAGGTCAAGAACCTGCTCCGTCCGCAGCGGGCCGTTGGGGGGTTCTTCTGATGACCAGCGCACGCCAGCAGGTGGTAGACGCCATCACGCCAGTCCTTCCGAAGAACTGGCGCGTGGTGCCCTACCTGACGTCCTTCGACGCTCTGACTCAGACCATCGTGATGATCCACGCGACCGGCGTCGAGCGCTTCCCTCAGGCTCCCGCGAAGACGTACCAGATCACCTTTGAGGCCACCGTTCTTGACCCAAGCAAGGACCCGGCCCGCGTCTGGGACTCGCTTGACGATGAGGTCCTGGAGGCCATCGCGGCGCTGGACACCATCGACTCCCTCAACTGGACCGGCGCTGAGCCGGTCGCCTATCCCGCAGAGACCCCCCAGTTCTTCGGCTGGACGATCACGTTCACCGTTCCCTACGAGCACGAGGACTAGACCCATGGCAATCGCATCCCTGAAGAACGCCACGCTGAAGTTGGCGAACACCGACTACACCGCGCAGTTGTCGAGCGTGGTTTTCACGCCGAACATCACCACGGTGACCTGGACCGGCTTTGGCGCGGGCAACACGCTGAAGGACACGAACCCTTCCGACTGGACCTGCACCATCGCCTTCGGTCAGGACTGGTCCGACGATGGCCTGAGCCGCTACCTCTACGAGCACGAGGGTGAGCAGGTGGAGGCTACCTTCACGCCGCAGCCCGGTTCGGGTCAGCCGACCTTCACTGCAACCGTCACGCTCGCTCCCGGTCAGGTGGGTGGCGCATCGACGGAGTACGGCACGGCGACGGCGGACCTGCCCGTGGACGGCAAGCCGGTCCTCAGCGCGGCCTCCTGATGCTGACCCTCGACATCCCGAAGATCGATGAACTGCGGTCCGTGGTCATCGCTCTTCGGGCTGTCGATCAGCGCATCGCGAAGAACATCCGGAAGTACACGCAGAGCGACTTGGCTCCGGCGTGGACTGAGGCCGTCCGTGGCCGGTCGCACACCCGGTTGGAAGTCGTGGCGCTGGGCAACACTGCCCGGACGTCTGTGTCCTCCTCCGGCATCACGCTGAAGGCCGCGACGGTGGGCCGACGACTGACCCGAGGCTTCGACCCGAAGTTGATGTATGCGGGCGTCGAGTTCGGCGGTGACCGCCAGAAGCGTGTCTCCTACCAGGCCCGCTCCAGCAAGGGGAAGTCCTTCACCGTCACCCGCCGCACCCAGGCAATGCTCCCGGCCCGCCGCCGCTCTGGCCCGGTCTATGGAGCCGCAGCCGAGATGATCCCGCGCGCAGCCGCGCTGTGGGTGCAGACCACCGTTCGAACCATCGCAGAAGCCGCCGAGGGAAAGGAGGGCTGACCAATGGCAATTAAGATCCCAATTGGTGCCAACGCCTCCGAGGCAGTCCGTGAAGCCAAGAAGGCGGGCAACGCCATCGAGGCCATCGGTGACTCTCTGGATGACCTCGCACGCGACTCGCAGCGCCAGTCTCGCGAGGCTGGGCAGGACCTCGCGAAGGGCATCGACCAGGGCACCGAGAAGGCCGAGCAGTCGGTCAAGGACCTGGAGCGCACCTTCAAGCAGTCGGTCAAGGACATTGGCCGCACCGATGGCGGTGGGGGCCTGGGGACCAACATCTCCCGGGACATGAAGAAGGGCACCCAGGAGGCTGGGGAGTCTGTCGCTACGTTCCGCGATGAGGCGAAGGCCAACCTGTCGGAAGTCGCGTCTTCGTTCACTGGTGACATCCAGTCCAGCGTGGACCTCGTGCAGGGGACGCTGGGTGGCGTCGTCGCTGACCTGGGACCGATCGGTCTGGCCGCTGGTGCAGCCTCCGCCGCTGGAGTCGGTCTCATCGGTGCTGCCATCGGGCAGGCGCAGGAGGACGCTGAGGCCTTCCGCCAGAAGGTGTCCGACCTCGCGACCGACCTCATCGAGACAGGCCGCACGGGCAGCGCTTCGCTGGGCTACATCGCTGAGGAGTTGAAGGAGATGGCGACGGCCACGGACGGTTCCGTGACCTCGCTGAAGGACCTCCGGCAGGCAGCCGACCGAAGCGGCACGTCCTACAAGGACCTTGCTCGCGCAGCCGCTGGGCACACCGACGAGATCGATGAGCAGATCAAGTCCATCGTCCGGCAGAAGAACGAGTGGCAGCAGTCGGGTCAGGCTCAGTTGGAGGCTGACGACGCTCTGGGGTCGAGTGCGAACAACCGCACGAAGGCGCTGGACCAGACACTTGGCTACCTCCGGGACGCGAAGAAGGCAGCCAAGGAAGCCGCTCAGGAGCAGAAGAATTACGCCGACGCCGGAGGCATCGCGCTCCAGGCCAACGCCGAAGCCGTAGAGGCCTACGGCGACTCACTCGCTTCTGCCTTCCAGGAGGCCGGTGACGCGCAGCAGGGGTTCACCGACGATGGTGTCTTCAACCTGGACCGGTACATCCAGAAGACCTCCGACACCGTTTCGCAGTTGGAGGCCTACTCGCAGAACATGGCGACGGCCACGGGCGAACTGGGCAAGTCCGGACACGATGAGGCCATCCGCTACCTGGAGCAGCTGGGGCCTGACGCGGCTCCGCTCATCGATGCCTTCGTGAAGGCACCCGACGCCAAGAAGTCGGAGTTGGCGCGCATCTGGGATGGCCTGGGAAGCACCAGCGCATCGAACTTCGGGACCGGCCTCCAGTCGAATCTCAACGCTCAGGGCAACGCCACGAAGGGTGTGACCCTCGTGCCTGACCTGGACGCCTTCAACCGGCAGATGGCCGAAGCAACTCGCCAGCGCGAAGTTCACATCAAGGTCTACGAGGACAACCAGGGCGGTCGTCGCCAGGGAATGGGGACGCCGTAATGAGCAGCACCTTCACCAGCAACCAGCCGATCCACGCGCTGACGCACGCATGGCTGGGCACGGCAAACGCCTCCCAGTCGGTCGAGCGCAAGGACGGCGTAGAGGTTCGCCGGAACCTCATCACCAACCCGAACTTCGAGACCAACACCACGGGCTGGTCACCCCTCCAGAGCACGCTCACCCGCGTTACGACGGAGGCGCACTCCGGAAGCGCCGCTCTCCGGATGACCCCGACCTCTTCGGGTAACGCAGGGATGAGCCTGTCGAGTCAGCCCGCCATCAGCGAGGGCGATTCCTACACGTTGTCGCTCTGGGTCAAGGTTCCGGCTGACCTCTCTCGCGAGTACCGCGTCACCCTCTGGGCGTACGACGCCAACGGGGTGCCCATCGGTCAGCCGAGCGCATCCGCCACCACGATCCGCTACGCCACCGAATGGGCTCAGATCAGCAGCACCTACAACGCTCCCGCTGGCGCTGTGTCGCTCCGCGTCCAGTTCCAGTCCAACGGTGGCGTAGCAGCCTCTGACCTCCTGTACATCGATGACGTGCTTCTCATCAGCGGGACTGACACGTCCTACTTCGACGGCTCCAGCCCGACGACCGGCGAACTGCCGAACATCCAGCCGGTCCTGGTCACGCAGTGGGCCGCGTCGTCGCAGTCCCGGCACATCGTCCACGACGTCCTGGGGACGCCATGGCCCGCCATCACGCTCCAGCCCGCTGGACCTCGCACGGGCACCATGAGCGCGCTCTTCACCAGCGAGTTGGATGCAGCCGACTTCTTCACGATGCTCCGAGGAACCGCCGTGCTCACCTTCAGCGACACGGACACCCTCACCACGGCCATGCAGTTCGTCGCCACGGACGCCATCCAGATGGCTCCTGACTCGCAGGACAGCCGCCGCTGGGTCGTGACGTTTGGGTACATGGAGGTCCAGTCGTGATTGTCTCCACGCTCTCCGTCGCTGCCACCCTCATCCCGGCCACCGGCTCCACGACGTACCCGCTCAACGTCGTGCAGGGCCGCTGTGACTTGGACGAGAGCATCAGCCCTTTCATGGGTGGTGACATCACCATCGCCCACCCAGGGCTGACCGTGCTGAACCTCATCGGCTCCGGCGCGAAGGTACGGCTCAACCTCTCCAGCGGAGGCAAGAGCCTCACGGCCACGCTCAACGTGCAGGCCCGCCAGTTGGTAGTGGAGACCGGCGAAGTCGGCATCAACCTCGTGAATGACGAAGCCTTCGTGGAGGACTGGTCCCCCGCGACCGCCATCAACTACGGCCCGCAGCAGACCTCGCTCCTGAGCATCGTGAACGCAGTGCTCACGAAGTCGCTGGCGAAGACGACCACCGCCACCGTGGTGTCCGGCACGGACGTACCCGTCAAGACCTTCACCGAGGTCAAGAACTTGATCCCGAACGGATCATTCGAAACGGCGCTGCCCAACGGGCTGTGGACGCTCTCCGGCGTCACCGCGACCCTGGACACGGTTCGCCAGAAGTTCGGTTCGTACTCGCTCCGCCTGACGCCGAACACGACGTCTGTGTCTTCGTACGTGACGCTCCCGGTCCCATTGACCCCCGGGCAGACCTACACGTACAGCGGATATTGGTACCTGGCTGGCACGCCGCAGTCCGGCACGCTGTCCGTCGATGCGCGCAAGTTGCAGTTCGGATGCACCGTCAACGGCACGCAGTACCTCCAGCGGTCCGCTCAGGTCCCGAACACCGCCAACTTGCAGCAGCGCGTGAGCATGACCTTCCGCGTCCCGTGGAACGCCGAGAACTGCTTCGTCCGGATCATCTGCGGTGCGACTAACTCCGCAGACAATCGCATCAACATCGATGGCCTCTTCCTCGTGGAGGGCGACGGCCTGGACACCAACGGTCAGCCGATGGAGTACTTCGACGGGGACACCCCGAACACCGCCGACTACTCCTATGTCTGGGACGACACCACGCAACTGTCCAGCAGCACCCGCACGCCGGTTCTGGAGCGCGAACCGGATGCCCTCATCTGGCAGCCCGGGACCGGAGGCATGCGCTTCCTGAAGGACCTGACTGAGGCCGTGGGCCTCCGGCTCTTTCAGGACATCGACGGCGCGTGGAAGTTGGCGAACAACGAGTACCGGGTTGCCGGTCAGGCGCGTCTGGCCTACGGCTTCAACTTGCTCCAGGCCACCGACTTGATGAGCCGCACGGCGACCCAGACGGACGGCCTCCCGCTCTTCGCTGACGCAGTGGTCCTCAACTACGCCTGGACCGACGTGCTGGGTCGAGAGCGCACCGCGCAGGACATCGCAGCGCCAGCGGTCTACACGAAGCCCTACGTGCCCGACACCATCGAGCGGCCCTATCCCGGCCCCGGTCGAGCGGCCTACATGCTGAGCCGACTCGCGCTGCGTCAGCGCCAGTTCCAGGTGACCGGCCTGACCGACTACGCAGTCCGGCCCGGACAGGAAGCCGTCATCACCACCGTGGACGGAGGCGTGCAGTCGGGCTACGTCGATGCCGTGACGTGGGACTTCGGCAACGACGAGATGGAAGTCGTGACGAAGGGCGTCATCGGACTCCCGGTCGGCTCCATCGGGTACGGGCCGGACAACGAGACCATCAACCAGACCGGAACCATTGGAGATTGGTAGAGCAATGGCTGTAGGAGACGCCGCTGGAGCGGCAGGACTGACCACGTACGGGGACAACTTGCTCCGCAAGGACATCGACCTCGCACTCAACCAGCGCGGCGACGAAATCGCCGCTGTCATGGCACGCGCGACCGCGCTGGAGGCGGCAGCCCTCAACGTGCCGAAGTTCGCTGCCACGCGCTCCACGAACGGCCAGACGATGGTGTCCGGCAACTGGACGTCGATGAATGCCGGAGCGTGGAACAGCAAGACGAAGAACGTCGGAGGGTTCGTCTGGGACGGCGGAGCGCTCACGGTCCCCCGCGCCGGTTACTACATGGTCGCTGCCACCATGCACTGCTACGTCAACGACTTCGTGACGGTGGCCGTGCAGGTCAACCGCAACAGCGCGACCGCTGACCAGAACGTGGTTGCCAAGGCGGAGTGGTCGGCACCGAACATCGACGCAGACGTCAGCCCGTCCGCTACGGCTGTCCGTCTCATGGTCCCGCTCAACGCTGGCGACGTCCTCCGCGTCCACGGCCTCCAGCGCAACCGTGGGGCTGACACGCTGAACAGCGGCGGCAACGGCTATGACCTGACCTTCGATGCGGTCTGGATGGACGCCATCTGAGGCCTGTCGTGCCATGGCGCGTGCCATTTCTCCAGTAGCCTAGGCACTGGGTTCAGCACGGCTAGAAGAAGTTTTAGGCCGGTCAGGCCCGGAATGACGGCAGTCTCCTCGTGGCTTCGCGAGGTCTCGCAGAAGGGTGCCATGGCACGCACGGAAGCAGTCGGCCTGCCCGACGGTGAACGCATCGAGGACGTCGACGTCTCCGAGGAGATGCAGGGCTCCTTCCTCGAGTACGCGTACTCCGTCATCTACTCACGGGCGCTCCCCGACGCACGCGACGGCCTCAAGCCCGTGCAGCGGCGCATCCTCTACCAGATGTCCGAGATGGGACTCCGGCCCGATCGCGGCCACGTGAAGAGCGCCCGCGTCACCGGCGAGGTGATGGGCAAGCTGCACCCGCACGGCGACGGCGCGATCTACGACGCCCTCGTGCGCATGGCGCAGCCGTTCACGATGCGCGTGCCGCTGATCGACGGGCACGGCAACTTCGGCTCGCTCGACGACGGGCCCGCGGCGGCCCGCTACACCGAGGCGCGGCTCGCCGAACCGTCGATGGCGATGACCGAGGGCCTCGGCGAGGACGTCGTCGACTTCGTGCCGAACTACGACAACCAGATCATGCAGCCGGGCGTGCTGCCGGCCGCGTTCCCGAACCTGCTCGTCAACGGCGCGTCGGGCATCGCGGTGGGCATGGCGACGAACATGGCGCCGCACAACCTCGGCGAGGTCGTCGAGGCGGCGAAGCACCTGCTCATGAACCCGTCCGCGACGTTGGACGAGCTGATGGAGTTCGTGCCCGGCCCCGACCTGCCCTCGGGCGGGACGATCGTCGGGCTCTCCGGCGTCCGCGATGCCTACGCCAGCGGGCGCGGCTCGTTCCGGACCCGGGCGAAGGTGAGCGTCGAGAACCTCACGCCGCGCAAGGTCGGCCTCGTCGTCACCGAGCTGCCCTACCTGGTCGGACCCGAGCGCGTGATCGAGAAGATCAAGGACGGCGTCCAGTCGAAGAAGCTCGTCGGCATCTCCGACGTGAACGACCTGACCGACCGCAACCACGGGCTCCGGCTCGTCATCGGCATCAAGTCCGGGTTCAACCCCACCGCCGTGCTCGAACAGCTCTACAAGCACACCCCGCTCGAGGACGGCTTCGGCATCAACAACGTCGCCCTGGTCGGCGGGTCGCCCAAGACGCTCGGCCTGCGGGACCTGCTCGACGTCTACGTGCAGCACCGGCTCGCGGTCGTCACCCGCCGGTCGGAGTACCGGCTCGCCCGGCGCCGCGAGCGACTCCACCTCGTCGAGGGCCTGCTCATCGCGATCCTCGACATCGACGAGGTCATCGAGGTCATCCGCTCCTCGGACGACTCCGAGGCCGCGCGCTCCCGGTTGCAGACCGTCTTCGACCTGTCCGAGGTGCAGGCGGAGTACATCCTCGAACTCCGGCTGCGGCGCCTGACGAAGTTCTCGCGGCTCGAACTCGAGGGCGAGCGGGACCAGCTGCTCGCCGACATCGCCGCGCTCGAAGAGCTCCTGGCCTCCGACGAGCGGCTGCGCGCCCAGGTCGCCCTCGAGCTCACCGAGGTGTCCGACCGGTTCGCCACGCCCCGCCGCACCCTCCTCACCGAGGCCGACGCCCCCGTGCGCGGCGGACGCAAGGCCGCGGTCGACCCCGAGTCGCTGCAGATCGCCGACTCGCCGTGCCGCGTGTTGCTCTCGACCACCGGACGGCTGATCCGCGTCGACATCCCGACGTCCGAGCTCGGCATCGTCCGGGTGCCGAAGCGGTCCAAGCACGACGCCGTCCGGTCGTCCGTGGTCAGTTCGGTCCGCGGGCAGGTCGGTGCGCTCACCTCGACCGGCCGGATCATCCGGCTCTCCCCCGTCGACGTCCCCGCTGTGCCCCCGGCCGCGGTGCGGCTCGACGCCGGCGTCCGGGTGACGGACTTCCTCGGCATCGCTCGAGGCGAGACCGTGGTCGCCCTCGTCGACCTCTCCGGCGCCTCGTCGGACTCGCTCGCGATCGGCACCGTGCAGGGCGTCGTGAAGCGCGTCGTCGCCGGAGCCTGGCCGGACAAGCCCGAGTTCCCCGCGATCGGCCTGAAGCCCGGCGACGCGGTCGTCGGGGCGGCGCAGGCGCCCGAGTCGGACGACCTGGTGTTCATCACCTCGAACGCGCAGCTGCTGCGGTTCCCGGCCGCCGGTGTCCGTGCGCAGGGCCTCCCCGCCGGTGGGGTCGCCGGTGTGGCCCTCGCCGCGGGTGCCTCGGCGATCTGGTTCGGCTCCGTCGCCCGCTCGGACGACGCCGTGGTCGCGACCGTCTCGGCATCGTCCTCGGCGCTGCCCGGCACGGACACCGGGCGCGCCAAGGTCTCCGCGCTGTCGGAGTTCCCCGCGAAGGGTCGTGCGACCCAGGGCGTCCGGGCGCACGCGTTCCTCAAGGGCGAGGACGGCCTGACGGTGGCGTGGGCGGGCATCGCTCCCCCGCACGCGGTCGGGGCGGACGGTGCTGCCCGGACGCTGCCGGACTGGCTGTCGAAGCGCGACGGGTCGGGGGCGCCGCTCGACGCCGTGATCGACTCGATCGGTGGGAGTGCGGCGGCGCTCGACGGGACCGCTGGCGAGGCGTAGGGGCGCGGCCGCGGCGGGGCGCGGCGCCC
>NZ_JAUZED010000004.1:55309-80032 GCF_030705415.1 Curtobacterium sp. A7_M15 | reverse complement strand
CGGGACGAGCCCGCGCCGGGCTCGACCCCGGCCGTGCCGGCGCTGGCGGCCTGAGCGGCGCGGCGGATCAGCCGCGGCGCGCGGCGTGCCAGGTCTCGCGCGGCAGCACCCCGAATTCGTCGCGGTAGCTCCTGGCGAACCGACCGAGGTGCGCGAACCCCGCGTCACGTGCCACGTCACCGACGCTCCGGTCGTCCCCGGACTCGAGGCCCTCACGGGCGAGCAGCAGCCGGATCCGACGGAGGTAGGTCGTCGGCGTGATGCCGTGGTGTCGGCGGAACGCGTCCTGGAGCCCGCGGACGCTCAGCCCCGCCGCCGCCGCGACGTCCTCGACGGTGATCTGCTCGGTCGCGTGCTCGAGCAGGTACGTCTCGGCCCGGGCGAAGCGCGCCGCCGCAGCCGTGCGGGGCTGGTCCTGCCCGACGGGCCAGTGCGGGATCGCGGTGAGCAGGCCACCCGCCGCGAAGCGGGTCAGTTCGCGCTCGTGCTCCTCGGTGACCTCTTCCGGACCGCGCAGCACGTCGGCCGCCACCGCGCGCACCATCAGCCACCAGGCGGCGAGCGTCGGCCCCTCGGGGATGTGGTGCGGCTGGAACTCGATGGGACCCGGGTGCCAGGCGCCGCGTTCGGCCGCGACCTGCTCGACCGTGGTCCGGTCGATGCGGATGAGGTCGAGCTGGAAGCCGTCCCACCGGACGTGCTGCGGGTCGTGGCGGAACAGGACGGGGCGGCCGGTGGGCACCCCGTCGCCGTCGACCGAACCGCTGCCGGACTTCAACCAGAAGAGGACCATCGCGGATTCGGCCTCGACCGTCCCCTCGACGACGCCGGAGCTGGCCATCGACACGAGGGACAACAGGTCGGACCCACGACGCCGCTCCTCGAACGAGAACCCGGGGCCACCGCCGTCGACCGTCGCGCGGCGGACGTCGGGGACACGGGTGACGAGCGCTGCGGCATCGGCCGGGTCGGACGTCACGGCCGACCACTGCGACCGCTGCACGAGGGCGCTCACCGTGCGAGCCGCTGGGTCGACGGGTCCGGTGCGCCGTGCTGCACCGCGTCCGCGATCTGCTGCGCCACCTCGTCGGGCGGCGTGTCCGTGGTGTCGACGACCTCGGCCGCGGCGTGCAGCCAGGCGCGTGCCGCCTCGGCGTAGGGCTCGACCCGGCTGGAGCGGAAGGTCGACGGCCCCACCACCGCGTCGTTCCGGATCCGGTCCCGCAGGGTGTCCTGGTCGGCGTGGAGGACGAAGTGCCGGACCGGGATCCCGTGCGTCGCGAACCCGGTGGCGATCTCCCGCCAGTACCGCTCGACGAGGACCGTCTGCGGCATCACGAGCGTGCCGCCCGCGAACGCCAGGACCTGCCGGGCCGTCTCGACGACGAGGGGTCGCCAGGGGTCCCAATGCTGGAAGTCACCGCTGTCCGGCAACGACGGCGTCACGTCCATGAGGGTCTCACCGACCTTCTCCGGATCGAGCACGCGGGCGTGCGGCAGGAGCGGCTGCACCAGTCTGCTGGTGGTCGTCTTGCCGACGCCGTGCGTCCCGTTGATCCAGACGATCATGTTCGGACCGTAGCGCATGCCGGTGCCTGCGAGCGGCAGGGCGCGGTCCGCGGGCTCCGATCTCGATCGGCGACAATGGACCGTGCCCTTCCGTGCCCTCCTCGCCACCGCCGTGTCGGCCGTCGCCCTGGCGTTCGTCCTCGTCACCGCGGCACCAGCATCCGCGCACGACGTCCTCGCCGGAGCCGCACCCGCGGCGGACGCGACCGTCGGCGGTGAGGTCGACCAAGTCGCGCTGACGTTCTCCGAGCCGCCCCTGGCCGGGCTCGAGTCGGGCATCGTCATCAGCGTCACCGGCCCCGCCGGGGACGAGGTCAGTGGCGGGAGCGTCGACGTCGACGGCAGCACGCTGCGCACGGCCGCCGACCTCACGGCTCCCGGCTCGTACACGGTGACGTGGCGGAGCGTCTCGGTCGACGGACACCCGATCTCGGGGAGCTACCGGTTCACGTCGACGGGCGCACCGACCGAGGCACCGTCCACGAGTCCGAGTCCCACCGCATCGACCTCGACGTCGACGGCGATGCCGGACCCGAGCGCGTCGACGGACGCCGCCAGCGCCCCCGCGGACTCGTCGGGGCCGGGCGTGACGCCGTGGGTCCTGGGCGGCATCGGGGTGCTCGTGGCCGCCGCGATCGTCACTGCTGCTCTGGTCGTCCGCCGCCGGGCCCCCGACGAGGACTGACCCCTCACCGCACCGCCGGGTCAGCGCCCCACGTACCGCCCGCGCCGGTGCCGCCGGTCCCATACCGCGACGGCGATCCGGCCGACGCCGAGCGCGATCCAGACCCCGCCGATGATCCACCGCCACACCTCGCCGTGGCCCTCGACCCCGGCGAACACGAGCCACACCACGCCCAGGGCGGTCCACGCCACGGCCATCCACAGCGCCGGACGCCCGACGATCGACCGCCACAGCTGCTCGCCCCCCGCGTCTTCACTCATGCGGTCACCGTAGACCGCTCGGCCCGGTCGGGCGGGGAACCGAACGGATCCTCAGGCTCGGTCGTGCAGCGTCACTTGGTAGCCGTCGGGGTCGGCGAAGGTGAACGTCCGACCGAACGGACCGTCGATCGGCGCGGAGACGATGCGGTGGCCGTCGGCGACGAGCGCGTCGTGGATCGCCTGGACGTCGGTCGCGTGCAGCCAGATCGCCGCGCCGAGGCCCGGCTGGGGCACGGCGTCGAGGTCCGTGCCCGGAACGAGGTCGCGCAGGGCGAACGCGATCGGCGTGGTCTCGAAGACCACCGCGTGCGGCGGGCCGGCCTGCGAGCGGACGAGGCCGAGGTACTGCTCGTAGAACGCCTGCGACGCGGCGAGGTCGCGGGTCTGCAGCGAGATGAAGTCGGGACCGGTGACGGACATGGGATCTCCTTCGGTTGTGTCAGTCTCCTGACACGCATGAACCTATGTCAGACTACTGACATGCGGCGGGACGGACACGGCATCGACCTGGACACGTCCCTCGGGTACCTCCTCAAGGAGGCATCGAGCGCGCTCCGCACCGCGATGGAGGCGGTCCTGCGCCCGCTCGGCATGACCATCACGCACTACTCGTGCCTCGAACTGCTCGCGCAGCGTCCGGGATCGTCGAACTCCGACCTCGCCCGCGGAGCGTTCGTCACCCGGCAGTCGATGAACGTCCTGCTGCAGGCCCTCGAGCGGGACGGATCGGTGTCGCGGGCGTCCGAGGCACCGGTCGGCAAGGCTCTTCCGGCACAGCTCACGCCGCTCGGACGGGAGCGTCTCGCCGAGGCCTCGGCAGCGGTCCGCGGCGTCGAGGTGCGGATGCTCGGCGGGATGTCGCCCGACGAGCAGGCCGCGGCCCTCAGCGCACTGCGGAGCATGGTGCGGTCGCTGCGCGACGAGGCGTGAGCCCGACTACCGGACGACCGGTCGGCGCCCCGTCGAGGACTGGAAGCGCAGCAGGTACCCGTCGGGATCGGTGACCAGGAACTGCCGCACCCCGGCTTCCTCGTCGCCGACGCGGTACCAGCGCGTCTCCGCCGGCATGAAGAGGCCGACACCGCCGGCACGCAGGGACGCCGCGACGGCATCGGCATCCGGGACGGCGATCTGCAGGTTGATCCCGCGTCCGAGCGGTCGGTCCAGCGGCCCGGTGAGCCAGTTCCGGCCGACCCCGGCCTGCTCGAGCATGACGTGCGCCGACCCGAGGGTCAGGTAGGCGAACCGTTCCTCGGGACGCGCGTAGGCCACGGTGAACCCGCACAGGCCGGACCAGAAGGCGATGCTCGCGTCCACGTCGGTGACGAGGAGCTCGGGCACGAGGGCGGGGTCCGGATCGGTCGTCACCACCCCATGCTGCCAGGCAGCGTCCCGCCGCACGGTCCAGGAGGCGCGGTGCGGGTGGTCGGACGCGCTGCGGTCGGACGCACGGTGCGTACCGGGCCCGCACCGCGCCTCCTGAAGGTGTGGACAAGAACCGTGTTCGCCGGACCGGCACCGCGCCCGCGGCCTAGCGTGAGAGCGTCATGGCACCCGAACACCGACTCCCTGCCGAGCCCGACGCGGCTCCCACCGTCCCGCACCACGATGCGCACCACGCCGCAGCCGCCGCGCCGCCCGAGCGCGCCGAGACCGGATCCGGCGAGCAGCCGGACCCGAACAGGTGGAAGGCCCTGGTCATCTGCCTGCTCGGCGGCGGCATCGTCCTGCTCGACGTGTCGATCGTCAACGTCGCCCTGCAGTCGATCTCCTCCGGGCTGCCCGGGGCCACCCCGGAGGCCGTGCAGTGGATCCTCTCCGGTTACGCGCTGGCGTTCGGCCTCCTGCTCGTCCCCGGCGGCCGTCTGGGAGACGCCTCGGGCCGCCGACGGATGTTCATCGTCGGAGTCGGCCTGTTCACCCTCGCGAGCGCGCTCTGCGGGTTCGCCCCGAACGGGATCGTGCTGGTCGTCGCGCGGCTCGTGCAGGGCCTCGCCGGTGGTCTGCTCACGCCCCAGGTGACGGCCCTCATCCAGCAGCTGTTCCGCGGGAAGGAGCGCGGCACCGCCTTCGGCCTGTTCGGCGCCACGGTCGGGATCGCCACCGCCATCGGCCCCCTCGTCGGCGGTCTGCTCATCACCGCCTTCGGCCCCGAGAACGGCTGGCGGTTCGTCTTCTTCGTGAACCTGCCCGTGGGACTCGTCACGATCCTCCTGGCCTTCCGCTACCTGCCGGCCGCGAGCCGGTCGGAACGCGGCCGGAAGCACGACTTCGACCCGGTCGGGATCGCCCTGCTCGGCGCCGCGGTGGTCGCCCTGCTGCTGCCCTTCGTGCAGTCGCAGGAGTGGGAGGGCACCGCGAAGTGGTGGCTCGTCGTCGCGGCCGTCGTGCTCGGCGCGCTGTTCGTCCTGTGGGAGCGGCGGTACGCCAGGTCGAAGGAGCCCGTCATCGACCTCGGGCTCTTCCGACGCCGCTCGTTCTCGCTCGGTGTCGGACTCGCGACGCTGTACTTCGCCGGGTTCACGCCGCTGTTCTTCGTCCTGACCCTGGCGCTGCAGTCCGGGCTGCACTACTCGGCGCTGCTGGCCGGGCTGTCCTCGGTGCCGTTCGCGATCGGCTCGGGCATCGCGTCGACCATCGGCGGACGCGTCGTCTCGCGGTTCGGGCGACAACTCATCGTCGTCGGGACGATCCTCGTGCTCATCGGCCTCGGCGGGGTGATCTGGGTCGTGGCGAACCACTACCGGTCCGACCTCGGGTGGTGGCTCGTCGTGCCGCTCCTCGTCGCCGGGGTCGGCTCCGGGCTGACGATCTCGCCGAACCAGACGCTCACGCTGTCCGAGGTACCGGTGGAACAGGGCGGCTCGGCCGGCGGGCTCATCCAGGTCGGCGCCCGCGTCGGGTCCGCGATCGGCATCGCGGCCGTCGGCAGCGTCTTCTACTCGGCGCTCGCCAGCTCGAAGGGCGACTACGCGCAAGGGTTGCCGCTCGGGCTGGGCGTGGCGCTCGGGTTCGTCGCCGCGGCGTTGCTCGCGGGGATCGTCGACGTCGTCGTCGGGCGGATCCGGGGGACCGAGGCGTCGGTGTGATCCGGGTCGCGGAGGTGCGCTAGGGTCGACCGCAGAGGGAAAAGGTCCGCGGTCGGGACCTCACACGCGTCTCACGGGAGTCGCCACTTCGTCATCGAAGGAGTGCACCCGTGTCCGTCGCCACCGCCCGCCCGCCGTTCGACCCCGAACTCGTGCCGTTCCTCGACGCCCTCGCAGCGCGTGGTCCCTTCACCGTCACGCCCGAGGTGCTGCCGCACATGCGGCAGCTCGACGTCACCGAGGCCGAACTCGACGCACGCCTGCACGCCCGTGGGTACGAGCGGCGACGCATCACCGTGCCCGGTCACCGCGGCGACCCGATCGACCTCGCGGTGATCCAGCGCACCGGCCGCACCGGGGCGACCACCGGCGTCTACACGATCCACGGCGGCGGCATGGTGTTCGGCCACCACCTCGGCAACCTCGACTCCTACGACGACTGGCTGCTCGTCCACGACGTCGTGCTCATCAGCGTGGACTACCGCCTCGCGCCCGAGTACCCGGACCCGTTCCCGGTCGAGGACTGCTACGCCGGGCTCGTCTGGGTGTCCGAGCACGCCGAGGAGCTCGGTATCGACCCCGACCGCCTCGTCATCGCCGGGCAGAGTGCCGGCGGCGGCCTCGCAGCGGGCACGGCACTGCTCGCCCGCGATCGACAGGGGCCGTCGCTGCTGGCCCAGATCCTCGTGTCACCGATGCTCGACGACCGCGACGAGACCGTCTCCACCGTGCAGATCGACGGTGTCGGGGTCGCCGACCGGCAGCTGACCCGGTTCGGGTGGGACGCGTACCTCGGCAGCCGACGCGCCACCGACGAGGTGTCCGTGTACGCCGCTCCCGCGCGGGCGACGGACCTCGCCGGACTCCCACGCACCTACATCGACTGCGGCAGCGCCGAGGTCTTCCGCGACGAGACCGTGGCCTTCGCGAGCGGACTCTGGGCGGCGGGCGTCGACGCCGAGCTGCACGTGTGGCCCGGAGCCTTCCACGGCTTCACGAGCATGGTCCCCGACGCCGTGATCTCGAGGACTGCGACCGCCGCACTGGCCGGGTGGACGAGCCGGACGCTCGGCGCCGAGCACGGTTGACTGGGAGCATGCGCGCACTGGTACTGGGCGGGACCGGATGGCTCGGACGTGCGATCGTCCAGGACCTCCTCGAGCGGGGGACCGAGGTCACCTGCCTCGCGCGCGGTGCGACGGGGGACGTCCCCGACGGCGCGCGGCACGTCCGCACCGACCGTCGCGCACAGGGCGCGTACGAACCCGTGCGCGGCGCGTGGGACGAGGTGGTCGAGCTCTCGTCCGACCCCGGACTCGTCCGTCCGGCGCTCGACGCGCTCGCCGACTCCGCCGCGCACTGGACGCTCGTGTCGACCGTCTCCGTCTACGCGCGGAACGACGAGCCGGGTGCGGACGAGACCGCTGAGGTCGTCGAACCCGTCGACCTGACGCAGTACGCGGACGCCAAGGTGGCCGCCGAGCGCAGCAGCGCCGATCGACTCGGATCGCGGCTCCTGGTCGCCCGCCCCGGGCTGATCGTGGGCGCCGGGGACCCGAGTGACCGGTTCGGGTACTGGCCCGCCCGGCTCAGCCGACCCGGGCCGGTGCTCGCGCCCACCTCGTCAGGACGGACCGTGCAGGTCATCGACGTCACCGACCTGGCCGCGTGGGTCGGAGGTGCGGCGCGGTCCGGTCGCGCCGGTGTCGTCAACGCGGTCGGCGAGGTCCTGCCCATGCGTGACTTCCTCCGCCTCGCGGTCGAGGTCGCGGGCTTCGACGGCGAGCTCGTCGAGGTGGAGGACGACGTCCTGCTCGCCCACCACGTGCAGTACTGGGCCGGGCCGAGGTCGCTGCCGCTGTGGCTCCCGCACTCCGACGCGGCCCTCATGCACCGGTCGGCGCGGGCGTTCCGTGACGCCGGCGGCGGGAGTCGTCCGCTCTCGGAGACCCTCGCCGGGGTGCTCGCCGACGAGCGTGACCGCGGGGTGGAGCGGCCGCGGCGGGCGGGTCTCGAGGCAGACGAAGAGGCAGAGATCCTCGCCGCCGTGCGCTGACGCCCTCCCGGGCGCTCAGTCGCGCTTGCGGCGGCGCAGACGCTCGAACCAGCCGGCCGTCGCGATCGACTGCCCGACGTCGCCGTTGCCGGCCATCGTCCCGGCAGCCAGCCCGAGGAAGGTCGTCCCGCACGCGTCGCACAGCGTCCGCGTCGCGGTCCGGACCGGCTCACCCTGGATGGGTCGTCGGCACTGGTCACACCGTTGCTGCACGGTTCCCCCGATCGTCACTCCGTCGTTCCCATCCTGCCCCATCCGCGCGCGTGCCCTGACGGTGACCAGGTGCTGGGGGACCTGGGGGCGGCCGGGTGGCGGGGTGCCAGCCCGCACCGCGCCTCCCGTCCGATGGTCGGTCGCGTCAGCGCCGCGTCAGGGCGGCGTCAGCGGCTCGGCCGATGCTGTGGTCCATGAACGTGATCCTGGTCGTGCAGCTCGTCCTCGTCGGTCTCCTCGCCGGCGAGGAGTTCATCGTGCGGTGGGGCGTCCAACCCGCGATGAACGCCCTGCCCGACGACGCTCACCTCCGGACCCGCATCGCGCTCGTCAAGTGCTTGAAGGTCGTCGTGCCGATGCTCATGCTCCCGGCGGTGCTCGCCACCGCCGCCGCCTTCGTCGTCGCGGGTACGGGTGACGGGTTCGGCTGGCGGGTCGGGGGCGCCGTGGCACTCGGGGTGTTCGTGCTGGCGTCGTTCCTCGGCACGGTCCCGATCAACATCGGGGTGAACGACTGGGATCCGCTCGACCCTCCGGCGGACTGGAAGCAGGTCGTGGTGCGGTGGGAGCGCATCGACGTGCTCCGGTCGAGTGCGGCGATCGTGGCGTTCGTGCTGTCGGCGATCGCGGTCGTGCAGATCGGGAGGTGACGGCGGCACCACGGTTCCTCTGGTCCGCTACCGGGCCGAGTTCGTTCCGGCGCTGCTGCTGCGGACTCCTGCGCGGCGCACGACGAAGGAGCCGATCGTTGCGGGAATCGCGAGGAGCGCGAAGCACAAGAACGCGCCGAAAGCGATCACGAGGGCTCGCTCGCCGCGCCCTGGGTCCTCCCCCGGAAGGTTGCCGATGAGAACGACCAGGGAGATCGGCAGCGCGAGCGCGACGAGCCAGAAGAACCCCGCGGCGATTCCCAGCACCAGCGCCAGCTTCCGTACCCGCGAAGTCTGGTCTCCAGATTGTTGTCGCACAGTTCATGCAATCAGTCGGCGAGGAGCGATGCGGCTCCCGTCTCGATGACCGATCATGAACGAGTCACGATCCGCTCGTTGCGCCGCCTACGGACCGGACCAGGATGAGCGTCGGACCGGACCAATCGAGGCCGTCGTGCTCCTCCAGCGGCGTGAACCCGACGCTGCGGTAGAAGGCGCGCGTCTGCGCGTACGGCTCGTGCTCGAACGACGGTCCGACCGTGTGCACCGAGAGCAACGTGCAGCCGTCGGTTCGCAGCGTATCGACCACGTGTTCGACCAGGGCTCTTCCGACACCGGACCCGCGCTGCGTCGGGTCGACTGCGATGAGGTGGAGTTCCGCAGCCTCCCGGAAGTGGCGCCGCGTCAGCGCGATCCCGACCACTCCCGCAGTTCCCACAGCGAGCAGACTTCCGAACGCCGCATCCTCGGTCGCAGACACGTAGTTGTCGATCGCGACAGGATCGCCGAACCAGTCAGGCAACGCCTCGAGGATCCGCCGCGTGTCCCCCGGGCTCCGACCCTCGACCACTTCGATGGAACTCACGCAGAAACACTGCCACAGCGTCCGGAGATCGATGGGTAGCCGGTACGGATGAGGATGCGCCTCTTCCCTGGCTCCCTCGTGCAGCTCCGGGCCGAAGTCACTGCGCACGACCACGGACGCTGGGAAGACGACGACCGCCGCGAGGTACCGTCCCTGCTCGCTCCCGACGAGGGTCGCTTCATCACGCTGGCGGCAGAGAGCGGCGAACCGCTCGGGTACGTCGGCTGGAACACCACGGGTGAGTCCTCCGGACGACTGGAGATGGTCGCCGTCCACCCGAACGCCCACCGCCGTGGAGTCGCGCGAGCGCTCTGCGTGGCCGCGCTGAACGGCCTCGAACAACTCGGGGTGACCGTGGCGCACGTCGGGACCGGGGGTGACGAGTTCCACGCGCCGGCACGAGCCCTCCACGAAGCCCTCGGCTTCATCCCGTACCCGACCGTCGACTACGCCCGGACGCTGTGAATCGAGCCGGGACGGCTGCGATGTACGGTCCTTCCGTCTCTGCCCCGACGCGCTTCCAGGGTTCTAGTGGTGTCCGTGGACGACGGCGTGGCCGAGGCCGCGGCTGATCATCCAGCGGTTCACCGGGGTGGTGACGACGAACGCGAGGGCGAGGGAGAGCGCGAGCGAGCCCCAGAACAGCCACTGGTCGAGCTGCGCGTCCATCGCTCCCGGAATCGCGACCACGACCGTGTTGTCGATGATCTCCATGACCGCGATCGAGACGGTGTCAGCTGCGAGAGCGACCTTGAACGCTGCCGCGACGGTCAGTCCGGACTTGATGACGCCGCGCATGGTGAGGGCGTAGCCGAAGATGAACGCCAGGACGATGGACAGGACGATCGTGCCGGCATTGTGGAACCCGGCCGCGGTGCCGATCACCATGCCGAGGACTTCACCGATCGCGCAGCCGGTGAGGCAGTGCAGTGTCGCTTGTGCAGCCATCGCCCACGACGTCGTCGTGTGTCCGCCGTCATGGACGGTGTGCTCGTGCTCGTTCACCTGGTGGTGCTCATGCGTGTCCATCCTGCTCCGATCTGACCCAGCTGACGTCGACAGTGTACGTATACCCCCCGGGGGTACACCACAGGTGTAACGCGGCGCTCTCCTCCGTGTTCCCGAATCAGCGGGGCGCAGCGCTCCCGGGGTATCGGCAATCGATGTCCGAGCCTCTTCACGAGGCGCGTTGACCTGCGCGGGCGGTTCATCCCCGCCGACTCGCCACCCACTCCGCGAACCCTGACGCGATGATCCGTTCGTCGTGCACGTCGGCTGCCGCGCGAGACGCGAGCCACCGGATCGGCTCCCGCATGACGTCCGCGGGGAGGACGGTGAGACCGTCCGGCCGCGCCGTACCGTCGAGCATGCCGGTGTCCGTCGCACCGCCCGGCAGCAGGATGTTCGCCCGCACCGGGGTGTCCGCGAGGTCCGCAGCCATGATCCGGGCGAATGCCTCCGCGCCCGCGCGGGACGGACCGTACGGCACGAAGCCGCGGCGGTTCATCGTGCCGTGGTTCATGCTGATCGTGACGACGCGTCCGCTCCCTGCCTCGAGCATGCGCGGCACCACGGCCCGGGCCACCAGGAAGTAGCCGGTCAGGTTCGTGTCGACCACGTCGCGGAAGCCGCCGGGCGTGACGGTCCAGAAGCCTCGGGGCGCGGTCATGAAGTCGGGGTTCACGGTGCGCATCCCGATCCCGGCGTTGTTCACCAGGAGGTCGATACCGCCGAGGGCATCCCCCGCCTGGGCTGTTCCGCCGTCGACGGAGGTTTCATCGCGGCTGTCCATCGCGATCCCGATCGCCTCCGCCCCGAGCGCCTCGGCAGCCGCGGCAACCCGGGCCGCCGACCGCCCCGTGACCGCGACACGGGCACCAGCCTCGACGAGTCCCTCGGCCATCGCGAGTCCGAGACCCGAGGTTCCTCCGGTGATGAGGGCGCGGACTCCACGCAGGTCTTCCATCGTCACTCCCGTCGTCGATTTTTCGAGCGTACGGCGGCGCTACCGTGCGGTCGTCCGGCAGCGATCGTCCGTCGGAACGCACGTTCCAGCGACGGCGCGGCCGTCCGATGGTCGATCGGCTAGCGGACGTGGAATCGCCAAGTCAAGTCTTCCCGCGGAGAGCCTGGGCGACGACGCACCAGCCGCACGGTCAAGGGCGAACTCTCCGCGGTCATCAGGAAGAAGCGGCGCAGCGTGATCTGATCACGGGAGGGGCGCAAGTCATACCGTTCCACGCCGAGCGGCTGCACTACTCGGCCTCTTTGGCCGGTTTCCTCGAACAGTTCTCTTTCCGCGGCTTGCTCAGGCGTCTCGCCATCCTCGATGGTGCCGGCGGGCGCTTGAACGCCAGTCGTGATGAGCGGGACCGAGTGGTGCGTGGACACGAGGAGGTGCCCATCGTGGATGACGTGGCAGACGACCTTCTCGATCTCGGCTGGCACGACTTCACCGTACGACCAGAATAGACGCACCGCGTGATCAACGACGGCCCGGACGGCTAGCCGGGTGTCCGACTGGCTGTAGATCCTGAAGTGTTCCCGTAGAGCAGGCCTGGGCGGGCAATTTCCTGTATGCGCATCAAAGGTAGTCGTTGACGAGCGCACGTGTGATCTGCTCGGCGCGGACGGACAGTCCTTCTAGCGCACGTGCAGGCATAGCGGAGAAGTTTGTTCCGTACGCGGAGATCGGGTCGCGGGGTATCAGGTCGGGGATTGCCGGCAGACGTGCGTCGGACGACCCAAGGTACACGTGCACAAGCGGCAGTCCGCTCACGGCATGGAGCCTGGACCGGGTGCCGTCCTGGACACGTCCGTGCGAGATCTCGAAGGTTTGCTTTGTCCGATTGAGCCACTGCGTCGCCGGCTTCCGGTCGTACCGGCCGCGACCGGCGTCGACGACGATCAAAGCGTCGAGGTCGTATACGTGACTAGTGAATTGCCTTGATCGGCCCGGCAGGAGTGGTGTGACACCGAGGTTGTCGTAGACCCCTCCGTCGGTCATCGCGATCCGAGCTGTGTGGCGGCTGCCGTCGGATCGTTCGAACTCGTACTCGCGCACCAGCGGTGGAAGGAGCAGCGGGAATGCGGCGGAAGCGGCGGCGGCGTCCGCGACGGATACCAGATCAGTGATCCGGCCGAGTGGGCTGCTGGAACTAACTTGACTGCCGAACCGAACGGCGTTCCCGTTGGAGAGGTCTGTGGCCGAGAGGATGACTGACAGGTCTGAATGTGCGACGGTCGATAGCGGCCGGTCGAGTCCACGCGCTGCCAGGACAGCAACCAGCGCCTCGGTGCGTGAGAAAGCTCGCGGGTGCCCCGCGGCGGCGGCGCGCGCCGCCGATGCGAGTGAGCGTGCAGCCGAACGAGGATTGAACGCCCGGAGCATCAATTCCTGCTGCATCCCCTTTCGGAGCAATTTCCGGGTGCTGAGGTCGAACTCGTCGAACTCTTTCGACCCGTAAGCCCAAAGCGCTGACAGGATCGCACCGCCGCTGATACCGGACACGACACTGACGGACGAAAGTAGGTCCCTGTCATGCAGCGCACGGAGAGCGCCGAGTCCAAACGCGACCGCGCGGAAGCCGCCGCCGGAGAGCGCTAAGCCAATTCGAATCCCCGTCACGAACGTTCTCCCGGGTGTGCGTGGAAGCGCGCCGGGTAGGCGAAACCGCCAGAGAAGAAGTCTGCCGGCGCATCACGGACGGAGCCACTGTCGGATGGCTGGGCGCGAGCTCCGATGTGTGAGATTCGAGCGTACAGCTCCGGTGTGGTCGCGTCCTGCAGCCAGTGGTCCCACGCGGTCGGTCCGCCTGCGATGATCATCAACGCGCGGCGGCCAATGCCGTGCAGGTTGACGAGCTCCCACATCCCTTCGTCGTCCGTCGCGGACGGCTCGGCAGCACCGTAGGGATGGGTGTGCCAGAGTCCGACGAAGCTCTGTCGTTCCTGCGTCGCGGCACGCCGTTCATCGATGACTTCCTGCGTACCAAACGTTCCGTGTTGGAAGTACACCGCCGAGAGACGACTGTCAGGAGGAGGTCCTGCAGCTCGATCGACGTAGATCACCTTGCAGGCTTCATCGATTGCGCCGAGAAGCATGCCTCCGGTCTCGACGCGCGAGCCGCGAACTCGGCGGCCTCGACGAGCTTCCGCACGCATCTCTGTCAGTGCTGCTGCGGTGAGTCGGACTTCGTATCCGGACCCGTTCGCGTCCTCGAGGATCGTGTCCGACTGCCAAGACGCAGTCTGTACTGCTGGTCGCGTCTGACTATCGCGCCGGACTGCGGTTGCGCTCATTGGCGCGTCGCTCGCTGCAAGCAGCGTCATCCCCTCGCTGAGGAGCATGCCACTCAGGGCGGTTGCGTCGGCGTTTGACCCGACGAAGGTTGGCGAGGAGCAGCCTGGTTCGGGGAAGAACAGATCTCCGCGGGGCTTTCCTGGGAAGAAGTCCGCCGCGATGTCACCGAGCGTCGGCGTTGCCAGGCACGTGAGAGAGAAGCGGCGGAGTACGTCGACCGGTCCGCCGGATGCTTCTCGGTGCGATGCTGCGACGACACCGACGGTGGCCTCATGGCCGACCATCATTGCCAGCACAGGCGGCCACTGCGAGCGGCCCGCCGCGCGTCGCGTTTCGATGGCGCTGCGGACTCCGATGTCCGCGGTCGCGTCAATGATCAGGTCGTATTGATCCAGTTGATCCACGGACTCGAAAGTGTGTTTGGCGTCGCGGGGTTCCGCAGTGACGATGACGTCAGGCCGGATCATTCGGAGGCGTTCCGCCAGAATGTTTGCCTTGCGTTTGGAGATGTCAGCATCGCGGTAAGGCTGCCGGGACAAGATGCCCGGGTTCACTCGGCCGTTGTCCACGATCGTGATTGCGGAGACGCGGGCGCGAACGCAGTGCTCGGCGATGGGCGCTCCCAGCGCACCAGCACCAAGCAACAGCACTCGTTTCCCGCGGAGCCGCGACGTTGGCGTGTCGGTGTCACGGGGCCTGGTCACCTCGGGTCGGTCTTCCCACACGCGCTTCCACGCGATGCTCGCAACCCTTAGCCACTGGTGAACCAAATCGTAGATGTCAGCCCGATCCTGCTTGAGCACTCCCCAGTCAGCCTTGCCCAGCAGCGATGCGACCTTATCGCCGATGCCCTCCAGCTGCCACGCGGCGAGGTGTGCGAGCCGAGCGGTTTCGATGCGTCGTGCCGGGGTGCCGAGCAGAACAATGTTCGGCAGGGTGCTCTGAGACAGTTGTCGTTGCAGAATCTCGTTCACGACCTGTGCCAGTGAGAGGTTGCTGAGCAAGGTTTCTGCGGCAAGTCCAGAGCGCTCGAGCGCGTCGAGAAGCTCTTGTGCTTTGTCGGGGTATTCGAAGGCAATCTGGTCGGAGATGAACCCGGCCACGGCGACGAACCGCGGCCGGCCTTGAGGGTCGGTGGCTGTGAAGGCGCCCGTGGTCAGCGTCGCGAAAAGCTCGTCGCGCGTGTACCACTCCACGACGTCGGCACGATCGGCTCCGACCTGGACACACCCCGCGAAGAGAACTGCAGTTGCGTCGCCGCTGGAGTTCCACGGGACACGGTCGCCGAGGTCCGCGCGGACGACCAAATGACCGGCGTCCACGCCGGGGTACGCAACTGGCGGGTGCAGCGGCTGCCCGTCCGGGTCGAGGGTGCCGGCCGCTGCGCGTTCGAGCCATAGCGCGAGTCGGTCGATCAGCCCACGCATTCCGTCCGCTGGGCTCCACTCCACGGACGGTGCTGCATAAATGCAGATGCTGCGTCCCCACTGCACGTGCGCGGTTCCCGCCCAACGCTGGTGGGTCGCCCACACGGAGGGCGCTTCGAACGGGAACGCCGGGGGCACCATGATGTCGAAGATTTCGCGTCCTCGAAGCCGGATCCCTGTTGGGGCGTGCAGTATTCCGCGGGTGTCAAGTGAGACCCGCAGGACCGTGTATCCGCGTTCCTCTGACACCGTATGAAGCTGAATGGGGCCGGAGGTCGACGCCAGCTGCTGTATCTGCTCGACTGCAGCGGTATTCACTTTCCGAAGCCGACGGTCTGTGGTGCGGTCTCTCCGCCCCGATCAGCCGTGGTGACATCGCGCACCCGATCTGAACCGGTCGCAGCGGCGCTAGGGCCCTTGGATACGGCCTTTGCCACGGTGGTCGCTGAGGCGATGACCTTCGTGAGCCGCGTCTCGATCGTCTGCGACGAGTGCGAGAAGGCCTCAGTAGCGGCGAGCTCGACGAATGCGTCGCGGACGATACCGGCTCCCTCCGCGGTGACGCCAAACACAATCGGCGAGGGTTCGCTGACGCCCAACCATTCCATGGTGACGAGGACCTCGTCGGCCACTTCGGAGTAGCGGTCGAAAGCCATCTTGTGCGGCGGATTCTTGCCGTCCTCGTCCTCGTCCGGGATCACCGCGCTACTGGAGACGATGACGGCCCCGGGGAGCTGGTTGCGCTCGAACGCGTCCAAGACGTCCTGCTGCACGACTTCGTCGCCGTCGAGAGTCCGCAGGTACATCACGCGCTTAGAACAGTGGTGTGGCGCGAGCAGCAGGTCCCACTCGACCCGCTGATCACGGTCGTGCGCTTCGCTGTAGTCGAAGACCTTCATGATCGTGTCGTGCGCGAGGTCGCCGAAGAGGAGCATTTTCCCGGTGATGCCGGATTCGTCCTGCAACACGATCTGCATCGCTAGCGAGGTTTCGTTGCGGGCTGCTGCCGCGTCGTCGGCGAACGGAGCGTGGATGAACGCCTCGAAGCGGCCGGTAGTGTCTTCGAAGTCGAGGGTGCTAATGAGCTTTCCTGGGCCGCTCTTGTAGCGGTCCGGCAGTTCGTCGTACGCGTGCCTGCTGTGTTCGGTGTCATACCCGATGACGAGCAGCCGGTCCCCGCTTGCCGGGTCAACGTTGTCCGCGACCGCGGCTTTGATCGCTTCGACTCGACGTTCGGCCTCCGCTTGGAACGCCTTCGCGTCTTCGCAAAGTTCGTCCTCGGCGCCTCCCTCCGTGTATTCGCGCCAGAGGCGCGGTGTAGCCCAGAGCTCACCGATCGTCACCGCGCTGAGGAGGTCGGCGAAGCCAAGGCAGTGGTCCTTATCGGCGTGCGTCAGCGCGAACACCGCGAGGTAGGGCTTGCCGTCTCTGACGGGCAGGCTCGCGATGAGTTCGTCGACGACAGCCACCTCCGGAGCGTCGTCGGAGTCAGCCTTCGCCATGTCGTGCAGGTCGACCTGCATCACAGTGTCATCGTCGATCACGATGGTGGTGCTGTCGCCGGTGCCGACAGGCCAGAAGACGGCGCCGCGGGTGGGTAGCTCAGACACGATTGACGCTCCTGCTCTGGGTGCGGGTGTCACCCGTACGGATAGGAATCAGGACGGCGCTTCTGCGCCATTCCTGCATGGCAGCGGTGACGGTGTGCATCAGGATAGGGTCCAGCACCGACATTGGTGAGTACCGATCACGAGTCGGATACCGGTCTCGACAGGAGCGGCTGACAGTGGGTCGTCGACCGGACTCGGCGACACCGACAACGCGGACTTACTTCCCGTAGGCGAATCGATGCGTCGCTGAGGCACCTGCTAGCGCTGGCTGCCTGGAGCTCTTGTCTCAGATAGGCGGTCCCCGATCCTGATCGATAAAGGTGCGTCATGCGACGCTTCGCGCACGCTCCCAGGACCCGGGGCGAACGATGAACCGACGCCCCCGCCCGTGCGCATGGCGACAAGTTGTGTGCGAAGGAGACAGATTATGCGCGCGGCGACAGGGTCTACTGCGGCATGTCCACAAATCTCGAGAACATCCCGTGGAACGCCACCGTGATCGTGTCCGTCGGCCCGTTGCGGTGCTTCGCCACGATGAGGTCCGCCTCGCCCTGGCGCGGGTTGTCCTTCTCGTACGCCGACTCACGGTGCAGCAGGATGACCATGTCGGCGTCCTGCTCGATCGACCCGGACTCACGCAGGTCCGAGATCTGGGGCTTCTTGTCGGCACGCTGCTCGGGACCACGGTTCAGCTGCGACAGTGCGACGACGGGAACCTGGAGCTCCTTCGCCATGAGCTTCAGCGCACGGGAGAACTCGGAGACCTCTTGCTGGCGGCTCTCGACCTTCTTGCCCGACGTCATGAGCTGCAGGTAGTCGATGACGACCATGCGCAGGTTGTGCTGCTGCTTGAGGCGACGGCACTTCGCGCGGATCTCGACGAGGGTCATGTTGGGGGAGTCGTCGATGAAGAACGGGGCGTCGTTGATCCGCCCACGGGTCTGCGCGATGGTCGTCCAGTCGCGGGAGTCGACGGTGCCCTTGCGCATGTTCTGCAGCGGGACGCTGGACTCGGCGGAGAGCAGACGCATCGCGATCTCGGCGCGACCCATCTCGAGCGAGAAGAACGCGGCGGTCTCGTTGTGCTTGATCGCGGCGGCTCGGCAGAGATCGAGCGCGAGCGTCGACTTCCCGAGGGCCGGACGGGCGGCGATGATGATGAGCTGTCCGGGGTGGAAGCCGTTGGTGAGGCCGTCGAGCTGGGCGAACCCGGTCGGGACGCCCGTCATCTGCCCGTCGCGTCCCTTCGCCGCCTCGATCTCGTCGAGGGCGGCGGAGATCGCGTCGGTCAGGGGGACGTAGTCCTCGGTCTGGACGCCGCCGGCGACGTTGTAGACCTCGGCCTGGGCGCTGTTGACGAGGTCGGTGACCTCACCCTCGGACGCGTAGCCCATCTGCACGATGCGGGTGCCCGCGTCGACCAGGCGGCGCAGCACGGCCTTCTCGGCCACGATCGCCGCGTAGTACCCGGCGTTCGCCGCGGTGGGCACCATGCTCGTCACGCTGTGCAGGTACTCGGCGCCGCCGGCGCGGGACAGCAAGCCCGTCTTCGTCAGCTCGTCGGTGACCGCGATGACGTCGGTCGGCTCACCGTGCGAGTAGAGGGACAGGATCGCGTCGAAGATGACCTCGTGCTTGGGGATGTAGAAGTCCACGCCACGAGCGGTCTCGATGACGTCGGCCACGGCGTCCTTCGACAGGAGCATGCCGCCGATCGTCGACTGCTCGGCGAGCATGTCGTGCGGGGGAGTGCGTTCCGCGCCACCACGATCCGCGTAGTCCTGCGGCGCGGGTTCGAGATGCGCGATCGACACACTTGCTCCTCTTGGTCTGTGGTGACGGCTGGTTCGTCGACGGCGTCCACGACGAACCGACCGACCCCTGTTCTACCCCGGGCGACCGACATCGCCGAGTCGCTGGGCCAAGCTACGGGGACAGAGTTATCCCCAGCAAACAGGCCTGTGGATAACTCTGTGGAGAGCCTGCGGAACACGCCGGGATGGTGTGTGGACAACTGTGGACAGGGGTGTGGACAAGTCGGGCAGGGAACACACTTTCGACCGCCTGACCTGGCCTTTTCTGTTCCACACCATGTGTGGAGAAGTGGGGTTCAAGTACGCGTTGAAGGTTGGCGAATGGGTCGTTTCGCCTGTGTAAAAACAGTTGACAAACAGAAACCTGAGGACAACTTTCCCAAGCCGTTCCCAGTAACCGCAACCCTGTCTGAGAAGTAACCCGTCAGCGCGGGACGAGCCGCGCCTCCCGGGTCTGCACAGCAGCTTCCGACCCCGGAACGCGACGACGGGCGGGCCTCCCGGAGGAGACCCGCCCGTCGTGAGCGGACGACCGCAGCAAGTGTTACTTGGCGGCGACGACCTGGAGCGAGATCACCGCAGTGATGTCCTCGCGCAGGCGCACGGTGGCCTCGTGATCACCGACGGTCTTGATGGTCGCGGGGACCTCGACCTTGCGCTTGTCGAGCGAGCCGACGCCCTGCGCCTGGACGGCGTCGGCGACGTCACCCGGACGGACGGAGCCGAACAGACGACCGTCCTTGCCGGCCTTGACGGTCAGCTTGATGGTCGCGTTCTCGAGCTTCATCTTGAGGTCCTGGGCCTCTTCGATGGTGGCGAGCTCGCGAGCGGCACGTGCCGCACGGATCGACTCGACCTGCTTCTCGCCGCCCTTGGACCACGCGACAGCGAAGCCCTGCGGGATCAGGTAGTTGCGGGCGTAGCCGTTCTTGACGTCGACGACGTCACCGGCGGAACCGAGGCCGGAGACCTCGTGGGTGAGGATGAGCTTCGACATGTGTCGACCTCCGATCAGCGGCCGGAGCCGGCGTAGGGGAGGAGCGCCATCTCACGGGCGTTCTTCACGGCACGGGCGATGAGGCGCTGCTCCTGGACGGAGACGCCGGTGATGCGACGGGCGCGGATCTTGCCACGCTCCGAGATGAACTTGCGAAGGGTCGCGACGTCCTTGTAGTCGATGACGCCGACCTTGATCGACTTCGCGGGAGCGGCGTTCTTGCCGCCCTTGCCGCGAGGCTTCCGGCGATCGCCGGTGCTCTTTCCAGCCATTGTTTGTCCTTAAGAAGTGGAAGTTGTGTCCGTTGAACCGCGGAGGATCAGAACGGGGTCTCGTCGTCGTACGTGCCGCCCGGGGTGCTCCACACGTCGTTCGACTGTGCGTTGCCGCCCTGCTGGCCGCCCTGGGGGGACCAGGGCGCGTCCGACTGACCGCCGCCGTTGTTCCAGCCGCCACCGTTGCCGCCGTTGCCTGCCGAGGCGTTGCCGCCACCGACCTGGCCGCGACCGCCGCCGGAGCCACCCGCAGCACGGGTGATCTGCGCGGTCGCGTAGCGGAGCGACGGGCCGATCTCGTCGACCTCGAGCTCGATGCTCGTGCGCTGCTGGCCCTCACGGTCCTGGTACGAGCGCTGACGGAGGCGACCCTGCGCGATGACGCGCGAGCCCTTCGTCAGCGAGCCCGCCACGTGCTCGGCGAACTCGCGCCAGACGCTCGCACGGAGGAACAGCGCGTCGCCGTCCTTCCACTCGTTCGCCTGACGGTCGAACGTACGAGGAGTCGACGCGATGGTGAAGTTCGCCACGGCGAGCCCGTTCTGCGTGTAGCGCAGCTCCGGGTCCGCGGTGAGGTTGCCCACCACCGTGATGACGGTTTCGCCGGCCACGGGTTACTCGGCGCTCGCGGTCGCGTTGGCGGCCTTGCGGGCCGCGCGGGCCTCGTCGCGCTGCTTCTGGGCGGCGACCTGCGCGATGCCCTCTTCGGCGCGGAGGACCTTCGTGCGGAGCACGGCCTCGGAGAGGCCGAGCTGACGGTCCAGCTCCTTGGCGGCCTCGGGGGAGGACGTGAAGTCCACGACGGCGTAGATGCCCTCGGACTTCTTCGCGATCTCGTAGGCGAGACGACGACGGCCCCAGACGTCCACGTTGTCGACGGTGCCACCGTCGTTGCGGATCACAGCGAGGAACTTGTCCAGGCTGGGGGCGACAGTGCGCTCATCGATCTCGGGGTCGAGGATCGCCATCAGTTCGTACTGGTGCATGCGGAACCCACCTCCTCTGGTCTCAGCGGCCCCGAGCGGTTCTCGGGGCAGGAGGGTTGATGCATGTGTCCGGCCACGCAGGATGCGCGCGGACAACCCGGCAAGCTTAGCGGACGGCCTGGAGGCGCGCCACCGGCTGTGCAGAACCGGTCGCGTCCGTCAGGCGCTCGCGTCCCGGGCACCCCACCAGTCGCGCAGACGGGTCTCGGCGTCCTCGGGCCCGAGGGGCCCCTCGTCCATCCGCAGCTCGAGGAGGAAGCGGTACGCCTCGCCCACGGCACGTCCCGGCGGGATGTCGAGGATGCGCATGATGTCGTCGCCGGACAGGTCGGGCCGGATCGAGTCGAGCTTCTCCTGCTCGGAGAGTTCCGCGATCCGGTCCTCGAGGTCGTCGTAGGCGAAGGCGAGCCGGTCGGCCTTGCGGCGGTTCCTGGTGGTGACGTCGGAGCGGGTGAGCTCGTGCAGGCGCTCGAGCTGGTCGCCGGCGTCCCGGACGTAGCGGCGCACGGCGGAGTCGGTCCACGCGCCGTCGGTGTAGCCGAAGAAGCGGAGGTGCAGCTCGATCAGGCGGCTGACGGCGGCGATGGTGTCGTTGTCGAAGCGCAGCGCACGGAGCCGCTTCTTCGCGAGCTTGGAGCCGACCAGGTCGTGGTGGTGGAAGCTCACGGCGCCGCCTGGTTCGAGCTTGCGGGTCGCCGGCTTGCCGATGTCGTGCAGGAGCGCCGCGAGCCGGAGCACGGTGTCGGGGTCGTCGCCGGGGTGCCGTTCGGCCTCGTACCCGATCGCCTGGGTCAGGACCGTGAGGGAGTGCTCGTAGACGTCCTTGTGGTGGTGGTGCTCGTCGATCTCGAGCCGCATCGCGGGCAGCTCGGGCAGGAAGCGCTCCGCGAGGCCGGTGTCGACGAGCAGCCGCACGCCGTCCACGGGCTCGTCGGTGTTCAGCAGCTTGACCAGTTCGTCGCGGACCCGCTCGGCGGACACGATGTCGATCGAGTCGGCCAGGTCCGTCATCGCTCCACGCACCTCGTCCGAGACGGTGAAGCCGAGCTGTGCGGTGAACCGTGCGGCGCGCATCATCCGCAGCGGGTCGTCCCGGAAGGAGACGCGAGCTGCCTGCGGCGTGTGCAGGCGCTCGGCGAGGAGGTCCTCGACGCCGCCGTGCACGTCGACGAGCTCCCGCGCCGGCAGCCGGAGCGCCATCGCGTTGACGGTGAAGTCGCGGCGGAGCAGGTCGTCCTCGATGGTGTCGCCGAACGCGACCTCGGGCTTCCGGGTCTCACCGTCGTAGACGTCGCTCCGGTAGGTCGTGATCTCGACCTGCTCGCCGGCGACCCGCGCGGCGATGGTGCCGAACTGGCGCCCGACGTCCCACGTCTTGCTCGCGACCGGTCCGACGATCCGCAGGATGTCGTCCGGTCGGGCGTCGGTGGTGAAGTCGAGGTCGGTGACCGCACGGCCGAGGAACGCGTCACGGACGGGCCCGCCGACGAGGGCGAGTTCGTGTCCGGCGTCGGCGAAGGCCCGAGCGAGGACGGCGACGGGCTCGGTGGCGGCGAGTGCGTCGAGTCGCTCGACGGCCTGGGCAACGGACTGCATGACGGTCCTCATCCTCCCAGATCGCGTGCCCGAGTTCTCCACAACGTCCGCGCGCACGGGAGCGTTCATGGTCGGGCCTCATACACTCGTGCACGGCCCGAACCGACCCCGTGGCCCCTCACGCATGCAGATCTTCCGCACCACGCTCGCCGCCGCCGCGTCGGCCCTCGTCGCGCTCGGCCTCGTGGTCGCGCCCGCTGCGGCCGACGGTGCGCTCGCCACGACGGCCTCGACCGCCACGACCCACGCCGCGCACCCCGCTGCCGCCGAACGCGGGAAGACGACGATCACGATCGCCCCGGCGAACCGCGGGATCGTCCAGCGCGACGAGGACCTCGAGCTCTCCGTCACCGTCACGAACGACACCGACGCGGACGTCCCCGCCGGCACCGCGGAGCTCGACATCTTCCGCTCGGTGAGCACGCGAGACGTGCTCTCCGACTGGCTCGCCGACACCAGCACGACCGGTTACCTCGGCGCCCCGATGGACTCGGTGGACGTCCCGGCGGTCCCCGCGCACCGATCCGTCACGCTCGGCTCAGTGAAGATCGTCTCGGGGAACGTCGCGCTCGGCGGGTACTCCTCGTTCGGTGCGCGACGCATCGCCGCCGAGTACACGGCCGGCGACACCTACGCCGTGGCGCGGTCCGCGATCACCTGGTACCCCGAGACGGACCAGACCCCGGTGAGCGTCTCCGTCGCGATGCCCATCACGGTCCCGGCGACGAACGAGGGCGTCCTGACGGCCGGCATCCTGGCGTCCGCGACCGCCGTCGACGGCACGCTCACCCAGCAGCTCGACGCCGCCGAGGACCACAACGTCGCCGTCGCCGTCGACCCGCGGATCATCGCGTCCATCCGGATCCTCGGCGAGAACGCGCCGTCGTCCGCGACCGCGTGGCTGGCCCGGCTCGAGTCGCTCCGCAACGAGACCTTCGCGCTGCCCTACGCCGATGCGGACGTCACCGGTCTCCGGCAGGCGGGCGCCGACGGGATCCTGACGCCGATCTCGCTCGACCAGGAGATCAAGCAGCAGAACTTCCCCGGAGCGTCCACCCCCACGCCGACGCCGACGTCCGACCCGCAGAGCCCCACGGCCGATCCCTCCGCCTCGACGGCCCCGACCGACGACGCCACCGCCGACCCCGGTGCGGCCGACGAGACACCCGCGACGCTGCCCACCACCGACTCCCTGCTCGACTTCCCGTGGTCGATGGACGGCATCGCCTGGCCGTCCGACGGCACCGTCACCGCGGCCGACCTGCCGGCGCTCGCGACGGCGGGCTCGAAGACGACCATCGTGTCGAGCGGCAACACCTCGGCCGGCGCCGACACCACGATCGCCGCGTCCGAGCAGATCGGCGGGCAGCACGTCCTCGTGTCCGACCAGTCGATGTCCGCCCTGCTCCGCACCGCGGCGACCGCGTCGAGCCAGCAGGAGTGGTCGACGGCGATGTCCGAGCTCACCGCCACGCTCGCCACCGCCGCCCGGGCGGGCACCGCCGAGGCTCCGATCCTGCTGACGCTCGGTCGCGACTGGCCGACGAACTCCGCGCGGCTGAGCCAGGCCCTCGACGCGCTCGAGGACACCGCCTGGGTGGCACCGGCGGACCTCTCCACCACTGCAGCCGCCACGGCAGGCTCCCTGACCCTGTCCGCCGGGACGAACGGCGACGCCCGGGTCGACCAACTGCAGCAGCTGGTACGGGGCGAGCGCGACCTCGCGGGCTTCGCGTCCGCGCTCGACACCCCGACCGACCTGACCGCGCCCGCTCGGCTCCGACTCCTCGCCCTGGCCTCGAACTCGTGGCGGAGCGACACGGACGGCCTCGCGACCGCCGTCGACGCCCAGGTCGCGAACTGGGCCGGGAAGACCTCGCAGATCAGCATCCCGGACTCGAGCAGCCTGACCCTGCTCGGTGACCGCTCCTCGCTGCCGATCTCCATCCGGAACCGCTCGGACTTCCCGGTCACGGTGCTGCTGTCCGTCCAGCCGTCGAACTCCGCCCTGCGGGTCGTGCGGAACGACATCGAGGTCAAGATCCAGCCGGATTCGTCCACCCGCACGACCGTCCCCGTCCAGTCGGTCGCGAACGGCAAGGTCAACCTGACCCTGTCGCTCACGAGCCCGACCGGGGTCAAGATCGCCACCCCCGCCACCGTCGAGCTGAACGTCCAGGCGCAGTGGGAGACCGTGATCACGGCCGCGGCGGCCGTGGCACTGATCGCCATCTTCGGGTTCGGCATCTTCCGGAGCATCCGGAAGCGCCGTGGGGGGGCGCGCGGGGCCGCGGCGCCGGGCGGGGCGGGGGCCCCCGCGCGGGGGGG
>NZ_JAUZED010000004.1:0-55299 GCF_030705415.1 Curtobacterium sp. A7_M15 | reverse complement strand
CGCATTCTCCGGGTCCGCAATCCTCGGCCCACCCCTCACCCCCCGCCGGCCCCCCCCCCCCCCCCACGACGAGGACGACGAGGACCCGAACCGGCTGCTCGAGATCCAGCCGGCGGTCGGGGGCGACCCGGTGCCGGCCGCAGCGCCGCGGGGCGGGCAGGCACCGTTCCTCCAGTCAGACACCGCGGTGCGCGACGCACCGACAGCCGCCCCCGAGGAGCCGACCATCAGCGCCACCCAGCCCCAGCCGTCCGTCGACGCAGAGCCGGCCGCGGAGCGCAGCCTCGGCCGTGCCAGCGCGATGCTCGCCGCCGGCACCATGCTGTCGCGCGTCCTCGGGTTCGCGAAGACCTTCGTCCTCGCCTTCGCGATCGGCAACACCGGCTCCGACGCCGCGAACGCCTTCGGCATCTCGAACCAGCTGCCGAACAACATCTACGCGCTCATCGCGGGCGGCCTGCTGTCCGCCGTGCTGATCCCGCAGATCGTGCGCTCGATGAAGCAGCACACCGACGGCGGTGTGGCGTACGTCAACAAGATCGTGACGCTCGGCGGGTCGGTGTTCATCGTCATCACGATCGTCGCGACGCTCGCGGCGCCGTTCCTCGTGTGGGCGTACAGCCAGCAGGCGTCCGGCGACAGCAAGGGCTTCACGCCGGCCCAGACGGACCTGGCGGTCGCGTTCGCGTTCTGGTGCCTGCCGCAGATCCTCTTCTACGCGATGTACTCGCTCCTCGGTGAGGTCCTCAACGCGAAGCAGGTGTTCGGCCCCTTCACCTGGGCGCCGCTGCTCAACAACGTCATCGCGATCGCCGGCCTGATCGTCTTCATCGCCCTGTTCGGTGGTCGCGACGTGAACGCCAGCACCGAGGGGTGGACAGCGCTCAAGATCGCCGTCCTCGCCGGCAGCGCGTCGCTGGGCGTGTTCGCGCAGGCAGCCTTCCTGCCGTTCTTCTGGCGGCGCGCCGGCCTGACCTTCCGACCGGACTTCCGCTGGCGCGGGGTCGGTCTGCGTTCGACCGGGACGGCCGCCGGGTGGCTCTTCGCGATGATCCTCGTGACGCAGCTCGCCGGCCTCGTGCAGTCCCGCGTCGCCTCGCTCGCCGGTGGCGCCGGCATCGCCACCCTCGGCACGACGTGGCTGCTGTTCATGCTCCCGCACTCGATCATCGCGGTCTCGATCGCGACCGCGTACTTCACGCGGATGAGCCACGACGCCGAGCGTGGCGACCTCGGGGCGGTGCGCCGGAACCTGTCGCTCTCGCTCCGCATCGTCGGCCTGTTCACCGTGTTCGCGAGCGTCGCGCTCATCGTGCTCGCGATGCCGTTCGCGCGGATCTGGGAGAACCGGTTCGACCACACGCAGGCGATGGCCGAGGTCCTGTGGGCCTACATGCCCGGGCTCGTCCTGTTCAGCATGCTCTTCATCATCCAGCGGGTGTTCTGGGCGCTGCACGACCACCGCACGCCCTTCTTGATGCAGTGCGTCCAGTCCGTGCTCTTCGTGATCGGAGCCCTCGCCGTCGCGACCTTCCCCGGCGACGTCATCGGCGTCTCGATCGCGGTGTGCACGACCGTCGCGGGGTCGGTGCAGACGATCATCGCGCTCGTGCTGGTCCGCCGGCGTCTGCACGGCATCGAGGGGCCGGTCGTCACCCGGTCGCACGTGCAGTTCATCATCGCCGCGCTCATCTCCGGCGTCGTGGGTCTCGTCGTCGTCAACTTCTTCGGCGGCTTCTCGGCCGACGGCTTCGCGATGTCCGACGTCTCCGGCGCGCTGATCACCATCGTCCTCACCGGCGCCGTGATGGTGCTCGTCTACTTCGGGGCGCTCGTCGTCGCGAAGAACGGTGAGATCACGGGCGCCGTCGACATCCTGCGCAAGCGGCTCGGCCGCTGACGCGCTCCCGGCTGGCGCGGAATGCCACGCCGGTACCATGTGTTGACCCGGTCAGCCATCTACGGAAGGGGCAGCGAGGCATGCGCCAGCTCATCATCATCGGTTCCGGCCCGGCCGGGTTCACCGCCGGCATCTACGCGGCACGCGCGGAGCTCAAGCCCCTGATCGTCGCCTCGAGCGTCGAGACCGGCGGCGAGCTCACGAAGACGACCGAGGTCGAGAACTTCCCGGGCTTCCCCGAGGGGATCCAGGGCCCGGACCTCATGATCAAGATGCAGGAACAGGCCGAGAAGTTCGGTGCCGAGGTCCTCTACGACGACGCTGTGTCGGTCGACCTCACCGGTGACGTCAAGAAGGTCACGGTCGGCTCCGGCGAGACGTACGAGGCCCTCGCGGTCATCTACGCGACCGGTTCGGCCTACCGCCACCTCGGCCTCGCCGACGAAGAGCGGCTGTCCGGTCACGGCGTCAGCTGGTGCGCGACCTGCGACGGCTTCTTCTTCCGCCAGAAGAACATCGCCGTCGTCGGCGGTGGCGACTCCGCCATGGAAGAGGCGACGTTCCTCACGCGCTTCGCCGACAAGGTGACGGTCATCCACCGCAAGGACACCCTGCGCGCGTCGAAGATCATGCAGGACCGGGCCATGAACGACCCGAAGATCGAGTTCGCGTGGAACAAGGAGGTCACCGGCATCACGGGTGACTCCGCGGTGACCGGCGTCACGCTGCGCGACACGGTGGACGGCACCGAGAGCGAACTGGCCCTCGACGGCCTCTTCATCGCGATCGGCAACGACCCGCGCACGCACCTGATCCACGGCCAGATCGACATCGCCCCCGAGGGCACGATCGCGGTCCAGGGTCGCTCCTCGAAGACGAACCTCCCCGGCGTGTTCGCGGCCGGCGACGTCATCGACCCGACCTACCGTCAGGCGATCACAGCAGCCGGCTCCGGCACCGTCGCAGCGCTCGACGCCGAGAAGTACCTCGCCGAGCTCGACGACGCCCTGACCGTCCCGGCAGAGGGCGTCACGCCGGAACCGCCCGTCACGGTCGACGTCGAGGCCGCTCGAGCCTGAACCACGGAATACCGCAGCGCCCGGAGCGTTGCACCCACTGATCGACTTCTCGAAGGAGCACACATGTCCAACGCCAAGGCAGTCACCGACGCCACCTTCTCGGACGAGGTCCTCAAGTCCGACAAGACGATCCTCGTCGACTTCTGGGCCGAGTGGTGTGGCCCGTGTCGCGCGGTCTCGCCGATCCTCGACCAGATCGCCGAGGAGCACGCCGGCAAGATCGAGATCGTGAAGCTCAACGTGGACGACAACCCGCAGTCCGCGATGAACTACCAGATCACCTCGATCCCGGCCATGAAGGTCTTCAAGGGCGGCGAGGTCGTCAAGACCGTCATCGGCGCGAAGCCGAAGCCGGCGCTCGAGGCCGACCTCGCAGAGTTCCTCGCGTAGGACCCATCGAACGGCCCCACACCCACACCGGGTGCGGGGCCGTTCCTCGTTCCGGCACCCACACCGGGTGCGGGGCGGTTCATCGTTCCGGGCCACAGCTTCAGGATCGGCCCTGACGCGAACCCCGGGTTTCCGGGGTCGATGTCGTAGTGTGGCGGGAATGTGAGTGGCGGGCAGGACCCGCGGAACGGAGCCACGATGACGAACGGCAACAGCCTCGACCCCTGGTACGACTCGTACGCCCAGCGCACCGCCGGGCTGAGCGCCTCCGAGGTCCGAGCCCTGTTCGCCGTCGCGTCGCGGCCCGAGGTGGTCTCGCTCGCCGGCGGCATGCCGTACGTCTCGGCGCTGCCGCGTGAGCTCGTCACGGGCTCCCTGGATCGTGTGATGGCCGAGGACGCCGCCATGGCACTCCAGTACGGCGGAGGACAGGGTCTGCGGTCCCTGCGCGAGCACATCGTCGACGTGATGAGCCTCGAGGGCATCCGCGCCAGCGCCGAGGACGTCGTCGTGACCACGGGTTCGCAGCACGCGCTGGACCTCGTCACCCGCCTCTTCATCGACCCGGGCGACGTCGTGCTCGCCGAGTCGCCGTCCTACGTCGGCGCGATCGGAGTCTTCCGCTCGTACCAGGCCGAGACCGTGCACGTCACCACCGACGAGAACGGTCTCGTCCCCGAGGCGCTGCGCGAAGCGATCGCGAACCTCCGCACGCAGGGCAAGCGGATCAAGTTCCTCTACACGATCCCCAACTTCCACAACCCCGCCGGTGTGACCCTCAGCCGCGAGCGTCGCATCGAGATCCTCGACATCTGCCGCTCGAACAACATCCTCGTCCTCGAGGACAACCCCTACGGCCTCCTCTGGTTCGACGAGCCCGCACCGCAGGCGATCCGATCCATCGACGAGGAGGGCGTCGTCTACCTGGGGTCCTTCTCCAAGACGCTGGCGCCGGGCTTCCGCGTCGGCTGGGCCCTCGCGCCGCATGCCATCCGCGAGAAGCTCGTCCTCGCCAACGAGTCGGCCGTCCTCGCGCCGAACTCGTTCGGCCAGTACGTCGTCAACGCCTACCTCGACGCCGCGGACTGGAAGGGTCAGGTCGACACCTTCCGCGGTCTCTACGCCGAGCGTCGCGACGCCATGCTCTCCGCGCTGGGGGAGTTCCTACCGGACCTCTCGTGGACCAAGCCGAACGGCGGGTTCTTCGTCTGGCTGACCCTGCCCGAGTCGCTCGACTCGAAGGGGATGCTGCCGCGCGCGGTCAAGGAACTCGTCGCGTACACGCCGGGAACGGCCTTCTACGCCGACGGCAGGGGCGGCGGCCACATCCGTCTGTCGTTCTGCTACCCCACCCCGGAGCAGATCCGCGTGGGGGTCAAGCGACTCGCCAACGTCGTGAACGACGAGCTCGAACTCGTGGAGACCTTCGGCTCCGCGACGCGGCCGAACGCCGTCGTCCGACCGGCATCCTCGGTCAGCGCTCCGCCCCCGAACGTCTCCTGACCAGCACTTTTCTCGTTCCATCAGCAGTACCGGAGGTCCATCCGCATGGCCGAGCTCACCCGCCGTCACGTCGTCGTCGTCGCGGGAGGGATCTCGCACGAGCGTGACGTCTCCTTGCGGTCGGGCCGCCGGGTGGCCGACTCGCTGACCGGGTACGGCTGGCAGGTGGACCTGCGGGACGCTGACGCATCCCTGCTCCCGACACTGCGGGAGAGCCGCCCGGACGTCGTGTGGCCAGCACTGCACGGCGCCTCCGGTGAAGACGGCGCCCTGCGGGGCATCCTGGAGGCGCTCGACATCCCGTTCGTCGGCTCACGTTCGACGTCGGCTCGGCTGGCATGGGACAAGCCCACCGCTTCAGCGCTGGTCGCGCGAGCAGGGGTCCGGACGCCCCGCTCGGTCACGCTGTCGCACGATGTCTTCCGAGAGCTCGGCGCGGTCGGTGTCCTCGAGAGCATCGCAGCCGAGCACCCGGTCCCGCTCGCCGTCAAGCCCGCCCGGGGAGGGAGCGCCCAGGGTGTCACGCTCGTGGACGACGTGAACGACCTCCCGCGTGCGATGGTCACCGCCTACACGTACTGCGACGACGTCGTGGTCGAGCAACTCATCCGCGGAACCGAGGTCGCCGTCGGGATCATCGACACCGGAGACGGTCCGGTAGCGCTCTCCGCCGTCGAGATCGTCCCGCGGAACGGCATCTACGGGTTCGAGGCGCGGTACAACGCGGGCGAGACCACCTTCTACACGCCGGCGCGCCTCTCCGAGGACTACGCGGGTGCAGCGTCCACCGCTGCCGTGTCGGCGCACCAGGCTCTCGGTCTCCGCCACATCTCGCGCGTGGACCTCATCGTCGATGCTGCGGGCACCCCGTGGTTCCTCGAGGCGAACGTCCTGCCCGGGCTCACCGAGACCTCCCTCGTGCCGCAGGCTCTGTCGGCGTCCGGCTTCGACCTGGGGTGGACGTACGCCGAGCTGGCGGAGCAGGCAATCCGCGACCACCGCGCCTGAGCCCTCGATGGCGGCGACGAGGCACGTTCCACGTGGAACATCCGTGGCCGCCATCCTCTCGGCCACGGGACTCGCGGTTCTGCTCGCCGGCGAGCTCGTGCACTCCCTGACCGCTCGTCAGGCGGTAGGGCTCCCTCGGCCGACACCGGGCTCGACGGTACTCGTCGTGGTGCTCGGATTCGGCAATCGTGGTCGACGTATCAACACCGTGAATCGTTGGCGGGCTCGGATCGCCATCCGCACGGCGCGTGCGGCTCGTACAGCCGGCGCGTCCGCCGCAATCCTGTGCAGCGGGGGAGCGGTACGGGGCAGTACTGCTGAGGCGGTCATCCTGCGGGACTACATCACGCAAGTCCTCCACTGGGACGGCCCGGTGTCGGTCGAGTCACGGAGTCGATCGACGTGGGAGAACGTGCGGAACTCCCTGCCCTGGGTCGCCTCGACCGACTGGGTGGCCTTTGCGTCGAACGGGCTACACGCCGCGAAGGCACGGGTGTACCTCGCCCGTCAACGACCGGACCTCTGCTCGCGCATTGTCGCAGCGAAGGACTACCGATTCGGAGAGATGATCGTCTTGAAGCCGCTGTTCGGTGCGGTCGGATTGTGGAAGCTCCGCACACTGTTCCACGTGGAACACTCCCCGTAGCTCTCTTCGAGATCGCTCGTGCTCGCGATCACCGTTCGCCGGACCGCGGTGATGTTGCCGAGACACCGTCACCGAGCTCGGACGGATCGGCGCGCTGATCGTCACCAGGCCCTATCTGCCCACAGGTGCGATTCGTCGGGGGCGGTCAGTTGGGGTACCGCACCGCCTGCTGTCCATCGTCCGGCTGCGGCTCCAGCCGGCCGATCAATCCACCCTCCATCGGGCTCCAAGGGCGAGGTAGCGATCGCATCGGCGAAGGGAGAGTCACGCTCAGTTGAAGTGGGGTGCCCACTCGCGGCGGGCGAGGGAAAGCGCAATCGGCCTTGGCTGCCGATGCGCGTCAATGACCGGGCCGTGGTCGGAGCCTGGTCGAGATCGCACTGTGCGCGCCGGTCCCCGTGGTCGACCTTCCCTGGCAATGAGCAAGGCGTGAGCGTCGTGCCCCTTAGCGTCAAGCAGTACAGTCAGGGCCCGGCAGGAACCGCCAGCGAAGATGTTCCACGTGAAACGCGCTCGTGACTGGGCCCGTGCGCGGGATCATCGCCTGGAGCACCGCTGACGGCCGACTCGCGGCCCAGGCGGGCTCGATCGGACCCGCGGGAGGCGTTCTTGGTCTTCGGTCCGCAGACGGCCGCACAGCGCCACGGAGCCACAAGCACCCCGAGGTCTGACAGGGTTCAGCCCGCGACATCCTCGATGCCGAGCTCGCGGAGGATTCGATTGAGGTCATCACCGTTCGCGAAGTCGATCGTCACCGAACTCTTCCGCGCTCCCACCGCGATCTTCACCCGCGTGTTCAACCGATCCCCGAGGCGCTCTGCGAGGTCGTTGAAGTGCACCTGCCGCTTGGAGGGCTCAGCCTTGGGCTTCGCCGGCGCCTTCGACGCCAGCTGCTGGGCGATCGACTCCGCCGCCCGCACAGAGAGATCCTCGTTGACGATCTTCTCGGCGAGGTACTCCATGGCTTCGGCGTCAGGCGCCGCGAGGATTGCACGCGCGTGCCCCGCCGACAACACCCCCGCCGCCACACGCCGCTGCACGGGGGAGGGGAGCCGCAGGAGCCGGATCGTGTTCGTGATCTGCGGGCGTGAGCGGCCGATCCGCTGGGCGAGCTGCTCCTGGGTGATGCCGAAGTCCGCCAACAACTGCTGGTAGGCGGAGGCCTCTTCGAGCGGGTTGAGATTGGCGCGGTGGAGGTTCTCCAGCAACGCGTCGCGCAGCATCGCATCGTCCGGAGTGTCCTTCACGATGGCCGGGATCGTGCTGAGTCCGAGCTCCTTCGTCGCACGGAGACGACGCTCGCCCATGATCAACTCGTACTGCGGGTCGGTCCCGCTCGCACCAGCGATCGGACGGACGACGATTGGCTGCAGGACCCCGATCTCGCGGATGGAGTGCACGAGTTCCTGGAGCTCCTCTTCCCGGAACTCCTTCCGCGGCTGGTGCGCATTGGGCACCACGTCGAGCGGGTTCAGGTTCGCCAAGCGGGCGCCGGGAACGGCAACGAGCTCCTCAGCGGTCGCGCCGTCCGCGAGCGGCGCAGACGCCGGAGAGCCGCCGGTCGGGAAGAACACGTCGACGGGCCGGTCCTGCTGCTCAGATACCGTGGGGATGAGGGCTCCGATGCCCCGTCCGAGTCCAGTTCGCTTCGGTGCCATCAGTGCTGCGCTCCTCGTGCTGCGATCTCGGCTGCCGCCTCCAGGTAGGAGAGCGACCCGGTTGAGTTGACGTCGTACGCGACGACGCTCTGCCCGTAGCTCGGGGCTTCGCTCACGCGGACGGATCGGGGGATCACGGCCTGGAGCACCTGGTCACCGAAGTGCTCTCGGACGTCCGCGGCGACCTGGTTCGACAGGTTCGTCCGGCCGTCGTACATCGTCAAGAGGATGGTCGACACGGCGAGGCTCGGGTTGAGGTGCCGTTCGATCAACTCGATGTTGCGGAGCAACTGGCTCAATCCCTCGAGCGCGTAGTACTCGCACTGGATCGGGATGAGCACCTCGCGCGCCGCAACGAAGGCGTTGATCGTGAGCAGCCCGAGCGACGGCGGGCAGTCGATGAACACGTAGTGGTACGGCTCGTCCAGGGACTCGAGGTACTGGTCGAGGGCCGTCCGCAGCCGCTGCTCGCGAGCCACGAGCGAGACCAGCTCGATCTCGGCGCCGGCGAGGTGGATCGTTGCCGGCACACACCAGAGCGTGTCCGACTCGGGGGAGCGCTGCACGGTGTCAGCGATCGGTGCCTCGTCGACGATCACGTCGTAGATGCTCGGGACCTCGGCCTGGTGGTCGACCCCGAGCGCGGTGGAAGCATTGCCCTGCGGATCGAGGTCGATCACCAGCACGCGAGCGCCACCGTGCGCCAACGCTGCGGCGAGGTTCACCGTCGTGGTCGTCTTGCCGACGCCACCCTTCTGGTTCGACACCGTGAAGACGCGTGTCTTCGGCGGCAACGGGAACTGCTGCGTCGCGATCGCACGACGGCGGCGGTTCAGATCAGCGATCTCACGGGCGAGCGGTGTAGACGCGTCGTAATCGGTCGATGAACTCAACGAGTGCCTCTTCCCCGGTTCGGTGTTTCACGTGGAACGCGGAGCCACTGGCGGCCGGTCGAACCGGCCCGAGCCGCAGCGTCAGTCAACTGTAGCCCGGAAGACGCGCGTGGTCTCCTCGACCACACCGACTCCGAGCTCGAGCACCTCGACATCGGTGAGGCGCTTGCGGAGGATGACCTTCCGGGCCTTCTCCATCTCGTCCTCGACGCGAGCGCCTTTCATGAGGATGAGCTGCCCGCCGGATCGGACCAGCGGCACGGTGAGCGGGATGAGCTTCGTCAACGCGCTCACGGCCCGAGCAGTCACCTGGTCGACCACGATGTCGTCGGCGACGTCCTCAGCTCGCGCGCGGACGACTTCGACGTTGTCGAGCCCGAGGCGTGCAGCCTCTGACGTGAGCCAATCCACCCGCCGCTCCATCGGTTCGATGAGCGTGAGGTGCGCGTCCGGGCGGGCGATGGCCAGAACCAGACCGGGGAGTCCGGCACCGGAACCGACGTCGGCGACCCGGCCCCGTTCCTCCAGGAGTGGAGCGACGACCGCAGAGTTGAGGATGTGTCGAGTCCACAGGCGCGGCAGCTCGAGCGGCCCGATCAGGCCCAGCTCCTCGCCGCGCCGAGCCAACTCGTTCGTGAACGAGCGCGCAAGGTCCAGGCGATCACCGAAGAGCGTCGCGGCAGCCGCCGGCTCCGTCTCGAGGACGGGCGCCGTCTCGGTCATCGGGTGACGACCGTGTGACGGTCTCGACCCTCGCCCTCGGACTCCGAGTGGAAGCCCTTCTCGGCGACCAGATCGTGGACCAGCTTGCGCTCGTACGAGGACATCGGGGGAAGGGCGGCAGACGCCGAACCCGCCTCGATGCGCTCGACGGCCGTGTCGACGAGCCGCTGCAGCTCGGAGGCACGAGCATCGCGCGAGCCGCCGACGTCGAGGATCAGCCGGCTGAACTCGCCGGTCTCCGCCTGCACGGCGATGCGGGTGAGCTCCTGCAGGGCCGAGACGGTGTCGGGCTTCGACAGCACCCGCAACGCGTCACCCTCGTCGGTGACCGACAGGTACACGCGACCGGCGCGCTCCTCGATCTCGATGTCCCCGTCGAGGTCGCAGATGTCGAGGAGTTCCTCGATGTAGTCCGCCGCGATGTCGGCTTCGTCGCGGGCGTCGTCGTCCAAGGTCGCGGTGTCGACGGTGGTGTCCACGGCGGCCGCGGTGTCCTGCTCGGTCACTTACTTCTTCCCGTTCTTCTTGGCACGGTTCTTGCCGACCGGCTGCTGCCGCTGGGTCGTCACGCGGACGGCCTCGATCTCGGCGGCACCGGCACCGGCGCCCGCCTCGGCGAGGACCGGGGTCGCGGTTCCACGGCGCTGCGCCTTCTTCGCGAGGCGTGCCTCACGAGCGAGCGCGGCCTCGGAACCGGGGGTCGGCATGCTGCGGATGACGAAGTACTGCTGCGCCATCGTCCACACGTTCGAGGCGAGCCAGTAGAACATGACGCCGAGGGGGAACGAGAGACCGGAGATGACGAAGACCAGCGGGAGGATGTACAGCATCATCTTCTGCTGGCGGTACATCGGAGACTCCTTGGTCTCCGGCGACATGTTCTTCGCCACGAGCTGCAGCTGAGTGATGAACTGCGACGCGGTCATCACGACGATCATCACGCCGGCGATGACGCGGACCTCCCACCCGGAGGCGTTCGTGAAGGTCTCGTGCAGGGGAGCGCCGAAGAGCGACGCGTTGCCGAACGACGCGGCGAGGTCGTTCGTGAGCAGGCCGATGCCGGTCTTGTTGATCTGCGCCTCGTGCAGCACCGAGTACAGCGAGAAGAAGATCGGCATCTGGATCAGCAGCGGCAGGCAGGAGCTCAGCGGGTTCGTCCCGGTCTCCTTGTAGAGCGCCATGGTCTCGCGGCTCATGGCCTCACGCGAGAACTGGTCCTTCTTGCCCTTGTACTTCTCTTGGATCTTCTTGAGCTGCGGCGCCACCTCGAGCATGCGGCGCTGCGACTTGATCTGCCGCACGAAGATCGGGATGAGCGCGGCGCGCACCACGAAGGTCAGGAAGATGATGGAGAGCACCCAGGTGATGCCCGCTCCGGGGTCCATGCCGATGCTCTCGAAGATCCAGTGGAAGCCCACGAGGATGGCCGAGACCACCCACTTGAGCGGCCAGAGGATCGTTCCGATGAATCCGAGGTCCATGGGGACTGTCACGCCTTTCGAGTGCGCTGGGGGAGCAGGACCGGCAGGGTGGGGCCACCCGTGGGCTGCGGCTGGGTCGGTGCGAGCACGAACCCGAACCGGTTGACGTCGTAGGGGCGACGCCGAGCACGGACGTCGTCGATGCCCCCGGCGGCCCAGGGGTTGCACCGTGCGATGCGCCACGCGCCCATGGCCGATCCGCGGACGACGCCGTACTGCTGGATCGCCTCGAGCGCGTACCGGGAACACGAGGGGTGGTAGCGGCAGACGTTGCCGTAGAGCGGTGAGATCACGGCACGGTACGCGCGCAGCACGACGACGCACACGTTGCGCGGGAGCAACGCGACGGCCCAGGCGAGCCGGGTCCACAGGTTGCGGTTCATGCTGCCTTCTCCACACCACGCGCACAGGAGCGCGAGACGTCTTCGAGCAGGGTAGGCCATCCGGCCTGCGCGGCGGCTGGCAGTGCGCGGACCACCACGTCGTAGCCGACGGGGATGTCCTCGAGCAGCCCGTGCGCGATGGCCTTGAGACGACGCCTCACCAGGTTCCGGGTCACGGCGTTGCCGACCGTCTTCGCGACGATGAACCCGAACCGCGTCGGACCGGTGCCGCTCGTGGGGTCGTCCGACGTGCGACGGACCACCGATACGACGGCGTGCGCCGTGGCGCTTCTGCGACCACGACGCACGACGGACCGGTAGTCGTCACCACGGACGATCCGGTTGGCGCGTGCCAACACGAGTCGGTACCGGAGGACGAGATCAGGCGGGGAGCCTGATCAGGCGCTGAGCTCGGTGCGGCCCTTGGCGCGACGCGCGGCCAGGATGGCGCGGCCGGCACGGGTGCGCATGCGGGCGCGGAAGCCGTGCTTCTTGGCGCGGCGACGGTTGTTCGGCTGGAAGGTGCGCTTGCTCATGATGTTCTCCACACGGCTGCTCGCGGCGAGCCGTCACGTATGTGTCGTCGCTCGGTGCCGAACGACGCAGATGGGCGCGACCGAACGGCCGCAGTCAACTGGTTAACGGTACGTGACAGCGGCGAGCAGGTCAAACGCCGTCGTCGACCCGAGCGTCGGGGCCCTGCGCACGTTCATTATCCACATTGGGGAAAACGTGCGTTCGGTACGACGCGCTCGATTCCCTTACAGTGGGGTGATCGACCGGCCAGCGGCCCGGTACGACGGGGGACTCTCCTCATCGTGCGGCTCGCGGCCGTCGTGGACAAGACTGTGGACAACCCTGTGGACCACCATGCGGGGCGACACGCGCCCGGGCCGTCGAGGATGCCCCCGGACACACGACGACCCGCCAGGACCTTCCGGCGGTCGACGCTGCGCCGGCACCACCGGCGACGGCGGACCCGGCGCAGACGAGCACGGGCGACGAGCACGACACGACACGAGGAGACGAGCGCGACATGACGATGCCGGCCGACCCCGTCGAGGACCTCTGGTCATCCGTCCTCGGACTCCTCTCGGAGGACGACCGCATCACCCCGCAGCTGCACGGCTTCCTCAACCTCGTCGAGCCGAAGGGCGTGCTCGCGGGCACCCTCTACCTCGAGGTCCCGAACGACCTCACCCGCGGCATGCTCGAGCAACGCATCCGCATCCCGATCACCGAGGCCGTCTCCCGCATCGGCGACGACACGGTCGCGAACTTCGCCATCACGGTGAACCCGGACATGGCGTCGGAGCCGCGGGTCGACGCGCAGGTCACGAGCAACGTCCCCGAGTACGCCGAGCCGGTGCAGGGAGCCGTCGAGCAGAGCGCGGCCCCCCGCCAGTACATCGAGGCACCATTCGTCCCGGCCCAGATCGACTCCCCGGGGACCAGCGGTCGACCCGAGTCCCGGCTCAACCCCAAGTACAACTTCGACAACTTCGTCATCGGATCGTCGAACCGCTTCGCCCACGCAGCCGCGGTCGCGGTGGCCGAGGCCCCGGCCAAGGCCTACAACCCGCTCTTCATCTACGGCGACTCCGGTCTCGGCAAGACCCACCTCCTGCACGCGATCGGCCACTACGCCGAGAGCCTCTACCCGGGGATCCGGGTGCGGTACGTGTCCAGCGAGGAGTTCACGAACGACTTCATCAACTCGATCGCGAACAACCGGTCGAACCAGTTCCAGCAGCGCTACCGCGACATCGACATCCTGCTGATCGACGACATCCAGTTCCTGCAGGGCAAGGACTCCACGCAAGAGGCGTTCTTCCACACGTTCAACACGCTGCACGACCACAACAAGCAGGTCGTCATCACGTCGGACGTCGCACCGAAGCACCTCACCGGGTTCGAGGACCGGATGCGCTCCCGCTTCGAGTGGGGCCTCATCACCGACGTCCAGGCACCGGACCTCGAGACCCGCATCGCGATCCTCCGCAAGAAGGCGCAGTCGGACCACCTGCAGGTGCCGGACGACATCCTCGAGTTCATCGCCTCGAAGGTGTCGAGCAACATCCGCGAGCTCGAGGGCACCCTCATCCGCGTCACGGCGTTCGCGAGCCTCAACCGGACGGCCGTCGACATGGCCCTGGTGCAGACGGTCCTCAAGGACCTCATCACGCTCGACGACGACAACGTGATCGCGCCGACGGACATCATCAACCACACCGCGGAGTACTTCAAGCTCTCCGTCGACGACCTCTACGGGTCCTCCCGCTCGCAGGCGATCGCCACCGCCCGCCAGATCGCGATGTACCTCTGCCGCGAGATGACGAGCCTGTCGTTGCCGAAGATCGGACAGCTCTTCGGCAACCGCGACCACACCACGGTCATGTACGCCAACAAGAAGATCGCGGAGCTCATGAAGGAGCGACGCTCGATCTACAACCAGGTCACCGAGCTGACCAGCCGCATCAAGCAGGACCGCCGCTACCGCTGACGCACGCCGCGTCGCGTCGCGCTGCGCACTTCTGGTACGGGCCTGGAGGCGCGACTGACGACCGCCGGATCGGCCTGCTTCCGCGCGCATCCACCATCTGAGACGGTTCCATGCGCCGGACTTCACACAGTGTGGAAAGCCTGTGGATAACTGTGGAGGACACGCCGGTCGGTTGTTCACAGCGACAGGGGCACCTGTGGACACTGGGGATGGAAGTGGATAGATGAGATTCATTCATCCAGACGCCGCCCACACACCACTCACAACTCACACGTGTGTAGTTCCCTGTGGACAAGCGGCATCAACAGGGTTATCCACAGTGTGCACAGGCGTTAACACGATTACTCCTTGTCAACGATTGATCTCCGCGGGCCAACCTTGTGGACGGCGGGATGACAAGAAATCCGGGCCTCGCCGGGCTGTGCCACAATGGGGCGGCCGGACAGTCCAACCGATCGACAGGGGTTCCAGCTGTGAAGTTCGAGGTCAACCGGGACGTCTTCTCCGAAGCCGTCTCCTTCGCGGTGAAGCTCCTCCCACAGCGCACGACCCTCCCGATCCTCTCGGGCGTCCTGATCCACGCCGACGGCGATCGGCTCACGCTCTCGTCGTTCGACTACGAGGTCTCGGCACAGACGTCCATCGCCGCGCAGATCGACGATCCCGGCACGGTGCTGGTCTCCGGGCGACTCCTCAACGACATCGCGAGCCGACTGCCGAACGCTCCCGTCACGTTCACCACCGAGGACACGAAGATCTCGGTCACCTGCGGTTCGGCGCACTTCACGCTGCTGTCCATGCCGGTCGAGGAGTACCCGACCCTCCCCGAGATCGGCGAGCAGACCGGTGTCATCCCCGGGGACTCCTTCTCCGAAGCCGTGTCCCAGGTCGCCGTCGCCGCCAGCCGTGACGACGTCACCCCGGTGATCACCGGCGTCCAGCTCGAGGTCGGCGACAACGACCTCTCGCTCATCGCGACCGACCGCTACCGCGTCGCCGTCCGCACGATCGCGTGGGACTCCGGCCGCGTGGGTTCGGAACCGATGCACGCGCTCGTGCCGGCCCGCACCCTGCAGGAGGTCGGCCGCACGTTCGGCTCGGCGTCCACGGTCTCGGTGTCGATCAGCGGTTCGTCCGATCGCGAGCTCATCGCGTTCCACGCCGACGACAAGACCGTCACGTCGCTGCTCATCAAGGGCAACTACCCGCCGGTGCGCCGGCTCTTCCCCGAGACCGTCCAGGACCACGCGGTGATCAACACCGCGGAACTGGTCGAGGCGGTCCGACGGGTCTCCCTCGTCCTGGAGCGCGAAGCCGCCCTCCGGTTCTCCTTCACGGTCGACGGGCTCACGCTCGAAGCGATCGGTTCCGAACAAGCGCAGGCGTCAGAGTCGATCAGTGCGTTGCTGACCGGTGAGGAAACGGTGGTCTCGTTGAAGCCCGCCTTCCTCCTGGACGGGTTGAACGCGGTGCACTCCGAGTTCGTCCGGATCTCCTTCACCAAGACGGAGAACCCCAACAAGCCGGGTCCGGTGCTCATCACCGGCCAGACCTCGCAAGAGGCCCCGGCGGCGGACGGATACCGGTACCTGCTGCAGCCCAATCTCCTGCTGCGGTAAGCGCAACAGCCGTACCACTGCGCTGACGCGCCACACCTGCATCAGCGCGACGACGAACAAGAAGAGGAAATCATGCACATCGGTCTTGTCGGCCTCGGTCGCATGGGCAACAACATGCGTGCCCGTCTCCGCAACGCAGGCATCGAGGTCACCGGCTACGACGCGAACCCCGCCGTCTCGGACGTCGCCGACCTCGGCGCCCTCGCCGCGGCGCTCCCCGAGGGCAAGAAGCTCGTGTGGGTCATGGTCCCGCACGGCAAGATCACCGACGACGTCATCACGGACCTCGCAGAGGTGCTCAGCCCCGGCGACCTCGTCATCGACGGCGGCAACTCGAAGTGGCTCGACGACGAGGTGCACGCCAAGCAGCTCGACGCCAAGGGCATCCGCTACATGGACGCCGGCGTCTCCGGTGGCGTCTGGGGCAAGGACAACGGCTACGGCCTCATGGTCGGCGGCGCCCCCGAGGACGTCGAGTTCGCCATGCCCGTCTTCGACGCGCTCCGTCCCGAGGGCCCGCGCGAAGAGGGCTTCTCGCACGCCGGCGGCGTCGGCGCTGGCCACTACGCCAAGATGGTCCACAACGGCATCGAGTACGCGATCATGCAGGCCTACGGCGAGGGCTACGAGCTCCTCGAGGCGAAGGACATCATCCACGACGTCCCGGCCGTGTTCGCCGGCTGGCAGCGTGGAACCGTCGTGCGCTCCTGGCTGCTCGACCTGCTCGTGCTCGCGATCAACGAGGACCCGAAGCTCGACGAGCTCGAGGGCTACGTCGACGACTCGGGCGAGGGCCGTTGGACCCTCGAAGAGGCGATCGAGCTCGCGGTGCCGATGCCCGCGCTCTCGGCCGCGATGTTCGCCCGCTTCGTCTCGCGTCAGGGCAGCGAGTCCCCGACGATGAAGGCCGTCGCGGCGCTCCGCAACCAGTTCGGCGGCCACGCCGTCAAGAAGGCGTGACTCAGGTAACCACCTGAGCTCGTCTCGGCCCGCGTGCACGTCGACCACCTGCAACTCACCGACTTCCGGAACTACCGGGAGGCGGAGGTCGACCTCGCACGCGGGCCGAACCTGTTCGTCGGCCGGAACGGCCAGGGCAAGACGAACCTCGTCGAGGCCATCGGGTACCTGTCGACCCTCGGCTCGCACCGTGTCCCGACCGACGCGGCGCTCGTCCGACAGGGTTGCGACGCCGCGATCGTCCGCGCCAGGCTCGCGCACGAGGACCGCAGCATCCTCGCCGAGGTGCAGATCAACCGCACCGGATCGAACCGGGCCCAGGTGAACCGAGCGGCGATCAAGCCCCGGGAACTCCCGCGCTACTGCACGAGCGTCCTGTTCGCCCCGGAGGACCTCGCGCTCGTCCGCGGCGAGCCCGCCGGCCGACGCCGGATGCTCGACGAGCTCCTCGGCCAGATCGCTCCGCGCATGCAGGGGGTCCTCGCCGACTACGACCGGACGCTCCGGCAGCGCAACACCCTGTTGAAGTCGGCACGGGCGACCGGTGCGAAGGCCGGTTCGCTCGCGACGCTCGACGTCTGGGACGACCGGCTCGTGCAGTTCGGCTCCGAGATCATCGCCGCGCGCGACCACCTGACCCGGCGACTCGCGCCGTTCGTGGCGGAGGCGTACGCGACCGTCGCCGGCGAGCGGCACGAAGCGTCGATCGCCGGTGTCCTGAGCGTCCGCGGCGGCGATCCGGAGGACGCGGCCGCGACCGACCCCGTCCTCGGGACCCCGGACGAGCCGGTCACCGTCGCGGCAGCCGCCGACGCGTTCCGGGCCGCTCTGGAACGCCGTCGGCGCGACGAGCTCGACCGGGGACTGACCCTCGTCGGGCCCCACCGTGACGACGTACTCTTCCAGCTGAACGGGTTACCAGCCCGCGGCTACGCGAGCCACGGGGAATCGTGGTCGTTCGCGCTCGCCGTGCAGCTGGCCAGTGCGTCGATCCTCCGAGCGGAGTCGAGTCTCGGGGACCCGATCATCATCCTCGACGACGTGTTCGCCGAACTCGACGAGTCCCGGCGCGAGCGGCTCGCCGCGGCGGTCGCCGACTACGAGCAGGTACTCATCACCGCGGCGGTGTTCGGCGACGTGCCCGCCCAGCTGGCCGCGCACACGGTCCGGATCGAGGCGGGCACGATCGTGACCGACGAGGCGGAGTCGAGCCGCGCCTCCAGTCCGGCCGAGGACACGGAAGACCGCCCGGCCGAGGCAGGCGTCTGATGCCGAGGCCGTCGAGACCCACCGAGCCCTCGCGGGTCTACCGCCACCTCCGCGCCGTCTTCGGCGACCCCTCGAAACGCGGCGTCGACGCGCGTCGACGCCGGATGAAGGGACTCGACCCGGATTCGGTGCCGTACGGCCGCGGTCGGGAGCCGGCCGGACTGGGCGACATCGTCGGCTCGCTCGCGCAGGAACTCGGCTGGACCGAGCCGCTCGCCCGGTCGGAGCTGTTCGTGGACTGGCCGGCCGTCGTCGGCGAGGAGCTGGCGAAGCACTCGCGACCCATGACCATCGACGACGGCGCGCTCGTCATCCGGTGCGACTCGACGGCCTGGGCCACACAGCTCCGACTCATGCGCAGCACCGTGACGACGACCATCGCCGAGCGGCACCCCGAGGCCGGGGTGCAGTCGATCCGGGTTTCCGGCCCCGACGCCCCCACCTGGAAACGCGGTCCCAGGACGGTTCAGGGGCGTGGTCCTCGCGACACTTACGGGTGAGCCAACGAAATCGTCCGGGAGGACGAAATAAGGCCGTCCACGGGCGGAATCCGCCCTCGGACGAGGGGGTCCTGCGGTAGACTGGGAGGTGCAGTGCGCGGGTGTTCCGCGCGCAGGCAGGAGCACCTTCGAATGACATCCGGATCTGACGACGACCGACAGAACTCGTCCGGCGAGGCGACCCCGCAGAGCGAACCCCAGTACGGCGCAGACCAGATCCAGGTGCTCGAGGGACTCGAAGCCGTCCGGAAGCGTCCGGGCATGTACATCGGGTCGACGGGTCCCCGCGGGCTGCACCACCTCGTGCAGGAGATCGTCGACAACTCGGTCGACGAAGCACTCGCGGGTTACTGCGACACGATCGACGTCACCATCCGCGAAGACGGCGGCGTCCGCGTGGTCGACAACGGCCGTGGCATCCCCGTCGGGATCCACGCTGCCGAGGGCGTCTCGACCGTCCAGGTCGTCCTCACCGTCCTGCACGCCGGCGGCAAGTTCGGCGGCGGCGCCTACGCGGTGTCCGGTGGTCTGCACGGCGTCGGTTCGTCGGTCGTCAACGCCCTGAGCTCCGAGCTCGACGTCGAGGTCCGGCAGCAGGGCCACGTGTGGCGCCAGAGCTACACCGACGGCGTCCCGGTCGCGCCCCTGTCGAAGGACGAGGAAGACGACGGGCACGGCACCACGATCACCTTCTGGCCGAACGCCGACATCTTCGAGACGGTCGTCTTCGACTACGAGACCCTCCGCACGCGGTTCCAGCAGATGGCCTTCCTCAACAAGGGCCTGCGGATCACCCTGACGGACGAGCGCACCCCGGCCGAGGGTGAAGAGGCGCGTCACGACTCCTTCCTCTACGAGCGCGGGCTCGCCGACTACGTCGAGTACCTCAACGCCCAGAAGAAGGCCGACCTGGTGCACCCGGACGTCATCGGCTTCGAGGCAGAGGACCCGGAGCGCAAGATCGCGCTCGAGGTCGCGATGCAGTGGAACACCTCCTACCAGGAGAGCGTCCACACTTTCGCGAACACCATCAACACCCACGAGGGCGGCACCCACGAAGAGGGCTTCCGCGCGGCGCTCACCTACCTGGTGAACAAGTACGCGAAGGAGACCAAGATCCTCAAGGAGAAGGACGACAACCTCACGGGTGACGACATCCGCGAAGGGTTGACGGCCGTCATCTCCGTGAAGCTCGGCGAGCCGCAGTTCGAAGGGCAGACGAAGACCAAGCTCGGCAACACCGAGGCGAAGGGCTTCGTCCAGCGCGTCGTCGGGACCGAGCTCACCCACTGGTTCGAGAGCAACCCGACGCAGGCACGCGACGTCGTGCGCAAGGCGATCCAGGCCTCGCAGGCACGCCTCGCCGCACGCAAGGCGCGCGAGACCACCCGTCGCAAGGGCCTGCTCGAGTCGGGCGGCATGCCCGGCAAGCTCAAGGACTGCCAGTCGAAGGACCCGACGGTCTCCGAGATCTTCATGGTCGAGGGTGACTCCGCCGGCGGTTCCGCCGTGCAGGGCCGCAACCCGATGACGCAGGCGATCCTGCCGCTGCGCGGCAAGATCCTCAACGTCGAGAAGGCCCGTCTCGACCGTGCCCTGGCCAACCAGGAGATCCAGTCGATGATCACGGCGTTCGGTGCCGGCATCGGCGAGGACTTCGACCCGGACAAGGCGCGGTACCACAAGATCGTGCTGATGGCCGATGCCGACGTCGACGGCCAGCACATCACCACCCTGCTGCTGACCCTGCTGTTCCGCTACATGCGACCGCTCATCGAACGCGGCTACGTGTACCTCGCGCAGCCGCCGCTGTACCGCCTGAAGTGGTCGAACTCGGCGCACGAGTATGTGTTCAGCGACCGGGAACGCGACGCCCTGATGCAGTCCGGCCTCGCCGCCGGCAAGCGGATCCCGAAGGACAACGGGATCCAGCGCTACAAGGGTCTCGGCGAGATGGACTACAAGGAGCTGTGGGACACCACCATGAACCCGGACACCCGGACGCTCCTGCAGGTCACGCTCGAGGACGCCGCCGCGGTGGACAGCGTCTTCGCGACGTTGATGGGTGAGGACGTCGAGTCCCGTCGCCAGTTCATCCAGCAGAACGCGAAGGACGTCCGGTTCTTGGACATCTGATCCTGGCCTGGAGGCGCGGCGTGAGTCGCGCGCACCAGTCCTGACCACCTGTGGTCGCGCCCGGCGCGACTGACGGAACCACAGCCTCCAGGCTGTCCAGAAAGGGAACGAAGCCACATGGCTGACGACAACGAGAACGGCGCCGACGAGCAGCCCGAGATCGTCCACGGCGACAGCGGCGACATCGTCGTCTCCGGTGACCGCATCTCGCAGGTCGACCTGCAGCTCGAGATGCAGCGCTCGTACCTCGACTACGCGATGAGCGTCATCGTCGGTCGCGCCCTGCCCGAGGTCCGTGACGGACTGAAGCCCGTGCACCGCCGCGTGATCTACGCGATGTTCGACGGCGGCTACCGTCCCGACCGGGCGTTCTCGAAGTGCTCGCGCGTCGTCGGCGACGTCATGGGGCAGTTCCACCCGCACGGTGACAGCGCGATCTACGACGCCCTCGTCCGCCTCGTGCAGCCGTGGTCGCTCCGGTACCCGCTCGCGCTCGGTCAGGGCAACTTCGGCTCCCCGGGCAACGACGGCGCCGCCGCCCCGCGGTACACCGAGACCAAGATGGCGCCGCTCGCCATGGAGATGGTCCGGGACATCGACGAGGACACCGTCGACTTCCAGGACAACTACGACGGCCGGACGCAGGAGCCCGCGATCCTGCCGGCGCGGTTCCCGAACCTGCTGGTCAACGGGTCCGTCGGCATCGCGGTCGGCATGGCGACGAACATCCCGCCGCACAACCTGCGCGAGGTCGCCGCCGGCGCGAAGTGGGCGCTCGAACACCCCGACGCCACGCGAGAAGAGCTGCTCGGTGCGCTCATGCAGCGGATCAAGGGCCCGGACTTCCCGACCGGCGCGCAGATCCTCGGTACGAAGGGCATCCAGGATGCCTACCGCACCGGTCGTGGCTCGATCACGATGCGCGCGGTCGTCAACGTCGAGGAGATCCAGGGACGCACCTGCCTCGTCGTCACCGAACTGCCGTACCAGGTGAACCCCGACAACCTCGCGATCCGCATCGCCGAGGGCGTCAAGGACGGCAAGCTCGCGGGCATCGCCGACATCCGCGACGAGACCTCGGGTCGTACCGGTCAGCGCCTCGTCATCGTGCTCAAGCGTGACGCGGTCGCCAAGGTCGTGCTCAACAACCTGTACAAGCACACGCAGCTGCAGGAGAACTTCGGCGCGAACATGCTCGCGATCGTGGACGGCGTGCCCCGCACCCTCGCGCTCGACGGGTTCATCTCGGCATGGGTCGACCACCAGATCGACGTCATCGTCCGCCGGACGCAGTTCCGGCTGCGCGAGGCCGAGAAGCGCGCCCACATCCTCCGCGGCTACCTCGCCGCGCTGGACGCCCTCGACGAGGTCATCGCGCTCATCCGCCGTTCGCCCGACGTCGAAGAAGCCCGCACCGGCCTGATGGACCTGCTGTCCGTCGACGAGATCCAGGCGCGCGCGATCCTCGAGCTCCAGCTCCGTCGTCTCGCCGCCCTCGAGCGCCAGAAGATCCACGACGAGGCCGACGAACTCGAGCGCAAGATCGCCGACTTCCAGGACATCCTGGGGTCCGAGACCCGCCAGCGCGCGATCATCGGCGACGAGCTCGAGGAGATCGTCGAGCGGTTCGGCGACGACCGCCGCAGCGAGATCCTGCTCGGCTTCGACGGCGACATGTCCATCGAGGACCTCATCCCCGAAGAGGAGATGGTCGTCACCATCACCCGCGGCGGGTACGTCAAGCGCACCCGCAGTGACAACTACCGCTCGCAGCACCGCGGCGGTCGCGGGGTCAAGGGTGCGCAGCTGCGCGCCGACGACATCGTCGAGCACTTCTTCGTGACGACGACGCACCACTGGCTCCTGTTCCTCACGGACAAGGGGCGCGTCTACCGCGCCAAGGCCTACGAGCTGCAGGAAGCCAGCCGCGATGCCAAGGGTCAGCACGTCGCGAACCTGCTCGCCATGCAGCCGGACGAGCAGATCCAGCAGGTGCTCGACATCCGTGACTACGAGGCCGCCCAGTACCTCGTGCTCGCCACCGCACACGGTCTCGTGAAGAAGACCCCGCTCACCGAGTACGACACGAACCGGACGGGCGGCATCATCGCGATCAACCTGCGCGACGGCGACACCCTGGTGCAAGCGCTCCTCGTCGACGAGCACGATGACCTGCTGCTCGTGTCGAAGCACGGCATGTCGCTGCGCTTCACCGCGACGAACGAGACGCTGCGCCCGATGGGTCGATCGACCTCCGGCGTGAAGGGCATGTCCTTCCGCGACGACGACTCGCTGCTCGCAGCCCGGGTCGTCGCCGACGACGGCTACGTGTGGGTCATGACCGAAGGCGGCTACGCCAAGCGCACCTCGGTCGACCAGTACCGCGTGCAGGGCCGTGGTGGTCTCGGCATCAAGGTGGCCAAGCTGGCCGCCGACCGGGGCGACCTTGTGGGTGCTCTCATCGTCGGCGAGGACGACGAGGTGCTCGTCGTGCTGCAATCGGGCAAGGTGGTAAGGTCTGCCGTGGCCGAGGTGCCCGCCAAGGGTCGCGACACGATGGGTGTGGTCTTCGCGAGGTTCGCGGAGAACGACCGGATCATCGCAGTGGCCCGGAACACCGAGCGGAACCTGGACGACCAGGACGACGCCGAGATCGAGCCTGCGGGCCCGGTGGAGACGGTCAGCCCGACCGAAGCAGCCGACGACCAGCCCGCCGACCGCGAGGCCGGAGAGGACCAGTCAAGCAATGAGTAGTGTCGCCGAGAAGCTCCAGAAGAAGGCGAAACGGCCCGTCGGAACCAGGCAGGTGCGCCTGCGCCTGGTGTACGTCGACTTCTGGTCGATGGTGAAGTTGAGCTTCCTCATCGCCCTGGCCGGCTCGATCGTGATCGTCGTGGCCACCGCGCTGGTGTGGGTCATCCTGAACCAGACCGGTGTCTTCACCCAGATCGACGCCCTGCTCAAGGACGTCACCGGGCAGAACAACTACTCGATCATGGACCAGTTCTCGCTGGGTCAGGTGCTCGGGTTCTCCATCGTCGTGGGCATCCTCAACGTGGTCGTCGGCACCGTGCTCGGCGCGATCGTGAGCGTCCTCTACAACCTCAGTGTGCGGATCACCGGCGGCTTGCTCGTCGGCTTCACGAACAACTGACACACCCGGACCGGATGGGTCCGACCGCTCGATTTCGTTCTCCGGGATCGGTACGGTAGGCTCTCATCTGGTCTGAGGGGCTATAGCTCAGGCGGTTAGAGCGCTTCGCTGATAACGAAGAGGTCCAAGGTTCAAGTCCTTGTAGCCCCACCATCTCCTGCTGACTCCAGTACGCTGGACGTCTCGGGGCCTTAGCTCAGTTGGTAGAGCGCCTGCTTTGCAAGCAGGATGTCAGGAGTTCGATTCTCCTAGGCTCCACTCCCTCGGCGTGAGTCCTGCTCCGCTCGTTCCTCGCTCCGCCCGGCTCGGTCGTCGTGTTCGTCGGCGCCTTCGGCTTGCCGCTCCGCGATCCTCTGCGTCGCGGTCCTCCTGGGTTGCTGACCTTGCGCGTCGCGATCTCGGCCACATCGGTGCGGACGGGAGGCGCGGGGCGGGCCTGACCCGTGCCTCCCGTAGGCCGCGGCCATCGAGCGGGTGCAACCAGCCGGTTCGGCGCACCGAGCGGGACGTGTTCTGCCCGTTCGCGGCACACCGGACCGCCTGGCCCGCGGACGACGAAGGGCCCCGGCGCGTGCCGGGGCCCTTCGTGCGAACCGGGAGGTCAGGCGGCAGGCTTCTCCGCCGTGTCAGCGTCGTCGGCGACCCAGAGGTCGTCGTCCGCGCGGAGCGTCTGGTACGCGGCGTAGGCGGCACCTGCCACCGCGACGACACCGACGATGATCAGCGCGACACCGCCGAAGCCGATGCCCTTCTTCTGGTGCGGCACGTACTTCTCCGCAGCCTTCTTGGCCTTCTTGCCCTTCTTCTGGGCGTTCTTCACGATCTTCTTGACGCGGGGGTCCTTCGCGAGGTCACCCACGCTGAGGACCGAGCCCGCCGTCGCGACGAGCCCGGGGACGACCTCGGACTGGAAGCGGTGCGAAGCACTCTGCGCTGCGCTCGTGGCAGCGTGCACACCCGTGGCGACAGCCGGACGGATGCCGTTGTCGATCGCGTTCTGCACTCGCGGGGCGATGTCCTTGCGAGCGGTGTCCACGGCGTTGGACCGTGCCTCTGCAAGGATCGCGTTCGCGTGCTCGAGGACCTTGCGCTGCTCGCCGAGGAGCGAGGCGGTCTGGCCCTTGAGCTTCTTGATCTGCTTCCGGCGCTTGCGCGGGATCTCGATCGTCGTCATCTGGTACCTCCATCGGAACGGCGTGACCCCATCCTGCCACCGGAGCGCCTGACAGGTCACGGAGCCTCACCTGTGTGATCCGTCTGACCGTCAGCAGTACATGCGAGAATCGGAACATGTCTCTGCACACCGCTGTCGCAACGATCCACACGAACAAGGGCGACATCCGCGTCAACCTGTTCGGCAACCACGCTCCCAAGACCGTCAAGAACTTCGTCGACCTCGCGACGGGCAAGCAGGAGTGGACCCACCCCGGTACCGGCAAGGTCTCGACCGACAAGCTGTACGACGGTGTCATCTTCCACCGCATCATCAAGGACTTCATGATCCAGGGCGGCGACCCGCTCGGTCAGGGCATCGGTGGTCCGGGCTACCGCTTCGACGACGAGATCCACCCGGAGCTCACCTTCCAGAACCCGTACATCTTCGCCATGGCCAACGCCGGCATCCAGGGCGGCCGCGGAACCAACGGCTCGCAGTTCTTCATCACCACGGTGGCGACCCCCTGGCTGCAGGGCAAGCACACCATCTTCGGCGAGGTCGCGGACGACGAGTCCCGCGCGGTCGTCGACGCGATCGAGGGTGTGGCGACCGACGGCCGCGACAAGCCGCTCGAGGACGTCGTCATCCAGAGCATCGACGTCGAGGACGTCTGAGCCACCACGTGACCGATCAGGCGTACAACCCGAACAACACCTGCTACCGGCATCCGGACCGGCAGAGCTTCGTGCTCTGCCAGCGCTGCGGGCGGACCATCTGCCCGGAGTGCCAGACGCCGGCCGCGGTCGGGGTGCACTGCCCTGAGTGCGTGCGCGAGCAGCGCGCGCAGTTCCAGGCGAACCGTCGGGCGTCCGGAGGCCCCAGCGGGTTCACGGTCGCTCGGCGGCGCTTCGCCATGCTCGACCAGAAGGCGACGGTCGTGATCGTCGCGCTCTCGGTCGTGATCTGGTTGCTCGACCAGATCTCGGGCCGGTTCTTCACGAACCTGTTCGCCTACAACTCGTTGCTCCTGCCCTCGCAGCCGTGGCGAGTGGTGACGGTGCTCTTCGTGCACTCCGGCCTCTTCCACATCCTGTTCAACATGTGGGCGCTGTGGATCTTCGGTCGCATGCTCGAGAACATGCTCGGCGCCTGGCGGTTCCTGGCGCTCTACTTCATCACCGGGATCTTCGGTTCGATGCTCGTGACGTTCCTCGCCCCCGGTACCTGGGTCGTCGGGGCGTCCGGTGCGATCTTCGGGCTGTTCGCGGCGTTCTTCGTCCTCCAGCGCAGTCTCGGCAACAACGCGGTGCAGCTGCTCGTCATCATGGGCCTCAACCTCATCGTCGGCTTCCTGCCCGGGACGAACATCTCGTGGCAGGCGCACGTCGGCGGGATCATCGGTGGCTTCGTGGTCGGCTTCGTGTTCGCCCGCACCCGCAACATCCGGCAGCGTCCGCTGCAGATCGCTCTGTTGGTCGGTGCTGCGGTGGTGGGCATCGCCCTGACCGCCATCGGGTACGCGGTGACGATCGGCTGACACCCGGGCAGCACTCCACCGAACGCCCCGTCGCTCAGCGGCGGGGCGTTCGTGCATTCGTACGACCTGCCCTCTTTCCACATGTGCACGACCGAGTTGTCCACAGCTGTGGACAAATCCGTGAGTTACACGAGTGTGATTATCCCCACTGTGGACGCGGCTGTGGATAACTCGGGGGCTGCGGTGTGGATGAGCGTGTGGAGAGTGTGGAGAACTGTGGACAATGCGCGCGAGGGCTGGGGATGAGCGCCTCGATGAGCAGGATCGCTGTGGACAACCGGGGTAAACGACGACGCCCGCCGCACCATGCAGGTGCGACGGGCGTCGGAAGGGTCTGGCCGGGGTACTACCGCCAGCGCGTGGTCATCAGGAAGCCGACGAACATGATGCCGAAGCCGATCAGGATGTTCCAGGAGCCGAGGGACGGGACCGGCAGCGTCGTGTTCGAGATGTAGAAGACGATCACCCAGGCGAGGCCGATGAGCATGAACCCGAACATGACCGGCTTGAACCACACGGGGTTCGGCTGGTCCCCCGCGGTGTCGACCGAGTCGGCTCGGGTCGTCCGGGCGGGCTTGGTGCGGTCCTTGTCCTTGGCCATGGCCGGTATCCTACCGTGACCGCGGGTGTGGGAAGCCTCTCAGCCCGCCGCACACATCCCCCACGAGTACGGTGAACCGACCATGACCAAGATCCTCGTCGTCGACAACTACGACAGCTTCGTCTACACGCTGAACGGCTACGTCCAGCAGCTCGGTGCGGAGACCGACGTGGTCCGGAACGACGCCTTCCCCGCATCCGAGATCGCCGACCGCATCGCCGAGTACGACGGAGTGCTGCTGTCTCCCGGACCCGGTACCCCTGCGGACGCCGGAGTCTCCATCGAGACCGTCCACGCGGCCATCGCGGCGGACACGCCCCTGCTCGGAGTGTGCCTCGGGCACCAGGCCATCGCCGAGGCCCTCGGTGCGACCGTCACGCACGCCGAAGAGCTCATGCACGGCAAGACCTCGCAGGTCGACCACGACGACAGCCCCCTCTTCGCCGGCGTCCCGCACCCGTTCACCGCGACGCGGTACCACTCGCTCGCGATCGTGGACGGCACGGTGCCGGACGAGCTCACCGTGACGGCCCGGACCGGTGGCGGCGTCATCATGGGCGTGCAGCACCGCGAGCACCCCGTGTACGGCGTGCAGTTCCACCCGGAGTCGGTCCTCACCGAGGGCGGCTACCGGATGGTGGGCAACTGGCTCGAGACCACCGGCCTGGTGGGTGCGGCAGAGCGTGCCGCTGCCCTGAACCCGCTGATCGCAGCACACCGGGCCTGACAGCGCACTGCCGCGCTGTCAGGGCGTGACGTCGCGGCAGTGGCGCGGCCGCCCTACGGGCCGGTCGGGACCTGCGGGGCCGAGCCGCGCCTCCGGGCAGACGGGTCCGTGCGACGACGCGCTGGAGGCGTGGCGCGAGCCCGCCGGGGAGCATCCGTCAGGACGCGGTCCGGTCAGCGACCGTCGCCGCCATCGTCGTTGCCGCCGCCACTGTCGCCGCCCTTGTCGCCGTCCGTCGGCGCGTCGGTCGCTGGCGGCTGCGCCGAACCGGCGCAGTACGTGAGCGTCACGGTGCTGCCCTGCGCGATGTCTCCGGCGGGGGCGCTCTGCTGCGTCACGGTGCCGCCGATGCACGAGTAGGACGGCGCGGGCGTCACCGTGAGCCCGAGCTGGGCGAGGGTCGCGTTTGCCGTGGAGAACGGCTGCTGCGTCACGTTCGGCAGCTCGACCTTGCCGTTCGACACGGTCAGGTTCACGACCGTGCCCTTGGTGTGCTGCGAGGTCGCCGCGGGGTCGGTGCTCATGACCGTCCCCTCGGGAACGTCGGGTGAGTAGTCGGAGTTGATCGCGCCGACCGCGAAGCCCGCCTGCTCGAGGGCCTTCTGGGCAGCGTCCTGCGTCTGCCCGGCGAGGTCCGGCACGGCCACCTGTTCCGGACCGAGCGACACGATCACCCGGATGTTCTGCTTGCGGGCGACGTTCGTGCCGGAGCCGGGCTCGGTGCGGATGACCGATCCGCGGTCGACGTCGTCGGAGTTCTCCTCGACCTTGACCGGCACGAGGTCCTTCTTGCCGAGCGCGGAGGCTGCCGAGTCGTAGGTGGCGCCGACGACGTTCGGCACACTCACCGAGGACGTGACCGGCGGCTTTCCCGGACCGAGGTTCGCGACGAAGAACACGACCGCGACGATGACCGCAGCCGTCAGGATGATCCCGACCCAGATCCACGCCACGGGTGGGCGGTTCTGGGTGCGCTGCGGACGGTGTTCGGCGGTGTCGTCGTCGAGTTCGCGGAAGGCGACCGCGGGGTTCGAGGTGGTCCGGGGGTTTACACCGAACAGCACCGTCGAGGCGTCGTGGGCGGCCTGCTGCTGCAGCTTGCGCGTCGATGCCGGGACCTTGCCGGCTGCGGCCTGCTGGAGTTCGGTCCGGAACTCGGCCGCGTTCTGGTACCGGCGCGTGCGGTCCTTCACGAGGGCGTGCAGCGTGACGGCGTCGAGCGCCGGAGAGACCTCGGGCGTGATGGAGGACGGCGCGACGGGCTGCTCGCTGACGTGCTGGTAGGCGACGGCGACGGGGGTGTCACCGAGGAACGGCGGGCGACCGGTGAGCAGCTCGAAGAGCACGACGCCCGTCGAGTAGACGTCGGTCCGGGCGTCGACGGTCTCGCCGCGGGCCTGCTCCGGGGAGAAGTACGACGCGGTGCCGAGGATCGAGGTCGTCTGGGCGACCGTCGCCGAGGTGTCGGTGATCGCTCGGGCGATGCCGAAGTCCATGACCTTGACCTGCCCTGCGTGCGTCACCATGACGTTCGCGGGCTTGATGTCACGGTGCACGACGCCCGCACGGTGCGAGTACTCGAGCGCGGTGAGGATGCCTTCGGTGATGCGGACGGCCTCGTCCGGGGCGACCGGGCCCTCGCCGATGATGTCGGAGAGCGGACGGCCCTCGACGTACTCCATGACGATGAAGGGCACCTGCATCTCGGCGCCCGAGGTCTCGGTCACGGTCTCTTCGCCGGCGTCGTAGACGCGGACGATGGTGGGGTGTGCCATGCGGGCGGCCGCCTGGGCTTCCTGCCGGAAGCGCGTGCGGAACGCCGGGTCGTTGGCGAGGCTGGGCTTCAGCAGCTTCACCGCCACCTTGCGTCCGAGCCGGGTGTCGGTGCCCAGATGCACAGTGGCCATGCCGCCACGACCGATGACGTCACCGATCTCGTAGCGGTTGGCGAGGAGGGTGATCCCCGCGGTCACACCTTCTGGCACGTACTCCTCCGAATGTCCGTCCGGGCAAGTGTACGGCAGGCTTCGCTGGTGAGACGCTGGTGACGGGGAGCTCGACCGAACCGTTACGCAACGGTGTCGCGAGCCCCCGTCCGGGGGTCGGTCAGTCCTGCGGGCCGGCGCTCGGGTTGTTGCCTTCGGTGGGGTCGGTCGTCGGCTCGTCGGTGGGCTGCCACGCGTCGCTCGACGCGGCCTCGGACGCCGCCGACGCCGCGAGGTTGCCGCACGTCACGGTGTAGCTGAGCGAGGCCGAGGTGTCGATCTTGTCGATCTGCACGGTGACCGATCGGTGGTCGGCGTCGAGCGTCCCCGAGGTCTGGCTCGAGGCGTCCTTGCCGCCGGTGATCGTGTACGCGTACGACGACACCGTGTACCCGGTCGGGCAGGTCGCCGCCGCCCAGCTGAAGGTCACCACGCCGTCGGCGGACACCGCACCCGGCGAGGCCGAATTCGGCTGGTTGACCGTCGGCTGCGCCGTGTACTGCTGCAGGACGACGAGCGAACCGGGCGCCAGGCTGCCGGTCGGGCTGATCGACTGGACGGTGTTCGCCTGCTCGGGCTTCGGAGCGGGGTCGCCGTCCTCGACGCGCGAGGTGAGGTTCAGCGCCTCGAGCTTCGCCTGGGCGTCGGCGACCGACAGTCCGACGAAGTCGGCCGAGTTCACGATCACGCGGGTCTCGGTCGGCGACGGCGTCGGCGTGTTCGACGGCTTCGGCGTCGAACTGCGTGTCGTCGCGGTCTTGGTCGGTTCCGGCTGATCGTTGTTGGTGAGGGCGAGTGCGCCGATCACACCCGCGATGATCAGCGCCGCGACGATGCCCACGACCCACCAGATCCACGCGCGCTTCTTCTTCGGCTCCTCGTCCTCACCGTCGACCGGCGAGCCCGGAGTCCCGGGACCGCCCGTGACGGCACCGGCCTGCGTCCCGATGAGTGCCGTCGCCGCGTCGTTCCCCTGTGCGGGCGGCGGGTTGAACGCCACGGTGCCGCCGGCAGCGATGGCCGGCACGGCGACGGTGGCGGCCGCCACGTCCCCCCGCCGGAGTGCCTGTGCCGCACGGGCCAGGTTCGCCGCGGTGGCGGGGCGGTCGGCGGGCTTCTTCGCGATGCACGACATCACGAGGGCGGACACCGGCTCCGGGATGTCCCCGGGGAGCGCCGGCGGCTGCTCGTTGATGTGCGCCATCGCGATCGCGACCTGGGACTCGCCCGTGAAGGGTCGACGGCCCGCGAGGCACTCGTACGCGACGATGCCGAGTGAGTAGATGTCGGTCGACGGCGACGCCGGGTGCCCGCTCGCCTGCTCCGGCGAGAGGTACTGCACGGTGCCCATGACCTGGCCGGTCGCGGTGAGCGGCACCTGGTCGGCGATGCGGGCGATGCCGAAGTCGGTGATCTTGACGCGGCCGTCCGGCGTGATGAGGAGGTTGCCCGGCTTGATGTCGCGGTGCACGAGCCCGACGGCGTGCGCGGCCTGCAGGGCGTTCGCGGTCTGCGCGACGATGTCGAGGACCTTGTCGACCGGCAGCGTGTGCTCCCGCTCGATCATGGTCGAGAGCGCTTCGCCCGGAACGAGCTCCATCACGAGGTAGGCGCTGCCGTCCTCCTCGCCGTAGTCGAAGACGTTCGCGATGCCCTCGTGGTTGACGAGCGCAGCGTGGCGTGCCTCGGCGCGGAAGCGCTCGAGGAAGCCCGGGTCGCCGAGGTACTCGTCCTTGAGGATCTTGAGTGCGACGGTCCGGCCGATGACGAGGTCGGTGGCCTGCCACACCTCTCCCATGCCGCCGATCGCGACGCGGGACGAGAGCTGGTACCGCCCACCGAAGGTGAGTCCGCTGGTGGGTCTCATTTGTTCAGCACCGCCTCCATGACTTTCTTCGCGACCGGAGCCGCGACCGTGTTGCCGACCCCGGACTGCCCGAGTCCGCCGCCGTTCCCGACGACGACCGCGACGGCCACCTCGGGGTCCTTCGCCGGGGCGAAGCCCGTGAACCAGAGTGTGTAGGGATCGCCCGTGCCGCCTTCGGCCGTGCCCGTCTTCCCTGCGACGTCGACACCGTCGATCTTGGCATTGGTGCCGGTCCCCGAGCTGACGACGCTCTGCATGGCCTCGGTGAGGTCGCTCGCCTCGGACGACGAGAGCGGGTCGCTGTACTGCTTCGGGGAGAAGGACTCGACGGTCTTCAGGTCGCTCGTGGTGATCGAGTCGACGAGGGACGGCTGCATGACCTTGCCCCCGTTCGCGATGCCGGCGGACACCATCGCCATCTGCAGCGGGGACACCCGGACGCTGGCCTGGCCGAACGAGCTCAGCATGAGCTGCGCGGTGTCGTCGCTGACGTCGGGGTACTGGCTGGCTGTGGCTCGCATCGGGACCTCGATCGCGTCGCCGAAGCCGTACTTGTCGGCCATGCTCTTGATCGCGTCGTAGCCGAGCTTCTGACCGAGCTCCGCGAAGGGGATGTTGCACGAGTACTGGATCGCCGTGCGCAGCTTGACCTTGTCGCCGCCGCCGCACGAGCCGCCCTCGGCGTTGTTGATGTACGTGCTCGTGCCGGGGAGCTGCAGTCGGGACGGGTTCGGGAACTCGGAGTCGAGGTCGTACTTGCCGCCCTCGAGCGCCGCGGACGCCACGATGAGCTTGAAGACCGACCCGGGCGTGTACAGGTCGCCGCCGATGGCCCGGTTCTGCAGGGGCTTCGCCGGGTTCGACTCGAGTGCCTTGTACTGCTCGATGACGTTGTCGGTGTCGTGCGACGTCAGGGTGTTCGGGTCGTAGCTCTGCTTCGACACCATGGCGAGGATCTTGCCGGTCTTCGGCTGGATCGCGACCACGGCACCGGTGTTGTCGCCGAGCGCGTCGTAGGCGGTCTTCTGGACGTCGGGGTCGATCGTCAGGTTGACGTTGTCGCCCTGGACGTCCTGGCCGGTCAGGATCGCGTTGAGGTTTTGGAAGAACGAGGCGTCCGAGTTGCCGGACAACACGGTGTTCTCGGCGCTCTCGATGCCGGAGTTGCCCTGCCCGATCGTGAAGTACCCCGTGACGGCCGAGTACAGGTCGCCGTTCGTGTACTTCCGCTGGTACTGGTACTGGTCGTCCACCGGGGTCGACTCGGCGATGGGACTGCCGTTGACGAGGATCGCCCCGCGCTTCGTGGAGTAGCTGGCGAGGATCGTCCGCGAGTTCCGCGAGTCGGCACGGAGCGAGTCGGCCGAGAAGAACTGGATCGAGGTCGTCGACACGAAGAGGGCGACGAACATGAGCACGATGACGGTCGAGACACCGCGGAGCTGTCGGTTCACCGGCTGCGCTCCTTCCTGGTCGTCCCGCGACCACGGGCAGCGGGGATCGCACCCTGCTGCACGCGCTGTTCGGCGGGGATTGCATCGGTCAGGCGCAGCAGCATCGCGGCGATGATCCAGTTGGCGACGAGGGACGAACCACCGGCCGCCATGAACGGCGTCGTGAGGCCGGTCACCGGGATGACCCGGGTGATGCCGCCGACGACGACGAACACCTGCAGGGCGATGATGAAGCCGAAGCCCACGCCGAGCAGCTTGCCGAAGTCGTCCTGCGCCATGAACCCGACGCGGAGGCCCCGCGACGCCAGGATGATGAACAGGGACAGGATGGCGAAGACGCCGATCAGCCCAAGCTCCTCACCGAGCGAGGCGATGATGTAGTCCGCGTTGGCGACGGGCGTGATGTACGGGCGTCCCTGGCCGAGGCCGGTCCCCGTGATCCCACCGTTCGCGAAGCCGAACAGACCCTGCACGAGCTGGTAGCTGCCCTGGGTCTGCCGGGTGAAGATCTCCTGGTTGAACGGGTCGAGCCACTGCTCGAACCGGCCGTGCACGTAGACCAGGACGGACTGCGCCACGAGCGCACCGCCGACGAACAGCACGAGCCCGATGAGGACCCAGCTCAGCCGCGCCGTCGCGACGTAGATCATCACCAGGAAGAGGCCGAAGTAGAGCAGCGCGGTACCGAGGTCCCGCTGGAAGACCAGGACACCCATCGCCGCGGCCCACATCACCAGGATCGGACCGAGGTCGCGCGCCCGCGGGAAGGTCATCCCGAGGAACTTCCGGCCGACGATCGACAGGGAGTCCCGTGCGGTGACGAGGTACCCGGCGAAGAACAGCGCCATCGTGATCTTGGCGAGCTCGCCCGGCTGGAAGGTGAAGGACCCCACCTGGATCCAGACCCGGGCACCGTTCACGTTGAGTCCGATGCCCGGCAGCATCGGCAGCAGCAGCAACGCGATCGTGAGGAACATGAAGATGTAGCGGTACCGCTGCAGGAAGCGGTGGTTCCGGACGACCGAGACCGTGATGATCGCCAGGACCATCGCGAGCATCGTCCAGACGATCTGCTTCACGCCGATCGCGCTCCACCCGGTGAGGCCGTTGTGGACGTCGATGCGGTAGATCTCGGCGATGCCGATGCCGTTCAGCACCAGGGCGACCGGCAGGATGAACGGGTCCGCGTTCTTCGCGACGATCCGCAGCACGACGTGCATCACGAGGGCGAGGCCGAGGATGCCGGCACCCGTCCAGAGCACCGAGGTGTCGAACAGCCTGCCCTTCGTCCCGAGCTGCACGAGGACCATGGCGCCGGCGCAGATCCCGCAGGCGATGACGAGCAGGACGAGCTCGAGGTTGCGGGCGCGCGCGGGCTCCCGCAGCTTGATCGTGATCGCCTGCGTGAACGACTGGGCGGTCGCGCCGCTCATCGCTTCGTCCCGGGCGACGCCGACTTCGTCGGGGTGGAGGAGGGCGACGACGAGGGCGTCGGGGACGGTGATCCGCCGTCGCCGCCGGTCCCCGCCTGGTCCTGACCGGTCTCGGCGGCCTTCCGGAGCCGGTCGACGATGTCGCGGGCGTCGGAGAGCGACTGCGCGTTGATCGTCGAGCGGACGTTCTCGCGGGTGTACTCCGGCAGCCCGGACACCGCGATGTCGGTGTCCTCGTACACGTCGGACAGGGCGATCGGCCCGATCGACTGCTGCACGCCCTTGTAGATCGCGACGGTGCCGCGGTCGGTCCCGACGTAGTAGTGATCCTGGGTGATCCGCCAGCCGAGGAAGACCGCGCCGACGAGTGCGGCGACGGCCACGACGAGTGCGACGGTCCACGAGACCCGTCGGCGGATGCGGCGACGGCGGTCCTCGGCGATGAGCTCGGCGAAGAACTGGTCGGACTCGGGTTCGAAGTGCGAGTCCTCGGGCGCGGTCGTGACCTTGAGCGGGTGGAGCAGGATCGTGGGGAGGCGGATCGGCTTGCGGCCGGTCGACGCCTCGAACGTGAGCGGTGCCGCCGCGGACCCGACCGTCGTGGCAGCGTCGTCCTCGTCGTCGGGTTCGGTGTCGGTGACGTCCATCACGACGACGGTGACGTTGTCGGGCGCACCGTGGTCGAGCGTCTCCTTCACGAGGCGCTGGGTGACCTGGTTCGCGTCCATGTTCGACGCGAGTGCGTGGCGGATCCGCTCTTCGGCCAGGTACGACGACAGGCCGTCGGAGCAGAGCAGCCAGCGGTCGCCCGGCTGGATGTCCATGATCGCCGTGTCGACCTCGGGTGCGGCGTCGACGTCGCCGAGCACCCGCATGAGCACGGACCGCCGCGGGTGCACGGCTGCCTCTTCGGGGGTGATCCGACCGCTGTCGACGAGCCGCTGCACGAAGGTGTGGTCGGACGTGATCTGCTGCAGTTCGCCGTCGCGGTGCCGGTAGATGCGGGAGTCGCCGATGTGCGCGATCGCGACCTGGTCACCGACGCGGATCATCGCGGACACGGTGGTGCCCATGCCGGTGAGTTCCTGGTGCTCGAACACCGTCTCGGTGATGAGCTGGTTGGCCGCGATGAGTGCCGACTGCAGGGCGAACTCGGCGTCGTGCGCCGACGGGAACTCGCGGTCGACCTCTCGGATGCGACGGATCGCGATCGCCGACGCGACGTCGCCGCCCGCGTGTCCGCCCATGCCGTCGGCCACCGCGAACAGGTGCTGACCGGCGTAGCCGGAGTCCTGGTTGTTCGCGCGGATGCGCCCGACGTGGGACACAGCGGCGCTCAGCGTGCGAGCGGTCATCCCGGGTTACCGCCGCAGCTCGAACGTCGTCGTCCCGATCGTGATCGGCGTCCGCTCCGCGACGATCACGGGAGCGGTCACCTTCTGACCGTTGACGAACGTGCCGTTCGTGGACTCGAGGTCGGTGAGCAGCCAGCCGTCGGCACGGAGCTCGAGGCGGGCGTGGTTGGTGGACGTGTAGTCGTCGCGGATGACCACGTTGGACTCGCTCGACCGGCCGATCGTGATCGGGCCGCCCCCGAGCGGCATCTCCATGCCCTCGCGCGAGCCCTCGGTGATCACCAGGCGGGTCGCAGCCGGCGTGCCGGACTGCTGCGCGCCCGTCGGTTGGCCGATGAGGTCCGTGAAGGCCCCCGCCGACGCAGCGGCGGGGGCTGCTGCCGCCGGCACCACCGGGGTCGTCGGACCGGACGCACCGGCCTTCGGGTCCGTCGGGATCGTGCGCACGCGCTGGCCGAACAGGTCGCTCCGCAGGGCGAAGACGATCACGAAGACGAACAGCCAGAGCACCGCGAGGAACGCGAAGCGCAGGACGAGCAGGGTCAGCCCTGTGGTCACCTGGTACCTCCGTCGTTCTCGGGGATCACCCGGAACACCATACGGGTACGACCGATCTCGATCGTCGAATCCGGCTCCACGATGGCCTGCTGGAAGCGCTCACCGTTCAGTTTCGAGCCGTTCGTCGACCCGAGGTCGTTGGCCTGGGCGTGCTTGCCGTCCCAGATGACCTCGACGTGCTTGCGGCTCGTCCCGGTGTCGGCGACGGTGATGTCGGCGTCGGTCCCGCGGCCGATGACGGTGCGACCGCGCTGCAGCTTGTGGCGCTGCGAGCCGATGTCGAGCACGGCGACCCAGGCGACGTCCCGCTGCACCGTGGTGGAGTCGATCTGCAGGATCCCGGTGGAGAGCGTGCCGTCCTGCTGCAGCCGGATGGTGACCGGGCCGGAGAAGGAGTAGTTCTGTGCGACCGCGTGCTGTTGCACCATCTGCGACAGCTCGTCGATGAGCGGCCGCCCGATGTCGTTCATGCGCGTGTAGTCCGGTGGCGCGAGGCGCACCGTGAACTCGTTCGGCACGAGGATGCGTTCGCGGGAGACGACGGCTGCCTTCGTGTCGAGCTCGCGGCGGAGTGCGCTCGAGATCTCGACGGGCTGCACGCCGGAGCGGAAGGTCTTCGCGAACGCGCCGTTCACGGCGCGCTCCAGCCCTCGCTCGAAGCTGTCCAACAGGCCCATGGGTCTCCAGTGTTCTCGGTCGTCGACCTTACGCATGGTAGTGGTTGGCGTCTGGCAGCGTCTGTGCGTGGTAGTGTTCTCGGGCTGGCGCGAGTGGCGGAATTGGTAGACGCGCACGGTTCAGGTCCGTGTGCTGGAAACGGCGTGGGGGTTCAAGTCCCCCCTCGCGCACCACGCAACGGAGAAGGCCCCCGGAGTGATCCGGGGGCCTTCTCCGCGTTCAGGGCAGGCGTCAGTCGCGCGGTCGGTCGGGATCCGTCGACCTGGAGGCGCGGCTCGGCTCCGTCGTGTCGGCTCGCCGGAAGAACGGGCGCGCGCTGGGCAGGAAGAGCAGCACCGCGGCGACGACGGAGAGCAGGACGAGCGCCGGGGACAGGCCGCCGTCGGTGACGCTCAGGACGGCACGGAGCAGGGCGATCGCCACGAGGACGATCCGTGCCACCGCGGACCCACGCAACACCAGGACGGTCGCGGCGGCCACCGCGGCCCAGACCACGAACGCGAGCACGAGGGCGAGGACGACACCGGCCCCGGTCGTCGCCGGGTCGGACACCGAGACGACCACGGTCGAGACCACGCCGACGACGAGCCAGACGCCCCAGAGCACGACGGACGTCCGGACGACGGGCGGTGGGGTCGGGCGTGAGCGCCTGAGGTCGTCCGTCGTCGTCACCGTGTTCCCCGTCCCCGCCGCTCCCTGGTGCGGCGTGACGATCGTACCGGCGGCATCGGCTCCGGGGCGGGACGCTAGCGTGGCGGCGTGGACGACGTGCGCACGACCGACCCCCGACCCGGCACCACCGTCCCGGACGGCCGTGGACGCACCGGTCTCGACGCCGTCGGCCGCGACCTCGACCGCAACCCCGACGTGGTCGTGCGCGACGTCGAGGTCGTCTCGGACGGCTGGCACGTGCTCCGTCGGACGACCCTCGACGTCCGACGCCGTGACGGTCGCTGGGACCGGCAGCAGCGCGAGACCTACGACCGGGGCAACGGTGCGGCGGTCCTGCCCCACGACCCCGGGCGCGACACCGTGCTGCTCACCCGGCAGTTCCGCTGGCCGGCGTACGTCAACGGACACCCGGACGGGATGCTCGTCGAGGCCGCCGCGGGACTGCTGGACGAGGACGACCCGGAGACGGCGGTCCGGCGCGAGGCGGCGGAGGAGCTCGGCATCCGGCTCGGCACCCTCACGAAGGTGTTCGACGCGTTCATGAGCCCCGGCTCGGTGACCGAGCGGGTCCACGGGTACGTCGGTGCGTACTCGCCCGCCGACCTCGTGCACGCGGGTGGCGGGCTGGAGGACGAGGGCGAGGACATCGAGGTGCTCGAGCTCCCGCTGGACGACGCGCTCGCGATGGTGACGGACGGGCGGATCGCGGACGGCAAGACGATCATGCTCCTGCAGTGGGTGGCCCTGCAGCGCTGAGGGCGACGGGGTCGACACCGACGGCGTGCGCGATCGTCGTGCGGACGAGGTCCTCGCGCGTCCGTCGGTCGAGGTAGTCCACGAGGGCGTACCCGTTCGTCGCGTCCACGAGCGCGAACAGCAGCCGTCCGACCGCGTCCGGGTCGTCGGTCCGCATGACCCCGGTGTCGACGCCGTCGCGGACCACCTCGGTCGCGAGCGCCTGCCAGCCGTCCATGACGTCGCGCGCGGCGCCGGCGAGCGCGGTGTTCGTTCGGCCCAGGCTCCAGGCGTCGGCCCAGAGCGCGGCGACGTCGTCCCGGGCGGGGTCGGCGATGCACGCGAGCAGGGTCGCCAGGCGGCGGACCGGTCCGGTCTGCTCGTGCACGATCCGACGGACCTCGGCCACCTCGGTGCTCGCCACGCTGCGGAAGGTGTCGCCGACGAGGTCCTCCATCACCGGGCGGTAGTGCGCGACGAGGGACGGCGCGACTCCGATCGCAGCGGCCACACCACGCAGGGTCACGGCGGCGAGGCCCTCGGCGCGGGCGACGGCGACGGCCGCCTCGGCGATCTGGGCCTCCCGCTCGGCAGGGCTCAGACGCCGGCGGGTCGGAGTGGTCGGCACGACGCCAGCCTAGGCGCGCCTCAGGCGCCCTCGACGACGAACGCCGCCCAGAGGTCGGCGCGGGTGGCGAACACCGTCAGGTCCCGTTCGAGCAGCCGTCCGGCGTGCTCGACCCGGGCGCGGGCGGTGTGCCGGTGGATGCCGAGTGCCTGGGCGGTGCGGTCGTACTCGCAGTTCTGCTCGAGCCAGGTCCGCACCGTGCGGGTGAGCTCGGTCCCCGCTGTGCGATCGTGGTCGAGCAGGGGCGCGAGGAAGGAGCGGGCGACGGCTCCGGCGTCGACGTCCACGTGGGCGAGGTGGGCGAGTACACCCTCGCGGGCGAGGTCGCCGAACTCGGTGGTGCCGGGTCGACCCTCCCGCCGTCGGTCGAGCGCCTGGACGGCCTCGGTCCGGGCGCGGCCGAAGTACCGGTACGTGGCGCCGTCGGAGAGCCCGGCGTGCAGGTCGAAGCGGTCGACGAGCTCCTCGACGATCAGGGTGTCCTCGGCGCCGACGCAGAGGAAGAGCTCGTCGTCCGCGGCGAAGAAGAGCCGCCCGGGGCGGTCCTGCACCCACAGCTCGAGCAGGTCGACCACGGTGTCGAGGTCCTGCTCGGGGACGTCGACCGCGGCGATCCGGACAGGTTCGGCGGGCAGCGGTCCCCACACCTCGCGCGAGGTGGTGTCCACGACGGCGGGGTCGCCCACCGACAGCATGGTGAGGAGGCCGGTGCGGAGGAGGCCACGCGCCCGGGCGAGCTCGCGGTTCTGCTGCAGTGCGAGGCCGGCCAGCGCGATGACCGCGGTGACGACCTCGCGGCCGGCCCGGTCGAGCGCACCACCGTTGGCGATGGCGAGGACACCGCTGAGGTGGCCGCCACTGCCGAGGGTCTGCAGCGAGAACCCGGTGCGGTGCTCGGTCGTCACCGGGAGGCTCGCCCGCTGTCCGGCGCGGAGGAGCCGGAGCGCCTCGCCCCGGAGCACCTCGAGGTCGTCGGCGGGGACGCCCTCGGCGGGGTGGCCGCGGTCGAGCCGCCCGGAGACGTCGAACAGGCCGACCCACCCGCCGAGCTGTCGGGACAGCTCGGCGATGGTCGCCCCGAGGCCGTCCGGTCGCATGGCCGCGAGCGAGATGGCGCGCTGTGCGGCGAGGGCCCAGGCGTTGCGGGCGTTCGCGTCCCGGGCGACGGCGTCCGCGTTCGCCTGCGCGACGGCGATGAAGGAGGTCTCGTACGGGACCTCGAAGAGTGCGAGCCCCTGCTCCGTGCAGGCGTCGACGAGCTGCGGCGGCGTGCCCGTGCGAACGACCTCGTCACCGAACCCGAGTGCGACGACACCCCGGCGCACGAGCCGGGCGACGTAGGCGTCGGCGACGGCGGCCGTGACCTCGGTGTCGGCGCCGAACTGCGTGCCGGTCGTCAGCAGGCCCTGACCGTCGGCGAGGAACGGCGTCGGGTCCTCGAGGTCGGAGCTGTGCAGCCACGACAGCGGAGCATCGAGGGCCGAGTCCGTGGCCGTCAGGAGCCGGAGTCGCAGGTCGGCGCGGTGCAGCAGGGAGCGCAGGGTCGCGGGCATGGGGGCACCCTATCCGCTGCGTCGATCGAGAGGGCCACCGGTGTACACGGTGGACAGCGCCAGGGGTGAGGACCGGCTCCTACGATCGGCGCATGTCCTCCACCGTCGCACCCTCGACCAGCGCCGCCGCGGGCGGCCCATCGCTGCCCCAGGAACGGCGGCTCGTCACGGAGGTGCCGGGCCCGCGCTCCCGCGCGCTCCTCGAACGGAAGTCCCGAGCGGTGGCGTCCGGCGTCGGGGTCGCGGTGCCGATCGCGGTCGTCGCGGCCGGAGGCGGCGTGGTCGTCGACGCCGACGGCAACTCCTTGATCGACCTCGGTTCCGGGATCGCCGTCACCAGCGTCGGCAACGCCCACCCCGGCGTGGTGGACGCCGTGCAGCAGCAGGTCCAGGCGTTCACGCACACGTGCTTCACCATCGCCGCCTACGACGGGTACGTCGAGGTCGCCGAGGCCCTCAACCGACTCACCCCCGGCGACCACGAGAAGCGGACCGCGCTGTTCAACTCGGGCGCCGAGGCGGTCGAGAACGCGGTGAAGATCGCGCGCAAGCACACCGGTCGGCAGGCGATCGTGGTGTTCGACCACGCCTACCACGGCCGGACGAACCTCACGATGGCGCTGACCGCGAAGAACCAGCCCTACAAGAACGGCTTCGGTCCCTTCGCACCCGAGGTGTACCGCGTCCCGATGTCGTACCCGTTCCGCGACGGCGGGCTGTCCGGCGCCGAGGCGGCGAAGCGCGCGATCTCCCAGATCGAGAAGCAGGTCGGTGCCGAGAACACGGCGGCCGTGCTCATCGAACCGATCCAGGGCGAGGGCGGCTTCGTGGTCCCGGCGCCCGGTTTCCTCTCCGCGTTGTCCGAGTGGGCGACCGCGAACGGCGTCGTCTTCATCGCGGACGAGGTCCAGACCGGGTTCGCCCGCACCGGTGCCATGTTCGCCAGCGAGCACGAGGGCGTCGTCCCGGACGTCGTCACCACGGCCAAGGGCATGGCCGGCGGCATGCCGCTCTCCGCCGTCACCGGGCGTGCGGAGATCATGGACTCGGCCCACGTCGGCGGACTCGGCGGCACGTACGGCGGCAACCCCGTCGCGTGCGCCGCAGCGCTCGCGGCGATCCACGCCTTCGAGCACGACGGCCTGGTCGAGCGCGCGGCCGAGATCGGCGACGTGCTGCTCGGACGACTCCGCACCGCACAGGCGACGGACCCCCGCATCGGCGACGTCCGTGGCCGCGGAGCGATGGTCGCCGTCGAGCTCGTCGACCCGGCGACCGGGGAAGCCGACGCCGCGCTCACCGGAAGGGTCGTACGGTACGCGTACGAGCACGGCGTGATCGCCCTCACCGCGGGGACGTACGGCAACGTCCTCCGCTTCCTCCCCCCGCTCGCGATCGGCGACGACCTGCTCCACGACGGGCTCGACGTCGTCCTGGAAGGACTCGCAACCGCATGACCGACACCCAGCAGACCCACACCGCCCCCGCGGTAGACCGGACCGCGGCCGAGCGCGAGCTGCTCGCGAAGGTCCCCACGGGCCTCCTGGTCGACGGCGCCTGGCGGCCGGCAGCCGACGGAGCAACGTTCCCCGTCGTCGACCCCGCCACCGGCGAGACGCTCCTGGAGATCGCCGACGCAACCCCCGATGACGGTGTCGCCGCCCTGGACGCGGCCGACGCGGCGAAGCGCAGCTGGGCGACCACCCCGCCGCGCGAGCGCGCCGAGATCCTGCGCCGGGCGTTCGACCTGCTCCAGGAGCGCCGCGCCGACTTCGCCCTGCTCATGACGCTGGAGATGGGCAAGCCACTCGCCGAGGCGAACGGCGAGGTCACGTACGGGGGCGAGTTCCTCCGCTGGTTCTCCGAGGAAGCCGTGCGCATCGGCGGCTCCTACGGCACCAACCCCGAGGGCTCCGGTCGCGCGATCGTCAGCCACAAGCCGGTCGGCCCGGCGTTCCTCATCACACCGTGGAACTTCCCGCTCGCGATGGCCACCCGCAAGATCGCCCCCGCGCTCGCCGCCGGGTGCACGGTCGTCGTGAAGCCCGCCGAGCTCACGCCGCTCACCACGCTGCTGTTCGCCGAGCTGCTGCGCGACGCGGGCGTGCCGGCCGGTGTCGTCAACGTCGTGCCCACCACGCACGCCGGTGCACTGTCCGAGCCGATCATCGCCGACCCGCGACTCCGGAAGCTGTCGTTCACGGGGTCGACCCCCGTCGGTCGGACGCTGCTCGCCCAGGCAGCGCAGAACGTGCTGCGGACGAGCATGGAGCTCGGCGGGAACGCCCCGTTCCTCGTGTTCGCCGACGCGGACCTCGACCTCGCCGTCGAGGGGGCGCTCGCCGCGAAGTTCCGGAACACCGGACAGGCCTGCACCGCCGCGAACCGGTTCCTCGTGCACGAGGACGTCGCCGAGGAGTTCGCCCGACGGCTCACGTCGCGCGTTGAAGGGATGACCGTCGGGCGGGGGACCCAGGACGGCGTCGCCATCGGGCCGCTCATCGACCAGCGCGCGATCGACAAGGCGCACCGGCTCGTCTCCGACGCCCTCGACCGCGGTGCGACCTTCCGGACCGGCGGCCACCCCGTCGACGGCCCCGGCACGTTCTACGCGCCGACCGTCATCACCGACGTGCAGCCCGGCAGCGACCTGCTCCGCGACGAGATCTTCGGTCCCGTCCTGGCGATCCGGACGTTCTCGACCGAGGACGAGGCGATCGCTGCGGCGAACGACACCGAGTACGGGCTCGTCGGGTACGCGTTCACCGAGGACCCTGCTCGCGGGCAGCGACTCATGGAGCAGCTCGAGACCGGGATGCTGGGGTTGAACACCGGGGTCGTCTCGAACGCATCGGCACCGTTCGGCGGGGTCAAGCAGTCCGGACTCGGGCGCGAGGGCGGCGGCGAGGGCATCGCCGAGTACCTCGAGACCATGTACACACTCACGCCCGACCCGTTCGGGCGCACGAAGGGAACGCAGCGATGACCATCGAGAAGGACGTCGTCGTCATCGGCGCCGGGGTCACCGGGCTCGTCGCCGCGAACCGCCTCGTCGCCGAGGGGAAGCGCGTGGCCGTGCTCGAGGCCCGCGACCGCGTCGGTGGACGGACGTGGACGAACGACATCGAGGGCGTGACGCTCGAGATCGGCGGCCAGTGGGTCTCGCCCGACCAGACCGCCCTGCTCGAGACCCTGGACGAACTCGGCCTCGAGACGTACGACCGCTACCGCGAGGGCTCCAGCGTCTACATCGACGAGCACGGCACCCGCACCGAGTACACGGGCGACATCTTCCCGCTGCCCGAGACGACCGCCGCCGAGATCGAACGACTCGTCGCGGTCGTGGACGAGTACGTCGCGAAGGTCGACCCGTCGAGGCCGTGGGAGACCCCGGACGCGGCGGCCCTCGACGAGGTGTCCTTCCGGGAGTGGCTCCGGCGGCTGAGCGACGACCGGGTCGCGACCGAGAACGTCGAGCTCTTCATCGCCGGCGCCATGCTGACCAAGCCGGCGCACACCTTCTCGGCGCTGCAGGCCCTGCTCATGGCGGCGTCGGCCGGGAGCTTCTCGAACCTCGTCGACGCCGACTTCATCCTCGACAAGCGCGTCGTCGGCGGCATGCAGCAGGTGTCCGAGCGGCTGGCCGCACGTCTCGGTGCGGACGTCCACCTGGGTGCTCCGGTGCGCACCCTGCGGTGGGACGACGAGGGCGTGGTGGCCATCGCCGACGGCGGCATCGAGGTCCGAGCCCGCCAGGCGCTCGTGGCCGTCCCGCCGCCCCTGTACTCCCGCATCTCGTACGAGCCGCCGCTCCCGCGCCGCCAGCACCAGCTGCACCAGCACCTGTCGATGGGCTTCGTCATCAAGGTGCACGCCGTCTACGACCGGCCGTTCTGGCGCGGCGCCGGGCTGTCCGGCACGGCGTTCAGCCCGTACGAGCTCGTGCACGAGGCCTACGACAACTCGATGCACGGTTCCGAGCAGGGCACCCTCGTCGGGTTCGTCTCCGACCAGCACGCAGACGACGTCTTCGCGCTGTCCGCCGACGAGCGCAAGGCCCGGGTGCTCGACTCGCTCGCGCACTACTACGGCGACGAGGCGCGCCGACCCGTCGTCTACTACGAGAGCGACTGGGGGACCGAGGAGTGGACCCGAGGCGCCTACGCGGCGAGCTTCGACCTGGGCGGGCTCGTCCGGTACGGGGCCGACCAGCGGGCCGCCGTCGGTCCGATCCGGTTCGCGTCGAGCGACCTCGCCGGGCACGGCTACCAGCACGTCGACGGGGCGGTGCGGATGGGCCGCGAAGCGGCCGCCGAGATCCTCGCCTCGTTGCCGCAGCCGGCGGTGCGGTAGACCCACGCCGAGGTGGACGGGAGGCGCGGTGCGGGCCGGCACCGTGCCTCCCGTCCGTCATCGGTGCGGGTCGGGCCGGTACGGTCGTCCCATGGGGAATCCGTCGACCGATGCCGTGACGATCCGCCCGGCGACCACCGCCGACGCCGAGGGCATCGCCCGGGTGCACACCACGTCCTGGCGCGAGACGTACGGCCGGTTCGTCGCCGACCCGGACACCGATCCGTGGTTCGACCTCGGACGGCGGCTCGAGATGTGGCGGACGAACCTCGCCCACGGCACGTTCGAGGCGGTCGTCGCCGACGGCCCGGAGGGCATCGTCGGTTTCGCCGCGGTCGACGCGACGACCGGGCCCGACGCCGTCCGGCCCGAGGAGCTCACGATGCTCTACGTGCTCGCGCGCGCCCACGGCGACGGCACCGGCCAGGCGCTGCTCGACGCCGTCCTCGGAGCCAGACCGGCCTCGCTGTGGGTGGCCGAGGACAACCCGCGGGCACGCGCCTTCTACCAGCGGAACGGCTTCGAGCCGGACGGCGCCACGTCGAGCTTCGGGCCGATCGGCGCGACGGTGCGGCTCCTCCGCTGATCGATGCCGGTCCTGAACGGACACCGGACGCACCGCGCGTACGGTCCCGGACATGAGTGACACCAGCGGAACCAGCGACCCGACCGACACCGAGCGGCAGTACACCGAGGACCTGCCGGACGGCTCGCCCTCGGGGAACGCCACCCAGGACCCGGAGCAGGACAGCGACCACGACTCGGGCGGCGAGCCGGCGGACCCGCAGTAGTCCCTTCCGGACGTCACCCGCGCCGTCGGCGGTCCCTGCGATGATCGGGGCATGGACGAGACGACCGCAGCAACGATCAGCGCGGTCGCCGCGACGGTGAGCCTCCCGGTGGCGGTCGCGTCGGCCGTCGTCGCGTGGCGGGCGGGTCGGGCAGCCACGCGCGCGGCCGACCAGCAGAACCAGCTCGGGCACGCCGCGTGGCTCGGATCCTGGCAACCCACCGTGGACATGGTGCTCGACGCCGTCACGTACCGGTGGGCGACCGACGCGCAGGTCTGGGAGGCCGGCCAGCAGACCGACCCCGGCCTCGCAGCGGGAGAGGGCGTCTCGCCGGACCGTGCGCGGGACGAGCGGCTGCACGTCGAAGTGGTGGTGTCAGGACGCCTCGTCAACCACTCACCGCGCGAGATGCTGGCGACCGCCCACGCACTCCGGCGTCGGCAGGTGCGCTACCCGTTGCGGAACCAGGGGGTGTTCCTGGTGGACGGGGTCGACCGCCACCAGGCCGTGATCGCGGCGAACTCCACCGTCGCCTTCCGGTGGATCGACCGCCTCCCGGTGGACGACTGGTTGCGGCACCTCGCGGTCGCGGACCGGTGGGCGGCCTTCGACGTACCGATCCGGCTCCGGCGTCGTGACCGGGCCCGGTCGCCGCAGTCCGGAGGGTTCTGCGTCGTGCTGGACAGTCGGGCCGCCGAGCGCGTCTCCGAGGTCTGGACGGCCATCCTCGAGCGTCCGGCGGTCCGGCCGTGTGGTCGGGACGACCGGGACCAGCTGCTGTGGGCTCCGGCCGAGTCCGCCTCGGCTCCGATCGACGACGACGTCATCCGGTACCGGTGCGCTGCCGACAGCACGCTGGCGCAGCTCCGGCCGCCGCGGCTGCGTCTCGTGCCGGGTCGACTCTGACCCCGGCACGCTCCAGCGGGTCCGGCATCGTCAGGCCTCGATGACCCGCTCGGCCGCCGTACGCGCCGCCGCCGCCCAGGGCCGCGACGGGTCGGCCTGCGCGCTCGCCATCGCTCCGTCGTAGAGCAGGCACAGCTGCAGCGCCGTGCCGTCCGGATCGGCTGCGCCGGCCTCGGCGAGGAGCGACGTGAAGAGTTCCCGGACCCACGCACGGTGTTCGAGCGTCACCTCGTGCGTCGGGTGTCCGGGGCCGTACTCCGCCTCGACGTTGATGAACGGACAGCCGCGGTACCCCGGCTCATGGAACCACTCTCCGAGCAGGTCGAACACCACCAGCACCTGTTCGCGTGGCGTGCTCCCGCGCCCGGGCAGCTCGGCCGCGACGTGCTCCTGCCACGCCCGGCTCCGGCCACGCAGGTAGCCGAGCACGAGGTCGTCCTTAGTCCGGAAGTGCGTGTAGAGGCTCGCCTTCGAGATGTCCGCCTCGGCCGCGACCTGGTCGACGCCCACTGCGTGGATGCCCTGCTCGTAGAAGAGCCGGTCGGCGGTGGCGACGGCGCGCTCGTACGCGGGGCGGCGGCGGGTGCGAGGAGCGGTGGTGTCGGACACGGTTTGACTTTACTGCACTGATCTGTACAGTTACCAGTACTTCAATCGAACCGATCTGTTCAGTTAGGACACGACCATGGCCTCAATCGCTCTCGTCACCGGATCCACCAGCGGCATCGGCCGCGCCACCGCCGAGCGGCTCGCCGCGGCGGGGATGCACGTCGTCGTCTCCGGTCGCAACACCGAGCGCGGCGATCAGGTGGTGCAGCGCATCCGGGCTGCCGGCGGCTCCGCCGACTTCGTCCGAGCCGACCTGCGCGACGCCTCGAGCGCGAAGGAGCTCGCTGCAGCAGCACTCGAGATCGGAGACGGCAGGGTCGACGTCCTCGTCAACAGCGCGGGCATCTTCCCCTTCGGTGCCACGGCAGACACCACCTCTGAGGGTTTCGACGAGGTCTTCGACATCAACGTCAAGGCGCCGTACTTCCTCGTCTCCGAGCTGGCTCCCGGCATGGCGGAGCGGGGATCGGGTGCGATCGTGAACGTCACGACGATGGTTGCCGAGTTCGGTGCGGCCGGCATGGGTCTGTACGGCTCGACGAAGGCTGCACTCGTCCTGCTGACGAAGTCGTGGGCGGCCGAGTTCGGCCCCGCCGGCGTCCGCGTCAACGCCGTGAGCCCCGGCCCGACCCGGACCGAGGGCACGGCCGCCATGGGCGAGAGCCTCGACCAGCTCGCCGCCGCCGGCCCCGCCGGACGACCGGGCACGGCCGACGAGGTCGCCGAGGCGATCGTCTTCCTCGCCACGGACGCTGCCTCCTTCGTGCACGGCGCCGTCCTGCCCGTGGACGGTGGGCGGATCGCGGTCTGACGCGATCGGCCGACGGACGGGAGGCGGGGCACACCTCCCGTCCGGCCGCGCGCACGTTAGCGTTCGTCCATGAGGTGGACGCAGGCGCAGTGGGTGCGCGTGACCCAGTGGCCACTCGCAGCGGCGGCGCTCGCGTTCCTCGCGGCGTACGCGGTCGAGATCCTCGCCGAGCCACGGGGCGGAGCGCGTCTCGCGTGCGAACTCGTGGTCAACGTCACGTGGGTCCTGTTCGTCGTGGACTACGTGGTGATGCTCGTGCTCGCGGAGCGGCGGTTCCGGTGGTTCCTGCGACACCTGCTGGACCTGGCCGCGGTGGCACTGCCGTTCCTGCGTCCACTCCGGCTGCTCCGACTCGTCCAGCTGTTCCGGGTGCTGCAGCACACCACCGGCGCCGCGGTCCGGGGCCGCGTCACGCTGTACGTCGTCGTGACGACCGCGCTGCTGGTCTTCGTGTCGGCGCTCGCGGTGTTCGACGTCGAGCGGCACGCGCCCGGGGCGACCATCGTGTCCTTCGGCGACGCCCTCTGGTGGGCCGTCGTGACGATCACCACCGTCGGCTACGGCGACCTGACGCCGGTGACCGATGCGGGCCGGCTGATCGCGACCGGGGTGATGATCGGTGGGATCGCCCTGCTCGGTGTCGTCACCGCCACCCTCGCCAGCTGGATCATCGAGCAGGTCGGGCAGCGGGACGAGGCCGCCCAGAGTGCGACGCGTCGCGAGATCCGGGAGCTGACAGCCGAGGTCCGCGCACTCCGCGAAGAGCTCGGGCAGCGCCGTCCGGACGGCGCCTCGGGGATCCCCGAGTGACCGCGGTGTGACGGGCCGGGGTACGCCAGCCAGCCGTGGTCACAGCGGCCGACCGGTACAAGGACGACATGACCACTTCCTCCCGCACCCCGCTCGGCGTGACGCTCGTCGACGGCGGCGCGAACGTCGCCCTCTTCTCCAGCACCGCCGAGCGCGTCGAGTTCTGCCGTTTCGACGAGGACGGCACCGAACACCGCACCGAACTCCGGAACCGCACCGGCTACACCTTCCACGACGTCGTCCCGGACGTCACCGTGGGCACCCGCTACGGCTTCCGCGTGCACGGTGCGTGGGACCCGGCGAACGGCCTCCGCCACAACGCCGCCAAGCTCCTGCTCGACCCCTACGCGACCGCCGTCGACGGCACGTACGAGTGGGGGCAGGCGCTCTTCGGCCACGACATGGAGCACCCGGACCAGCGCGACGACACGGACTCCGCAGGTGCCATGCCGAAGTCCGTCGTCGCCGACCGCGAGTTCGACTGGGACGGTGACAGTCGCCCCGGCACGTCCCTCCGGGACACCGTCGTGTACGAGGTGCACGTCAAGGGCTTCACGAAGCAGCACCCCGACGTGCCCGAGGAGATCCGCGGCACGTACGCGGGGCTGGCGCACCCGGCAGCGATCAAGCACCTCACCGACCTCGGCGTCACCGCCGTCGAGCTGCTGCCGACGCACCAGTTCGTGCAGGACTCGACGCTCGCCGACAAGGGCCTGCGGAACTACTGGGGCTACAACTCGATCGGCTTCTTCGCGCCGCACGACGAGTACTCGTCCTCGGGCACCGCCGGGCAGCAGGTGACCGAGTTCAAGGAGATGGTCAAGGCCCTGCACGCCGCGGGCCTCGAGGTCATCATGGACGTCGTCTACAACCACACCGCCGAGGGCAACCACATGGGCCCGACGCTGTCGTTCAAGGGCATCGACAACCAGGCGTACTACCGCTTGGTCGAGGGCGACGAGGCGAACTACTTCGACACCACCGGCACGGGCAACAGCCTCAACGTGTCGCACCCGTCCGCGCTCGGGCTCATCACCGACTCGCTCCGCTACTGGGTCGAGGAGATGCACGTCGACGGCTTCCGGTTCGACCTCGCCACAACGCTGACCCGGCAGGACGGCGAGGCCGAGAAGCACTCCGCGTTCCTCGACATCATCCACCAGGACCCGATCCTGCGGGAGGTCAAGATGATCGCCGAGCCGTGGGACACCGCCGGCTACCAGGTGGGTGGCTTCCCCGCGGACTGGTCGGAGTGGAACGGCAAGTACCGCGACGACCTCCGGGCGTTCTGGCGTGGCGACGAGGGCACCCTCGGCGACGCCGTGCAGCGCGTCCTCGGCAGCCCGGACGTCTACGAGGGGTCGCGGCGCTCGCCGCTGTGCTCGGTCGACTTCGTCACCGCGCACGACGGCTTCACGCTGGCCGACCTGACGATGTACGCCGAGAAGCACAACGAGGCCAACGGCGAGGACAACAACGACGGCGAGAGCAACAACACCTCGTTCAACGGCGGCGTCGAGGGGCCGACGGACGACGGTGCGGTGAACGACTACCGCGATCGGCAGCGTCGGAACTTCCTCGGCACGCTGCTGCTCTCCGCCGGTGTGCCGATGATCCTCGGCGGCGACGAGATCGCGCGGTCGCAGGGCGGCAACAACAACGCCTACTGCCAGGACGACGAGATCTCGTGGTTCGACTGGGCCGCCGCCGACCACGACCTGCTCGCCTTCACGACGGCAGCGATCGCGTTCCGTCAGGAGCACCCGGCGCTCCGCCCCGAGTGGTACCGCACGGCGCCCGGCGACTCGGAGTCGACCGTGCAGGTGCTCCGGGCCGATGCGCAGGGGTTCGAGGACGGCGACTGGGCCGATGGTGGGAACCGTGCCGTCACCCTCGTGCTGACGCAGGGCGACGACACCGTGGCGGTGCTGCTCAACGCCTCGGACACCACGGTCGAGTTCACGCTGCCGGAGAAGCCGGGCGGTGGGAGCTGGTCGCTCGGGCTGTCGAGCGACCAGGACCAGGCCGTCGGCGGCGACGCCGCGACCGTGCTGGTGCGGGACGCGTCCTTCACCGCGTTGGTCTAGTCCCGGGCCGCACCATGGACGGACGGGAGGCGCGGTGCCAGCCGGCACCGCGCCTCCCGTCGTGCAGAGCCGTGGTGTCGCGCCGCCTACCGCTCCGGCAGGTACTCGTGCCGGAAGTCCGGAACGACGGCGGCGATGTGGTCGTAGTCACGATCCGCCGTGAGCACGATCGCCTCGTTCGCGATCGCGTAGGCGGCGATCAGTGAGTCGACGGTGCCGGCACCGCGGACGTACCCGCCGTTCCACAGCGCACTCTGCAGCGTGAGGACGTCGGTCGCGCTCGGGTGCTCTTCGGCGGGGAAGAACACCTCCATGTCTCGTCGGAGATCCGCGTGCTCGGCGGCGTCCCGCGCGGAGAAGCAGTACTCGAGCACCTGCGGGGGGCACGTGATGATGAGGTCCTGCGTCGACACCGCACGGAGTCGCGTAGCGATACCGGCATGGCGTCCGGCCTTCCACCAAACGGAGTTGTCGACGATGTACGCGCTCACGCCTCGTCCGAGGAGGATCCCGGTGCGTCGTAGTGTTCGACGGCCGCTTCTGTCTGCTCGTCCGTGAAGGTCCGTGCGATGATCCGCTCGACGGCGGCCGGCTGGCGTCGGACCGCGATGAGCGTCTGCAGTGCGCGGTTCACGACGTCGCGGTTCGTGCGCGCGCCCGTGAGCTCCTTGGCAGTGTCGAGGACGGCCTGGTCGAGATCGATGGTCGTGACGGTCATGATGTCCTCCTCCGTACCCGTGGAAACTATACATCTGCTTATACAAGGACGGGAGGCGCGGTGCCAGCCGACACCGCGCCTCCCGTCCGCCGCGTTCCGGGTCCAGGGCGTCAGCCGCCGATGCGGATCAGCTTCTTGTTGACGAACTCGTCGGCCCCGAGCGGGCCGAGCTCGCGGCCGAAGCCGCTCGCCTTGACGCCGCCGAAGGGGAGCTCCGGGCTGTCCGCCCCGACGATGTTCACGTAGACCATCCCCGCGTCGATCCGATCGGCGACGCGCAGGGCCTGCTCGGCGTCGGTCGTGAAGAGGTACGAACCGAGGCCGTAGGGGGTGTCGTTGGCGATCGTGACCGCGGCGTCCTCGTCCTCGACGCGGTACACGGCGGCGACCGGGCCGAAGAACTCCTCGCGGTAGGCGTCGTTGTCGGGCGTGACCCCGGTCAGGATCGTCGGGGTGAAGGCGTTGCCCTGGCGCTGCCCGCCGGTGACGACGGTGGCACCCTGGGCGGTGGCGGCGGTGAGCTGCTCCTGCAGCCGGTCCGCGGCGGCGGGGGAGGACAGCGGACCGAGCTCGGCGCCGGGCTGTGTCGGATCGGCGGGGGAGACCGCAGCCATCGCGTCGGTGAACTTCGCCAGGAAGTCGTCGTACAGGTGGTCGGCGACCAGGAAGCGCTTCGCGGCGTTGCAGACCTGGCCGTTGCCCTCGAGGCGGGTGGCGACGGCCGACTCGACGACCGCGTCGAGGTCGTCGGTCGACAGCAGGATGAACGGGTCCGAGCCGCCGAGTTCGAGGACGACCTTGGTGAGGTTGCGGCCGGCGATCTCGGCGACGGCGGCACCGGCGCGCGCCGAGCCGGTGAGCGAGACACCCTGCACGCGCGGGTCGGCGATCACGTCGGCGACCTGGTCGTTCGTGGCGAAGACGTTCGTGTAGGCGCCCTCGGGGAAGCCCGCGTCGTGGAAGATCCGCTCGATGGCGAGTGCGGACTCGGGGCACTGCGGGGCGTGCTTGAGCAGGACGGTGTTGCCGATGACGAGGTTTGGACCGGCGAACCGGGCGATCTGGTACGCCGGGAAGTTCCACGGCATGATGCCGAGCAGCACGCCGATCGACGACTTCCGGATGAAGGCGCTGCCCGCGCTGCCGTCCGCCAGGGTGATGGGCTGGTCGGCCAGGAACTCGGCGGCGTGGTCGGCGTAGTAGTCGTAGATGTCGGCGCAGAAGTCGACCTCGCCGAAGGCCTGGTCGATCGGCTTCGCCATCTCACGGACGATCGTCGTCGCGAGGTCGTCCCGGCGCTCCCGGTAGAGGTCCGCGACGCGGTGCAGCAGCGCGGCGCGATCGGTGACGGTGCTCGTGCGCGACCACTCGGCGTGCGTCCGGTCGGCGGTGTCGATCGCCGTGCGGAGGTCCTCGTCGGTGATCGTCGGGAACGTGGCGAGGGTGTCCCCGGTGGCCGGGTCGGTGACCGCGTAGACGGTTGCCGTGTCGTTCATCGTGTCTCCTGTGTGGTTCGGGCCGGGTGGTCGGTCAGACCTGGTCGGTCAGCTGCTTGTTGACGCCGGTGACGGGCTGGTTCTCGTCGAAGCCCTTCGGCTGGATCCGGAACCCCTTCGTGATCACCAGCAGGTACACGAAGCCGATCGCGGCCCAGACACCGCCGGCGATCAGGGCGTCGGCGTGCAGCTGCGACCAGAGAACACCCGTCAGCAGCATCGCGACCCCGGGGAGCACGATGTAGGCGAACCGGTCACGGGCGGTGTGCCGACGGCCCCCACGCCAGGCGAAGTGCACGATGACCGTCAGGTTGACGAACGTGAAGGCGATGAGGGCGCCGAAGTTGATGTACGCCGAGATGGTGTCGAGCGAGAACGTCATCGCGAGGAGCGTGACCGCGCCGACGATGACGACGTTCGGGATCGGGGTGCGGGTGCGCGGGCTCACGTACCCGAACACCCGCTTCGGCAGGACGTTGTTGCGTCCCATCACGAGCAGCATGCGGGCGACGCTGGCGTGCGAGGCCAGGCCGGAGGCGAGTGCGGCGACGAACCCGGCGGCGACGAGGATCGCCTGGAACACCCGACCGCCGACGAGCAGTCCGATCTGGGGGAGCGGGTCGTCGGTGAACTCGCCGAACGGCGCGTTCGTCGGGAATCGGAGCTGCGCGAAGTACGCCGAGACGAGGAAGATGAGCCCGCCGATCAGGACGGTCAGGAGGATCGCCTTCGGCATGATGCGGATGCTCTTCGCCTCTTCCGTGTACATCGTCACCGCGTCGAACCCGATGAACGAGAAGCACACCACGGTCGCGCCGGTGAGCAGGGCGGACATCGTGACACCGTCGTGCACGAACGGTCCGGCACTGACGACGGTGCCGGCACCCGCGCCCTGGACGAGCTCGATCACGGTGAACACGACGAACGCGATCATCGCCAGGATCGCGCCGATCAGCAGGACCATGTTGAGGTTCGAGGTGCCGCGCATCGACAGGCAGATCACGGTCGTGACGAAGAGCGTGTAGACGACGACCGTCACCCACGCCGGCAGCGCCGGGAAGACCTGCTCGAGGTACAGCCGGATGATGAGCGCGTTCACCATCGGGAGCAGCAGGTAGTCGAGGAGGGACGCCCAGCCGACCATGAAGCCGGCGTTCGGGTGGATCGACTCGCGCACGTACGTGTAGGCGGACCCGGCCGCCGGGTAGACGCGGACCATCTTCCCGTAGCTGACGGCCGTGAGCAGCATGATCACCAGGGCGATGAGGTACGCACTCGGCACGGCGCCGTTCGTCTCGCCCGAGACGATCCCGAAGGTGTCGAACACCACGGTCGGCGTCATGTACCCGAGGCCCAGCCCGACGATCGCCCACAGCCCGAGACTCCGCTTCAGCGATCCACCACGCGCGGTTCCGGGCGGGGCGGTGACGGTGGTCGGTGACGCCATGTGCTTGCCTCCTGCTCGCGACCGGGGCCGCGGGGGTCGGGGTCCGCGCGGCGGTGCGCGGGCCTGATCGGGTGGACCGATCCGCTGACGATACCGACGTGGCGAGCCGCGTCGGACCCGCCATGGAGTACACACCGTGCGGCACGGATGTACGCGACGTCGCTTGCCGTGACGTCGCCGCGGTCGTGTCCGCGGAAGCCTGGGACGAGCCGGGAGGATGCTCAGCCACGGGTCCGGAACAGCGGGTGCGCTCCCGGCGCGGTTCCCTACGATCGGCTCGGCACGTCCGGCACCGAGCCGGACGCCCGACGGACGAGGACGACCGATGACACGGACACGAGGGGCCCGCTCCCGCTCGACGGGATTGCTCGCCGCCGGCCTGGTGGTCGGCCTCGCGCTCGGCGCGGCCGGTGGGTGGGGCGTCGCCCACGCGACCGGAACAGCCGCAACGGGCTCCGCCGCTGCCGGGCGGGCTGTCGCTGCGGAGCCGAGCCGCGCCTCCACGGCCCGCGCGACGACGACGCCGA
>NZ_JAUZED010000039.1 GCF_030705415.1 Curtobacterium sp. A7_M15 | reverse complement strand
ACGGGAGGCGCGGTGCCGGCCCGCACCGCGCCTCCCGTCCGCCACCGGGTCGCCGGAGCGGTCAGTCGGTCGCGCCGCGCGGGGGGTCGACCAGCAGGCCGACCCGGTCCGCCAGGTAGGCGTCGAGCGGCACCGCAGCACCCGCGGTGGGGGACCACCGGACGGACGGACCCCCGTCGTCGACGAAGAGCACGCCCACCGAGCCGATGAGCGACTCGTCGAGCGGGATCGGCGTCGCCCCGTGGTTCACGGTGTCCCCTGGTTGGAAGTGCCCCTTCTGCGCGGCCGCCCGGTAGGCCCGTCGGACCTCGGCCGAGACGGACACGAACTGCGAGCGGCCGGGTTCGGTGACGCGCGTGATCCGTCCGGTCGCCCAGACCCGGCCGTCGGTCTCGGGGGAGGACCCGAGCAGCAGCGCGCCGATCCGCCACACCCGGCCGAGCGAGCGGATGGTGGGCTCACGTCGGATGCCGAGCACGGCCTTGGGCTCGACGTACTCGCCGAGCGCCTCGTCGGGGACGTCGGCGTCGCGGAGTCGGCGCGCAGCGTCGTCGAGCAGCGCCCTCGTCCGTTCCACGCCGTCCGTCACGTCACCCGAGCGTAGCCCGGTGGGCGCCCCGGCCGCGTGGTGCCCGTCGGTCGGTGTCGCGCGCGGCACGCCGACGCCGCACGGCGGACACCGTGCCGATCGTCACCATCACCGCGCCGTAGGCCAGCAGCACCCCGGCGATCGCGGGGACGAGCCACGAGCGCGAGCCGTTGACGAGCTGGTTGACCAGTCCGACGTCCGGCAGGCTGTACCAGACGACGCCGCGCACCTGGGCGGCCGTCACCGGGGCGGGGTCGGGCAGCGCGTTGTTGTCGCCCTTGAGCGTGAAGGTCCGCGACCCGTCCGACGACGACGCGACCGAGACCACGCGGTGGCTGATCACCGCCGGCTGCCCCGAGGTGATCTGGTACGTGACGACGTCGCCGATGCGGATGTCGTCGACCGGGGTGGGCCGGACGACGAGGAGCGTTCCCGGGGGGAGCGTCGGCTCCATCGACTGCGTGAGCACGGTGAGCGGCGTCGACCCGGTCGCCTTCGGGACGACGATGAGCACGACGGCGAGACCGGCGACGATGACGAGCAGGCCCGTGCTCAGTCCGAGCGCGACCGCGCGGACGACCGCACGCCATCCGGTGCGCGTGGTGGAGGGGGTCATGCTCCGCACCGGATCGCCTTCCCGTCGTTCTGGGTGAACAGCGTGACCGGACCGCTCGCGACGACCGTGCTCGTCGGGTTGCCCGCGCTGTCGAGGATCTTCACGGTGACCGTGACGGCACCGCTGGTGGCGACGCTCGCCGGGATCTGGTCGGGTGCCAGGGTGAAGCGCCCGTAGTAGTCCTGTTCCTTCTGCCCGACCATGGTCGACGCGTCCGGGCCGACGAACGCGCCGTACCAGGTGTCCTTCGGTCGGGACGAGGTCGGCCAGGCTACCTCGACGTAGGTGCCGCTGTGGTCGGTGCACGTGAGGGCGGCCGCGGACGCGGAGGTGTTCAGGTAGAAGCCTCCGGACACGACGCCCGACGTCCACGTGCCGGCCGTCACGGTGAGGTTGACGTTCACGTTCGTGGTGCTCGACGCCGGCGCGGACGAGGTCGGCGTGCTCCGGGTGCACCAGACGGCGCTCGCCCCGGCGGCGAGCTTCGTCGTCAGGCTCGGCAGCGACGCCCAGGTGCCGGAGACCGACCCGGAGCCGACCGACGTCGACGCCGTGCAGGCAGTTGTCCCGGCGACGGGCCACGCGACGACGCTCACGGCCCGCGCGAGCGCGGTCGAGCTGCCGGAGACGACGGAGACGGTGGTCGTCGCGGTCCCGGCGAGCGAACCCGAGTTGGTCAGGGTGATCGGCTTCGTCATGCTCGTCACGCTCGACGAGAACGTGGTCGTCATGTCGCTCGTTCCGCTCAGGGACGCCCCGGTCTTGCCGATCGTCACGCTCGACGCGGTCGTCCCGGTCGCGGTCCAGAGCGCCCACGCGGCGGACGACCCGCCGACGACGAACGCCAGCGCGAGCAGCCCGGCGAGCAGGGCGCGGAGTCGACGGCTCATGCGCTCACCTGCGTCCCGGTCACGGTCAGGGTGAAGTCGGTGACGGCGCCGGCGACGGTCTGCGGGGCGTCGGCGTCGAGGTCCATCTCGACGCACCCGACCGCGCTCGCGCCGGCCGGGAGCGTGAACGAGCCGCTGCCGGTGTCGAAGGCGGCGAGACGTCCGCTCGCGCCGGACAGTCCGGTCCGGCAGTCCGCGGTGCTGCCGACCACGGCGAGCCGGAGCGTCAGCTCCCCGAGCACCGCCGCCGGCGTCGAGTTCGTGGCGTAGGCGACGTTCGTCGAGGTGGTGGCCACCCGCATGGTGAGCGGGATCGAACCGGTGTTGCGGACCGTGAACGTCCCGGTGACGCCGCCGCCGGGCCCGAGGACCGCCATGTTCATCGCGGACAGCGGTCCGGTGCTGATGATGGCGGTCGCGGACCGGACCGTCGAGGCCGTGGTGCTGGCGGTGCCGTTCCAGAGCGCGTACGTGCTGCCCGTGCCGAGCAGCGCCGTCACGACCGCGACGACCAGGGTGAGGGCAGTGGGCCAGACCCACCGGTGGCGACGCGGCGCCGCGTGGCGTCCGCTCGTCCTCGGTGTGCTGGTCATGTCCGTCCCCTGGTCGTCTCGGTGGAGCGCACCGCAGGGCGGTGCGGGTGGGCCGGGAGGCGCGTGGTCGCGATCGGCGGATCAGGGACCGATCGGGACCACGGGCTCCACGGCCCGGGTCGTTGCCGCGGGTCAGGAACCGATCGCGGTCTGGGTCAGCGTGAACGCGAGGGCGCCGACGTTGAGCGTGCCGCCCTGGCCGGTGGTGGCGGACGACGGCAGGGTGATCGTGAAGACGACCTTGACGGTCGAGGTCGCGGCCGAGGGCGAGACCACGAAGGTGTTCGCGTTCGACGTCGACTGCACGACCGAGGCGCTCGACGAGGTCACCGCGAGGGTCTTCGTCGTCGCGGCGAGCAGCGCGCTGTCACCGGTGATGCTCTGGTTCGCGTAGGTGAGGTTCGCCTTGAGGTCCTGGCCGGTGGCACCGATCGTCAGGGTCTGCGTGAACTGGTACGAGTTGCCCGGCACCATGAGGGCGCTCGCCGGGTTGATCGTCGCCGAGCGGCCGTTCGTGATGTCGGTCCAGACGCCGTCGTTGTTGGCGCTGAGCGTCAGCGACCCCGAGCTCACCGAGGAGGCAGCGGTGCTGGCGCTGGCGTTCCACAGGGCGAAGGTGCCTGCGCCGCCGAGGAGGAGGGCGACACCGGCGGCTCCGGCGATGGCACCGGTCACGATCTTGTGCATGAGGGGTCCGTTCTGCGCGTTCGGGCGCGCTCCGATCGTCGGCAGTGCCGACGGACGATGTCATCGACCCGTGGTTGCTGCGGGTCGCGGCTGACCTGAGCCGGAGAGCTGTCGCCGGGCTCCGGGACGTGACACGTCGCGGGCGGGCTGGACTCGCTCTGGTGACGACGCTACTCGTCCCCCAAAGTGCGGACAAGTGGGAACATGCGTCTGAATGAACCCAATCCGGGGGGCATTTTCGTCCCCGAGACTGCCGACACGGTTTGTACCCCGGTCTGGAACGCCGTCGGATGGAATGCCGATCGCACCCGTGCCGTTGCACCGGCGGAGACGAGGAGGGCCCCATGGGCATCGTGCGGTGGCTGTTCGACGCGCAGCTCGTCATCGGCGACCAGACCGTGCTCTGGCGCGAGGTCATCGGCAACGTCTTCGGTCTGCTCAGCGCACTCGGCGGGATGCGCCGCAAGGTGTGGGCCTGGCCGGTCGGCATCGTCGGCAACGCCCTGCTGTTCACCGTCTTCATGGGCGCACTCTTCGACACCCCCAACCCCGTGAACCTGCTCGGGCAGGCCGGACGCCAGGTGATGTTCATCGTCGTCAGCGTCTACGGCTGGTACCGGTGGACGCACCGTCCCGACGACGCGACGTCCGTGATCGAGCCGCGCTGGGCCTCCTGGAGGGCTCGTGGACTGATGGTCCTCGTCATGGTGGGCGGCACCGCGGTCCTGACCCCGGTGTTCCGCGCCCTCGGCTCGTACGAGCCGGTGTGGAGCGACGCGTGGATCTTCGTCGGTTCGCTCCTCGCCACCTACGGCATGGCCAAGGGCTGGGTGGAGTTCTGGCTGATCTGGGTCGCGGTCGACCTCGTCGGCGTACCGCTGCTCTTCTCGGCCGGGTACTACGCCTCCGGGCTCATGTACGTGTTCTACGGGGTATTCACCCTGACCGGGTTCTTCGTCTGGATGCGCCAGCGCACGAAGCCCCCGGCAGCACCCGTCACGGTCGGTTGACGGCGAGGCCCCCGGTCTGGGACGAGACAAACCCGCGTCGACAGTGTGTGATGGTCGGATGGCACACCACCACGACCCGACCGTCGAGGACGAACAGTCCCTGGCCGAACGGATCGTCCGCGGCGCGATCCGCGCCTACCGACTGCACCCGTTCGACAGCGTCGACGCCGGCGTCGTCGCCGAGGTGGCCGGCATCGACGTGGCCACCGTGGAGCGGCTCTTCCCGACCTGGGACGCCCTGCTGCTCGTGACCTACGACCGGTGGACGCAACTCCGCGGGACGCGTCGGAAGACCCCGCCGACCTGCACGATCGAGCACGTCCGGATGACCCTCGCCGAGGACGTCGCCGACCCCGGTCTCGTGCGGGTGCTCGCCGGTGCCATCACGATCGCGGCCGCCGACACCGGCTTCGCCGAGCTGTTCCGCAAGCGCTTCGAGGAGTACGCCGAGCAGCTCGCCTCCGGGCTCGAGCGCGACGTCGAGTCCGGCTCCGAGCGGCTGGTGATCCCGGCGTACCAGGCGGCGACGCAGCTGCTCGCCGTGTACGAGGGGCTGCAGATCCAGATGCTCGTGCGCCCGCACATCGACGTGCTCGTCGAGTTCGACCGCGCGGTGCGGACCCTGCGTCAGGGATGGCGCGAGCGCGAGGTCCGGGCCTGGGACCTCGACGAGGTCGTCCTCACCAGCTAGCCGGGCGGGTCGGTCAGGCGCGCGACCGACGTCGCCACGACACGATCTGCCGGAGCGTCACCTTCGACCCGTACTGCGCGACGGAGTGCCGGAACAGGTACTCGGCGAACCACAGCAGCACCGCCGCGACCACGAACACCTCGACGATGCAGACCACCGACTCGGTGACGGTGAGCGACCCGACCGCGTTCCGCACCATCGCGGTGATCGGCGTGAACGTCGGGAAGTACGTGAAGAACGACGCCACCGGCGAAGTGGGCGTCGTCATCACGAAGAACGCCGCGTAGATCGGGATGATGAGCGAGAAGATCGCCACCGACTGCAGCGCCGAGGCGTCCTTGATAGAGGGGACGGCCGCCCCGACCGCGACGAACAGCGCCGAGGCGAGCAGGACCCCGCCGACGAGCAGCAGCGCCCCGACGACCATCCGCCAAGGGTCGACGGTGAGCCCGCCCAGTCGTGACGCGACGAGGGGGAGCGCGGCGAGCAACCCGACCAGACCGGGGACGACGAAGATCCCGACCTGGACGAACCCGACGAGCAGCATCGCGATGACCTTGCCGCGGATGAGGTCGCCGGCCGTCACGGTGGTCAGGATCATCTCGGAGATGCGGTTCTCCTTCTCCTCGACCACCACCGTGACCATGCGCGTGGCGAGCAGGATGACGAGCCCGAAGAACGCGGCGACGTAGAGGAACGGTGGCACGATCGACAGCCACCCCGGTGCCACCCGGCCGTCCGCGTAGGTCGTCAGGTCGGTGGCCGGCGGGTTCCGGAGGAGCTCGACCGACTCCGGGTCGTCCACGGTCGCGGCGACGCTCTGCTCGAGGACCCGCTCCGCCAGCGAGGAGTACCCGCCGTTCCCGAAGAGTCCGCGGTCGGCCGCCTCGACGCGGATCGGCGCGGTGGACGGCGACTCGGGGAAGGTGATGAACGCGTCGAGGGTCCCGGCGCGGACAGCGGCCCGGTCGGCGGCGGGGTCGGTCGAGGGGGACCCGCCCCACTTCGCGGCGACGCTCTCGGACACCAGGCCGGAGTCGTCCACGTACCGGAACGGCGTCTTCGTCGCGGAGGAGCTGGACACCACCGAGTCGGTGCCGGCGGACTGCCCGATCCCGACGAGGAGCGACACCACCACGATGACCACCGGCAGCGCCAGCGTGCCGATCCAGAACGCGGGCTTCTTCACCGCACGCACGAACTCGAACCTGACGACGGTCCCGAGGCGGCTCACGCGGCGGCTCCCGCCCGTGCGGTGTCGGCACCCGCATCGGCCCCGGCGTCGTGCCCGTACACCTGGACGAAGATCTCGTCGAGCGGGATGCGCCGCATCTCGAACCCGGTGACGTGCACGCCGGCGGAGACGAGCGACGCGAGGATGTCGGACCCGTCGGCCGCGGCCGCGGGCATCGGCACGAGGTAGGCGACGTGCCCCTCGTGCCGGGCGAGGCGGTAGAGCGGCGACGGCGGTACCGTCCCGTCGAGGCCGACCCGGGCGACCGCACCGCCGAAGGCGTCCTGCACGTCCGGGATCGTGCCGTAGGCCGCCGAGGTGCCGTCCTTCAGGAGCAGGATGCGGTCGCAGAGGCGCTCGACCTCGTCCATGTGGTGGGTCACGAGGACGACCGTGGCGCCGTCGGCCTTCCGCTCGTCGACGAGGTCGAGCAACAGCCGCCGGTTGACCGGGTCGAGGCCCTTCGTCGGCTCGTCGAGGATGAGCAGCCGGGGTCGGTCCATGATCGTGATGCCGAGCTGGACCTTCTGCTGCTGACCGCCGGAGAGCTTGTCCACCCGGAGCTTCGCCCGGTCCGCGAGGCCGACGCGGGCGAGGTACTCCATGCTCCACGCCGTCGCCTCGGGTCCGCGCAGCCCGCGCAGCCGACCGAAGTACGTCATCACGTCGATGACCGACTCCTTGCGGTACAGACCGCGTTCCTCGGGCAGGTAGCCGATCCCGCCGGTGGCCGGTCGGTAGGGCTGCCCGTCGATCGTGAGGGTGCCGGCGGTCGGGGTGGTGATGCCGAGCAGGGCGCGGATGGTCGTGGTCTTGCCCGAGCCGTTGCTGCCGAGCAGGCCGAAGGTCTCGCCGGGAGCGACGTCGAACGACAGGCCGTCGACCACGTTCCGGTCCCCGAACCGCATCACGAAGTCCCGCACGCTGATGGTCGCCCCGCTCATGCTCGCGACCCTACCGGCACCGCCTGACGGCGCTGGGCGTGACCGCCTGTGGGACGGGAGGCGCGGTGCCTGCCCGCACCGCGCCTCCCGTCCCACACCTGGTTCCGTCAGGAACGCAACCAGGCCGTCCCCACACCCGACAGCGCGCCGTCTGCCACCGGCGCGGAGGCGAGCAGCAGCTCGCCGGCGGGGAGCTCGAAGGGCTCGTCCCCGAACACGGTCACGCTCGTCCAGCCGTTCGGTCGGCGGAACGCGAGCACGTCGTCGCGGCCGGTCTCGAGCCACTCGAGGTGCTCCTCGGTCTGGAGCTGCCCACGGAGGCCCAGCGCCTTCCGGTACAGGTTCAGCGTCGAGTCGGGGTCGGCGTCCTCGGCCTCGACCGACACCTCGGCGAACCACGCGGGCTGCGGCAGGTGTGCGCCCCCGGGGCCGAACCCGAAGCTCTCGCCGTCGCGCGTCCAGGGGAGCGGCACGCGGCAGCCGTCGCGCCCGACGTCGACGCCCGGGTTCCGGAAGAAGGCCGGGTCCTGACGGTCGGCGTCCGGGATGTCGCCGACCTCGTGCAGGCCGAGCTCCTCGCCCTGGTACAGGTACGCCGAGCCGGGCAGCGCGAGCTCGAGCAGCGTCGCAGCGGTGGCACGGCGCAGCCCGAGCGACCGGTCGAGCGCGTCCTGCGCGCCACCGGCGAGCAGCCACGCGCTGCCCTGCTTGTCCTCGGCGCCGTTCCGCGCCGGCAAGGCGTAGCGGGTCGCGTGCCGGACGACGTCGTGGTTCGAGAAGACCCACGTGGTCGACGACCCGGACTCCTCGGCGAGCCCGAGGTTGAACTCGATGATGGTCCGGAACTGTCCGGCGTCGAAGTCGGCCTCGAGCAGGTCGAAGTTGAACGCCTGCCCGAGTCCCTCGGCGCTGGCGTACCGCGCCCGGCGGTCGGCGGCGACCCACGCCTCCGCGACGGCCGTCCGTGCCGGCGTGTACTCGTCGAAGACCTGCCGCCACTCGGCGTAGATCTCGTGCACGTCGTCGCGGTCCCAGAGGATGTGCTGGCCGTCCTTCGGGCTCGCGAGCACCTCCGCCCACGTGGGGAGCGTCCCCTCGGGGAGGTCCTTCGCCAGGCCGTGGGCGACGTCGATGCGGAAGCCGTCCACCCCGCGGTCGGACCAGAAGCGGAGGGTGCGCAGGAAGTCGTCGCGGACCTCGCGGTTCGCCCAGTTGAGGTCGGGCTGCTCCTTCGCGAAGTTGTGCAGGTACCACTGGCCGTCGCCGACCGCGGTCCAGGCGGGGCCGCCGAAGATCGAGACCCAGTCGGCCGGAGCCTGTTCGCCGGACGGCCCGGTGCCGTCGCGGAAGACGTAGCGGGCGCGCGCTGCACTGCCTGCAGGCGACGCGAGTGCCTCGCGGAACCACTCGTGCCGGTCGCTCGTGTGGTTCGGGACGACGTCGACGATCACGCGGATGCCGGCAGCGTGCAGTGCGGCGACCATCTCGTCGAAGTCCTCGAGCGTGCCGAGCCGCGGGTCGACGTCGCGGTAGTCGTCCACGTCGTAGCCGCCGTCGGCCAGGGCGGACGGGTAGAACGGGCTGAGCCAGACGGCCTCGATCCCCAGCGACGCCAGGTACGGCACCTTCGCGGTGACGCCGGGCAGGTCTCCGATGCCGTCGCCGTTCGCGTCGGCGAACGACCGCGGGTAGATCTGGTAGACGCTCGCCTGTCGCCACCAGGTGTCGTCGGCGGCGGACGGGGCGGGTGTGTTCTGGACCAGGGTGTCGGTCACGAGTGGCCTTTCGTCGGTTGCGGAGGGTGTGGTCGTCACTTGATGGCTCCCTGCGTCACGCCGGCCATCACCCATCGCTGGGTGACGAGGTAGACGATGATCGCCGGCGCCATGGCCATGAGGTACGAGGCGAACGACACGTTGTAGTTGTTGCTGAACTGCGTCTGGAACATCTGCTGGAGCACCGGCAGCGTCTGCAGCGCCGGGTTCGACGTGATCAGTGACGGCATCACGAAGTCGTTCCAGGAGGCGAGGAACGCGAAGATGCCGACGGTGGCGCTCATCGGCGCCAGCAGGGGGAACACCAGCCGCCAGAACACCTGCCCCGTGCTCGCACCGTCGATGCGGGCACTCTCCTCCAGTTCGGCCGGGATCGAGCGCAGGAACGCGGTGAAGAGGAGCACGCTGAACGACAGCTGGAACATGACGTGCAGGATCGCGACGCCGAGCGGGTTGTCGAGGTGCGCGAGGCCGGTGAGCTTGACCTGCGACAGCGCGAGCACCGGGAACGGCAGGAACATCGCGGCGAGCAGGTAGAAGAACGACCAGCGGAAGAACCGGCGGTCCCAGTTCCGGGCGATCGCGTACGCCGTGAACGAGGCGAGCAGGATCGTGCCGGCGACGGTGACGGCGGCGACCAGCACCGAGATGCCGAACGCCCGCGGGAAGTCGGTCAGCTGCCAGGCCTGCACGAAGCCGTCGACGCTGAAGGGCGCCGGCAGTGAGAACGCGTTGCCGTCGACCGCCTGGCTCGTCGTCTTGAACGCCATCGTCAGCGTGACGTACAGCGGCACCAGGATCGAGAGCGCGCAGAGGACGAGGACGACGGTGACGGGCCAGTTGGCGTTGCCGCCGCGGCGGCCTGCGGTCCGGTCGGCGTCGACCGATCGGATGCTGCCCGTCTTCGTGGTGCCGGGTCGGAGGGGTGCTTGCAGGGTCATCAGAGGGCTGCCTTCCCGCGGGTGGCCCGCAGCTGGATCACGGCGATGACCACCGCGATGACGAAGAAGATCGTGGCGTTCGCCATCTGGTAGGCGTAGTCGCCGCCGTTGAAGCCCTTGAAGATCGACATCGCGACGCTCGTGGTCGAGGTGCCGGGGCCGCCGTCCGTGAGGCCGACGATGATGTCGTACGAGTTCAGGAAGTTCTTGAACCCGATGACGAGGTTGATGAGGATGTAGCCCGCCGTGAGCGGCGCCGTGATCGACACGAGCTGCCGCCACGAGCTCGCGCCGTCGAGCGCCGCAGCCTCGTACACCTCGCCGGGGATCGACAGGACGCCGGCGATGTAGATGAGGAGCGTCGACGGGATCGCCTGCCAGGCGGTGACGATCACGATCGCGATCCACGCCAGGTCCGGGTTCGCCAGGATGCTCTGCTCGAGCGGTCCGAAGCCGAGCGCAGTGGCGAGTGCCGGCAGGCTGTTCGCGAACAGGAACGAGAACACGTAGGCGATGACGATGCCGGAGATCACCATCGGCAGCACGAACACCGCGCGGAGCGCGATCTTGCCCCGGATCTTCGAGGTCAGCGCGATGGCGAGGAGGAACGCCACCGCGTTGACGACGATCACCGTCACGAGCGAGAAGCCGATCGTGAACAGGTAGGCCTGCAGGATCGCCGGGTCGGAGAACACGGCGACGTAGTTGGTGAGGCCGATGAAGCGGAACTCGCCGAACCCGACGGAGTTCGTGAAGCTCAGGACGATGCCCATCACCGCCGGCAGCGTGATGGCGAGCGTGAAGAGCACGAGGGTGGGAAGCAGGAACGCCAGGAAGAGCGGGTCGATCCGCTTCCGCCGGTGCGTCACGGACTGGAGGCGCGGCGCGGCTCCGCCCCGTCGGCGGCGGCCCGCCGTCGTGACGGCTTCGGTGGTCGTGGTGGCCATTCGTCGTCTCCTTACGCGGCCGTGCGGAGCGCGAGACGCGCCCAGTCGGCGTCGAGGGTGCGGAGCTGGGGTCGGGGGTCGCCGCCGAAGGCGATCGACTGCGCGTAGTTCGCGACGGGGATCTCGGCGGGGATGAGCTGCGAGGCGCCGAGGTAGAACGCGGCGTCGTCGTAGTAGGTCTGCATGCCGGTCAGTGCCGGGTTCTTCGCCGGCGGGGCGTCCTTCCGGACCCCGAAGCCGTTGTTGTCCGCGTTGTACTTGTCGTTGACCTTCGCGGTCATGAGGTACGACAGGAACTCCCTCGCGGCCTCCTGCTTGCGCGAGGCCTCGGGGATCCAGAGTGCGAGGTCGACGTTCACGCGCACCTTCCGGTCGGCGGGGTCGTCGGTGACGGGCAGCGGGAACGTGCCGAGGTCCATGTCGGGGTTCGTCTTCGCGATCTCGCCGAGTGCCCACGGACCCTGCAGGTACATCGCGGCTGCACCCTTGGCGAAGGCGGTGTTGCCGTCGCCGTAGCCGCGGCTGGCGGCGCCCTGCTGGTGCCACCCGCGGAGCTGCACCATGCGCTCCATCGGCGCCCGGAAGTCGCGCTCGAAGGAGACCGAGGCGCCCGTGCCGACGCTCGTTCCCTCGCGCGTCAGGGCCGCGAACGTCTTCGGGACGTCGAGCATGCCGCCGATCGAGTAGTCGAACATGCCCTGCGCGATCGTCCAGTTGTCCTTGAACGTGCCGTAGATCGGCGCGATGCCGGCCTTCGTCAGGCGCTCGCAGACGTCGGCGAACTCGCTCCACGTCGTGGGGACGTCGAGCCCCTGCTGGGCGAAGCGCTGCTTGTCGTAGATGACCGACGCCGCGGTCACCGAGTACGGCAGGGCGCTCTTCCGGCCCGGGTAGTCGGCCGTCTGCTCGAGGAGCGGCCACAGGTCGGGGTTGATCGTGTCGGCCTGCGGCAGGTCGGACAGGTCCGTGAGCGCACCGTGCTCGACGAAGGGCGCGACCGAGAAGTTGTAGTTCCAGCACCCGAGGTCCGGCGGCCGGTTCCTGACGAAGTTCGCGGACATGCTCGACGTCGAGTCGCGGACGACGCGGATCTTCGACTGGCTGTCGTGGAACCGCGCGATGACCTGGTCGAAGTACCCGATGACCTCGGGCTTCGAGACGTAGAACGTGATGGTCTCGGGGCGGCTGCTCGAGGAACCGAGCGGGGCGCACCCGGCGAGGGCCAGGCCTGCACCGATGCCGCCCGCCCCGAGCAGGAAGCCGCGGCGGCTGAGGGCCGTGGCGCTCCTGGTGGTGGCGTGTGTCTGCACGTCGTCTCCGTCCGTCCGGACCCGGCGTCCCTGCCGTTCCGGATCGCGGAGCGGCTCCGATGCCGCCCGCAGGACTAAATCTAGCGACAAAATCTAATTCTGCAAGGAACTGGTTCCGCGGTAGTGTGCGAGCATGCCGCCGCCCCGTGGAACGAGCGCAGAGACGCTGCTCGCGTACGCCTTCTCGGTGCGCGCGTTCACCGCGACCGAGGCGATCGACGCGACCGGTCTGACCCGCTCGACCGTGTTGGCCGCGTGCGAGGAACTCGTCCGGCTCGGCTGGGTCCGCGAACTCGACGACGCCCGGGCCGCGGGGGAGTACCGCATCGGTCGACCGGCGCGTCGGTACGAGCTCGACACCTCGGCGGGCGTGGTCGTCGGCGTCGACGCGGGGCAGCACCGGGTGACGGTGCTCGTCGCCGACCTGCGCGGGACGCTGCTCGGCCGTGCCGAGGGAGCCCTCGGTGACTCCGGTCTCGACGTCCCGGTCCGGCTCGGCGTCGTCGGTGCGACCGTCGCCGCCGCGCTCCGTGACGCCGGGGTCGACCCGCTCCGGGTCCTCGTCTCCGTCGTCGGCATCCCCGCTCCGGTGGACGCTGGCGGCGCATCACCCGGCGACGGCGGGTTCTGGGACCGGATGAACCCGGGCTTCGCCGACGCCGTCCCGGGACACCTGGTCGTCGTCGAGAACGACGCGAACCTCGCCGCGGTCGCCGAACGGCCGTCCTCGGGCGACGCCTCGTTCGCCGCCCTGCTCTCGGGCGAGCGGTTCGGCAGCGGGCTCGTCGTCGACGGGGTCCTGCTCCGGGGAGCTCACGGCGGCGCCGGGGAGATGCGTGTGCTCGACCTCGTCGAGGGTGTCGGGTCGTCGGACGGCATCGGGGCCACCGCCCGCCGGCTCGTCGCCGAGGCAGTCACCGCGGGCGAGGTCCCCGCGGAGAGCCCGCTCGCCGCGGACGCCTCCCTGGTCTTCCGCACCGCACGGGAGGGCGATCCGGTCGCCCTCGGGATCGTCGACCGACTGGGCGACCGGCTGGCCCGGGTCTGCGTCCTGCTCGTGAGCCTGCTCGACATCGACCGTGTGGTCGTGGCGGGCGCCATCGCCGAGCCCGCCGGTGTCGTGATCGATCGCGCACGGGCCTGGCTCGACGGCGCGGGGTTCGATCCCGTCCCCGAGCTCGTCGCCTCGACGCTCGGCGCCGACGTCGTGGTGCTCGGTGCGGTCGCGCACGCGGTCGACGCGGTCCGGGCGGCGCCGCTGTCGTTCGCGCTCCGTCCGGCGCTCGCCTCGTGACGGGCTCGGTCAGCCGGCGTCCGCGCCGATCGTCACCGGCAGGCTCGCCCCGGACCCCTCACCGTCGTGGCTCTGCACGTCGAGGACGGCGTCGCCGACCGGCAGGTCCTCGGGCAGGTCGAAGCGCCCGGCGACCGTGAACCGATCACCGTCGGGCGTGGGGCGTCCGAGCAGCACCGGTTCGCCGGTCGACTCCGGGGTGATCGTCACCGTGACGTCGTCGGAGGCGCGGAACGTCCCGCCGGTGTCCTCGCAGTCGCGGTAGAGCCAGTCGACGTGCAGGGCCACCGTCCCGCCGGGTCGCAGGTCCGAGTCGCCGAGCTCGATCGACGTCCCCGCACAGGACGCGGACGCTCCGCTCTGCACGCTGCAGCCGGAGAGCACCCCGCCGAGCAGCAGCACCACGACCGTCCCTGCCGCCGCACGACCCCGTCCCCACCGCATGCCGTCATTCCACCACTGCGGACCGCGCGCGAGGGTCACGATCTCGGTACGTTCGGGGGCGTGGGGAACGAACGAGCGACCGAGCAGCCCGAGCCCGAGGCGCAGCACGACCCGTACGCGCCGCGTCCCGGCTACGTGACGGGCATCGACGGCCGCACCGACCGGACGACCACGGCGGCTGCGCTCGGCGTCGGCGCCGCTCTGGTCACCAGCTTCGTGCTCGGCTTCTTCCGGGTGCCCGAATGGGTCGTGTGGCCGGGGGTGATCGGTGTCGGCGTCGTCGTGTGGCTGGTGCTGCGCGCCCGGCAGCGCCGCCGTGACCGCAGCGAGGGCCGTTCGCCCGACGCCGTCGCCCGTGCCCGCGACCGTGCGATCGCCGACGCGAACGGTGGTCGCCGGTTCTTCGTCGCGCCGAACCCGGTCGTCGTGATCGTGATGGGCGGGATCTTCATCGCGCTCGCGGCAGTGCCGTTGACGCTCGCGGGCGACCCGCTGTCGCTGTCAGGACTCATCACCCCCGCGATCCTCGTCATCTGCGGCGCGTTCTTCGTCGTCCAGGGCGTCGGCACCCTCGTCGTGCGCCGCCGCCCGCCCGGGTCCCACTGACGGACGAACCGGCGGCGTGACCGCGCCCGTCAGCCCCGCGGCACCGGCGTCAACCGCTGCAACTGCGTCACGTGCCCCGGCTCGAGCTCGTCGAGCGACGCCACTCCGAGCAACCGCATCGTGCGCTCGATCTGCTCCGACAGGATCTGGATCATCCGGTCGACCCCGGCCTCGCCGCCCGCCATCAGGCCGTACAGGTAGGCGCGGCCGACCATCGTGAACGTCGCGCCGAGGGCCACCGCGGCGACGATGTCCGCGCCGGACATGATGCCCGTGTCGAGGTGCACCTCGGTGTCCTTCCCGACCTCGCGGACGACCGTGGGGAGCAGGTGGAACGGCACCGGGGCGCGGTCGAGCTGTCGGCCGCCGTGGTTCGAGAGCGTGATGCCGTCCACGCCCGTGTCGGCCAGGCGCTTCGCGTCGCCGAGGGACTGCACGCCCTTGACGACGACCTTGCCCTTCCACTGCGACCGGATCCACTCCAGGTCCTCGTAGGTGACGGTCGGGTCGAACATGTGGTCCAGCAGCTCGCCGACCGTGCCGGACCACCGGTCGAGCGACGCGAACGCCAACGGCTCGGTGGTGAGGAAGTCGAACCACCACCAGGGCCGCGGGATCGCGTTCAACACCGTCCTGGCGCTGAGCTGCGGCGGGATGGAGAACCCGTTGCGCTTGTCCCGCAGCCGTGCGCCGGCGACGGGCACGTCGACGGTCACGAGCAGCGTGTCGAACCCGGCCTTCTCGGCGCGGGAGACCAGCGCCATCGACTTCTCGCGGTCCTTCCACATGTACAGCTGGAACCAGTTGCGCCCGTGGGGATTGGCGTCGCGGACGTCCTCGATCGCGGTGGTCCCCATCGTGGAGAGCGAGAACGGGATGCCGGCGCGGCCCGCTGCGCGGGCACCGGCACGCTCGCCCTCGGTCTGCATCATGCGCGTGAAGCCGGTGGGGGCGATGCCGAACGGGTAGGCGACCGGCGCACCGAGCACCGACCGGGAGGTGTCGACCTTCGAGACGTCACGGAGGATCGCCGGCGTGAACTCGATGTCCTCGAACGCCTGGCGTGCGCGGGCCAGGGAGATCTCGGCCTCGGCGGCGCCCTCGGTGTAGTCGAACGCGGCCTTCGGCGTGCGGCGGGCGGCGATGTCGCGCAGGTCCCAGATCGTCAGCGCCGACTCGAGACGCTGTCGCCGACCCGGCAGCGACGGCTTCTTGAACTGCATGAGCGGCGCGAGGTCGCGCACGGTCGGCAGCTGCCGCTTGATCGGTGCGCGCCGGGACGACGGCGCGCCCGGGGTCGGCGCGGGGGCGCCGGTCGCGGGGTCGACGCGGCGCTGATCATCGGTCGAGGTCATACAGACATCCTACGTCTCGGGGTGGATCGGTGGGTGGCGTGGTCGGGTCGCGGGGACGCAACGGCGCGCACCTATCCGATGTCTGTGCCCGAGACGGCCCCACCCCGACCCTCATCCACTGAGCAGGAATCGTCGAGTCCCGCGGACGGACTCGACCATTCCTGCTCAGTCGACGAAGCACGCAGCGCCGGGCGACACCCGGTGGCCGGCGTGACGACGCAGCCGCGGCACCGGCGACTGCAAGACACCCTCGCTACCGTGGGGCCATGCAGCAGCCCGCAGCCGGGACCCTCCGCGTCCTCCACCTCTCCGACACCCACCTCACCGGCGACGGCTCCCTGCACCAGGGATCCGTCGACACCGCCGCCGCGCTCGAGGGCGTGCTCGCCCGGGTCGACGGCGTCGCGGGGGTCGGGCTCGTCGTGGTGTCCGGCGACGTCTCGGAGGACGGCTCCCCGGAGTCCTACGCCGCAGTGCTCGAACGCGTCGGCGGCTGGGCGGAACGTCACGGTGCGGCCCTCGTCGCCGTCCCGGGCAACCACGACCTGCGCGAGGGGTTCCGACAGGTCCTCGCGAACGGTCACGTCCTCGGCGAGGGTGGCCGGCCGCTCATGCACACCATGGAGCACCACCCGCCGACGGTTCCGGTGTGGGGGCAGTCCCTCGTGGCCGGGCGCCGCATCGTCACGGTCGACACGAGCGTCCCCGGGGCCGGGTACGGCGAGATCGCCGAGGCGTCGCTCGAACGACTCCGCGCCGCGCTCGCCGGCGACCACGCCCCGCACGGGACGGTCGTCGTGCTCCACCACCCGCCGCTGCCGGCGCCGACCGCGCTGCACGAAGCCCTGCGCCTCCGCAACCCGGAAGCGCTCGCCGACGCGATCCGCGACTCCGACGTCCGGGTCGTGCTGGCGGGCCACTACCACCACCACTTCGCGGGGAGCCTCGCGGGCGTGCCGGTGCTCGTCGCGCCCGGCGTCGCGAACGACACCGACGTCACCGGCGCCTACGACGAGGAGTCCGCGTACGTCGACTCCGGAGCGCTCGTCGTCGACGTCGCCGAGGACGGCTCCGTCTGGTCGACGCCGGTCCGCGTGCCGCGGCCGGACGCCGACCCGCTCGCGTTCGCGCTCGATGCGGACACCGTGGCGCGCGTCATCGAGGCGTCCACCGGGCAGTAGACGCACCGGGCGGCGGACGGGAGGCGGCCCCACCAGCCGGTTCCGGCGCACCGCGCCAGCGGGGCGACGGCCGATACGGGAGGGACGGTGCGGGCCCGACCCGCGCCTCCCGTTCGACGTGCGGGGACGCCGGTACCCCTCGCATTCGGGTTGCAGTCGGGAACTCCGAGTAGGCCGGTGGCAACTCGCGAGCGAAGGAGCACCCCATGCGGATCGGCAGCGCAGTGCAGTACGACCGGTACGGCGACTTCGACGTCGTCGAACTCGTCCCGCAGGAACGCCCGGAGGCGGGCCCCGGTGAGATCGTCGTCGAGATCGTCGCGGCGGGACTCAACCACATCGAGCGGTTCCTGCGCGAGGGGCGGCTCCGGGACCACATCGACCTGACGTTCCCCGCTCGGCAGGGCGTCGACTTCGCCGGTATCGTCCGTGCTCGCGGCGACGGCGTGAAGGACCTGCGCGTCGGCGACGAGGTGATGGGGCACGCGCCCGACGGTGGATCGCACGCCACGTGGCTCGTCGTGCCGCGCGCCGCCGTCATCAAGAAGCCGGAGCACGTCGGGTGGGAGGTCGCGGGCGGCCTCTACCTGGCCGGGTGCACGGCGGTGACGGTGGTCCGCGACCTCAAGCTCGGTCCGGAGGACACCGTGGTCGTCACCGCGGCGGCAGGCGGTGTCGGGCACATCGAGTGCCAGCTCGCGCACGACGCCGGCGCGACCGTCATCGCCCTCGGCAGTGCGCGCAACCACGACTACCTCCGTCAGATCGGCACCCTCCCCGTCGTGTACGGCGACGGCGAGGAGGAACGCATCCGTGCCATCGCGGACGGGCGCCCGATCACCGCGTTCATCGACAACCACGGCGAGAGCCGGGCCGAGGAACTCGCGGAGCGCCTCGGCGTCGCACCGGGGCGGTTCGTGTCGTCCGAGGCGCGGCGCGACATCGAGATTCGGTTCCTCCGCGCGCCGGCCGAGGACGAGGAGCCCCGCGAGCTCCTGACGCTCCTGGCGAAGGCGGTCGAGGACCGGCGCGTGCAGGTGCTCATCTCGGGGTTCTACCCGTTCGAGTACATCGTCGAGGCGTACGAGGACCTCGCCGAGATGAAGTCCCGCGGCAAGGTCGTCATCGGCATGCAGACGGTGGAGAAGGGCGCCCGACTCGACTGGTACCGGTCGGAGAAGGCCCGCGACCTGCGCGACCGGTACGCCGATGCACGGGGGACCGACACCGAGACGATGGCCGGCGGGTCGGCGAGTCCGAGCGCCTAGCTGAGGACGTCCTTCGTGGTGAAGCGGCTGTACGCCAGCGCCCCGAAGACCACGACGTACCCGAGCTGGAGCACCGCGTTCGACCCGAACGAGTCGAACGCGATCGGGTCCCGCAGCAGATCGCCGAACCCGAGCCACTCGTGCGAGAACAGGAACGGGTGCAGCCAGTCGAGCTGCGGCAGCTGGTCGAGTACCTGGGACGCTCCGGCCAACACCACCGTCGCCGCCATCGCCCCGACCGGCACGTTGGTGAGCGTCGAGGCGAACAACCCGATCGCGGAGAGTCCGAGCATCGACAGCGTGACGTAGAGCGCCAGGAGCACGGCCCGTCCGGCGTACGACCAGCCGTCGACCTGGGTGCCCGAGAGCAGTGTCACCGGCCCGATCGGGAACAGCACGGCACCGATCGCGGCGCCGACGAGGACGATGAGGAGCGTCGCCGCGAGGCAGAACGCCACCGCGCCGACGTACTTGACGACGATGAAGCGCACCCGGCCGGTCGGGGCCACGAGGAGGTAGCGGATCGTCCCGTGGCTTGCCTCGCCCGCGACGGTGTCACCCGCCACCACGCCGACCGTGAGCGGCAGGAACAGCGGGATCGACACGGTCAGCGCGGTGAAGGCCACGAAGAGCCCGTTGTTCGTGATGTCGCCCAGGAACGCGGGGCCGCCGGAGTCGTCGCCGGTCGTGAGCCGCACGGCGACGGCGATGAGGATCGGCACGAGGGCGAGCGCGCCGAGCATCGCCCACGTCCGGCGGCGTCGGAAGACGAGGGCGAGTTCGGACCCGAGGAGCGCGAACGGCCGTCGGCGGGGGCGCGAGGACTCGCGGACGTCGAGCCGCAGCTGGTCCGCCGTCGGCGCGGTGGTGGCGTCAGGCTGCGACATCGAAGCCCTCTCCGGTGAGGGCGACGAAGAGGTCCTCGAGGGTGCCGCCGCCAACGGTGAGTCCGCGAACCCGGACGTCGGCGCGGACGAGCTCGGTGGTGATGGTCTCCGGCAGGACCTCGGGCGGCAGGTCGGCCACGAGCACGTCCGCTCCGCCCTCGTGCCTCGGGGTGAGCCCGAGGCGCATGAGCACGGTGCCGGCCTGGCCGAGGTCGGGCGTCCGGACCGTGACGGTGCGGGCACCGGCGGCGCGGAGCTCGTCGAGCGGTCCCTGCGCGACGAGCTTGCCGGTCCGCATCACCGCCGCGTGCGTGCAGACCTGCTCGATCTCGGCGAGAAGGTGACTCGAGACGAACACCGTGGTGCCGTCGTCCGCGAGGGAGCGGATGAGGTTGCGGACCTCGCGCGTGCCCTGCGGGTCGAGGCCGTTCGTCGGTTCGTCGAGCACGAGCAGGTCCCGCGGGGCGAGCAGGGCGTTCGCGAGTCCGAGGCGCTGCTTCATGCCGAGCGAGTACGCGTGCGCCTTCTTGTCGGCCGCGTGCGTGAGCCCGACGCGGTCGAGGGCGCTCGCCACCCGCTGCCCGCGGGTGCGCGGGTCCGAGGTGGGGTCGGCGGCATCGAAGCGGAACAGGTTCGCGCGGCCGGAGAGGTACGGGTAGAACGCCGGGCCCTCGACGAGGGCACCGACGCGCGGCAGGACCTCGTGGAGTGCCTTCGGCACGGGTTCGCCGAGCACCTCGATCGTGCCGCCGGTCGCGCTGGAGAGCCCGAGGAGCATGCGGATCGTCGTCGTCTTGCCGGAGCCGTTCGGACCGAGGAAGCCGAACACCGCGCCGCGCGGGACGGCGAGGTCGATGCCGTCCACCGCGCGCTGCTTGCGGAAGACCTTCGCCAGCCCGGTGGTGCGGATCGCCAGGGGCGCGTCGGGCGCGCTCACTCGGCTGCAGCCACCAGCGCCGACACCGGGACCGCGCCCGCGAGGACCCGGCCGTCGTCGGTGAGGTAGACCGACACGAGCGACGTCTGCACCGCACGGCCACCGTCGACGGAACGGGTCAGCTGGTCGAGCAGGCCGCTGGCGTCGTCTCCGAGCGCGCTCTGGTCGACGGTGCCCTTCGGGAGCTCGGCGATCGTGGTCCAGCCCGTCCCGCTGAAGGTCGGCTCGTCGCCGGTGCGTCCGTGGCGGTGGTGCGGGTCACCCGCGCCGTGCTCTGCGCCGTGCTCCGCGGCGTCGGAGAGGTCCTTCGTCTCGACCGTCGCGTTGGACGGTGGCGTGAAGTCGAACAGCCGCGCTGCGGGTGCGCCGTACTGCAGGCTCGTGAAGCCGACCTCGACCGCGGGGTCGGACTGGCCCTTCGCCTCGATCGTGGCACGCAGCGGCAGGCCGGTCTGCTGGTCGACCGCCAGCCGGACGGACCCGACGAGCGTGCCGGTCGACTTCGGGGTGAGGGTGATCTGCCAGGCGTCGTGGCCGGCGACCCGGACGTCCTTCGGCTTCGACACCGTGGTGCTCGGGGTGATCGCGTCGATCGCCTGCTCCGCGATGTCGGACGGCGTCGTGGTGCCGGACTTCGGCGTCCGGGCGTCCTTCGGGAGCGTGACGTGCGTCGCCGTGCGCTCCTTCGAGTCCCAGGTCCAGACGTCGGACCCGTTGCGGACGACGTCCTGCTCGGCGAGCTGCTGCGTCACCTGCACGCGCTGCTTGTCGGGGCCGTCGACGTAGACGCGGGCGGTGTGCGACGAGGTGAGCAGGCCGAGGGTGTCCGAGGCGTCGCCCTCGAGCGAGGAACCACCGGACCCGGTCGGGAGCTCCGGCAGGCCGAGGTCGCTCGTCTGTACGAGCTTGCCGGAGTACTCCGCGTCGGACGATCCCGCGATGCTGGCGATGACGTCCGCCGCGCTCGGGTTCGTCCCCGCGACCGGGTCGCTCGATGCGTTCGCGATCATCGGCGCTGCGACGGCGCCGGCGACGACGACCGGTGCGATGATCGCGGGCAGCCAGGCTGACTTCTTCATCGGTTTCCCCTCGGTGGAGCATTCGGAGTCGGCAGTACGGTACGTCGGCCCGCCGACAGTGGGCTGGGCGTTCGTAGACTCGGGGACGACCGGTGCGGATCGGTGGCGGCGAAGGAGGCGGCATGCGGGCGGTGCTCGGTCTGGACATCGGGACGTCGAGCACGAAGGCCCTGCTCGCGCGGTTCGACGGGACGGTGATCGCCGAGGTCGCACGGCGGCACGAGGTCGACCGGCCGGAGCAGGGGCTCGTCGAGATGGACGCCGGGGTGTGGTGGGACGAGTTCACGGCGCTGACCCGCGAACTGCTCGAGCGGGCGCCGGACGCCGAGGTCGAGGCCGTCGGCGTGAGCGGCATCGGTCCCTGTGTCCTCCTCACCGACGACGCGGGCGAGCCGCTGCGCCCCGCGATCCTGTACGGCATCGACACCCGCACGGCTGAGATGCTCCCCGCCGTGACGGCCGAGCTCGGCGGCGAGGACGCGGTCCGCTCCCGGTGCGGCTCCGCGCTCAGCACGCAGGCGGCGGGGGTGAAGCTCGCCTGGGTCGCCCGGCACGAACCCGACGTGTGGCGACGTGCGGCGCGGTTCACGATGCCGTCGTCGCGGGTGGTGGAGCTGCTGACCGGGCAGTACGTCCTCGACCACCACTCGGCGAGCCAGTGCACGCCGCTCTACGACGTGCACCAGGAGGCCTGGATCGACTCGTGGTGCGAGCGGCTCGCGCCGGGGCTCACGATGCCGCGCCTGCTCTGGTCGGGTGACCCCGCCGGGACCGTGACGCACGCGGCGGCCGCGGCCACGGGCCTCCCGGTCGGCATTCCCGTGACCGCCGGCACCATCGACGCCTGGGCCGAGGGCGTCAGCGTCGGCGCCGCGGAACCCGGTCGGATGTTCCTGCAGTACGGGACCACGATGTTCATGATCGCGCCGACCGACGCACCCGTCTCGGTGAGCGGGATGTGGACCACCGTCGGGACCCACCCCGGGCAGCCGAGCGTCGCCGGTGGGATGGCGACCTCCGGGGCGATCACCGACTGGCTCCGGCGGCTCGTCGACGGCGAGTGGTCGACGATGCTCGAGGAGGCCCGCTGCGCCGGCATCGGGGCGAACGGGCTGCTCATGCTGCCGTACTTCGCGGGGGAGCGGACCCCGATCGCGGACCCGGACGCACGCGGGGTGATCGCGGGTCTCACGGTGCGGCACACCCGCGGCGATCTGTACCGGGCGACGCTCGAGGCAACGGCCTACGCGGTGCGGCACAACGTCGAGGTGCTGCGCGACGCCGGGGTCGAGGTCCGCGAGCTCGTCGGTGCCGGTGGCGGGCTGCTCGGGCGGCTCTGGCCGACGATCGTGTCGGACGTGACCGGGCTGCCGCAGACGGTCCCGAGCGTGACGATCGGCGCGTGTTACGGGTCGGCCTTCCTCGCGGCCGGGCTCGTCGAGGACGTGGACGTCACCGCGTGGAACCCGCCCGCGGCCCGCATCGAGCCGGACCCCGTGGCGACGGTGGCGTACGAGCCGGGGTACCGCGACTACCGCGAGCTGTACGAGGCGACGAAGGCCGTCGTGCACCGGTTGGCGGCGCGCGGCTGACGTGGTGCCGCGTGCTGCTGCACAACGGAAGTGGGCTCGAACCACGGGAAGCCGCGATTCGAGCCCACTTCGGTCGTGCGAAGCGCCCGCCCTCCGCGGAGCGCCCGCCCTCGGCGGAGCGGACGCGAAGCGGAAGCGGAAGCGGAGCGTCAGGCGGAAGCGCCCGCGTCCACGCCCGCCGGCGCGCTGCCGTCGTACTCGCAGATCGCCTGCACCTTCGACGCGCTGGCGGACGAGCGGTCGAACTCGTAGCCCAACCACTCCTTCGCCATCCGCCGGGCGACCTCGACGCCGACGACGCGCTGGCCCATGCAGAGGACCTGGGCGTCGTTCGACAGGATCGAGCGCTCGACGCTGAACGAGTCGTGCGCCGTGACGGCCCGGATGCCCGGCACCTTGTTCGCGCTGATCGCGACGCCGAGCCCGGTGCCGCAGATCAGGATCGCCCGGTCCGCGTCGCCGTTCGCCACCATGCGTGCGGCGTCGACGGCGATGTGCGGGTAGGCGGTGTGCCCGTCCGCGTCCACACCCACGTCGACCACCGAGGCGACCCGCGGGTCGGCCTCCAGGTCGGCCTTGATGATCTCCTTGTAGTCGAACCCGGCGTCGTCCGAACCGACCACGAGACGGTACGTCATGCGAGTGTCCCTTCCTTGTCTGCTGCACGGGTGGCGAGGACCTCGCCGACCCGTGTGAGGATCATCCCCATCGAGGTGGCACCCGCGTCGGGTGTCCCCAGGCTCTTCTCCGCCAGCGGCCGGGCGCGCCCGACCTTCGGCTTGAGGTCTGCGGTCGCAGCGGCTTCCGTCACCGCGACCTGAGCGGCAGCCTGCCACGCCTCCGTGAGCGGCGTACCAGCGTCGACGCCGCTCCGCAGTTCCTCGACGAACGGGAGCAGTGCGTCGAGCAGCGTCTTGTCCCCGCGCGACGCCCCGCCGAGGTGCACGATCGAGTCCGCGAACGCCTGCGCTGCCTCGACGACGTCGGATGCCTCGTACTCCGAGCGGTCGTCGCCCAGCGATCGGCCGAAGGCCTCGAGTGCCGCACCCCACAGGACCCCGGAGGTGCCGCCTGCGAACTCGGCCCACGCGTCACCGGCGCGTCCGAGGACGAAGGCGACCCCTGCCTCCTGGGCCGCCTTCTCGACCGCCGTGCGGGCCGCACCGATCCCCTTGACCATGCCGCGACCGTGGTCGCCGTCACCGGCGACCGCGTCGATGCGGCCCAGTTGCTCCTCGTGCTCCCGCAGGAGCGCGTCGATCGCCTCGATCGCGGCGCGTGCGGTCTGCGCGGCCTGCCTGGAGGCGCCACTCGCGTCCGGCACGACCGTCGCTTCGTCCTCGGCGGCGTCCACCGCGTCGGCCGGCACGAGCGCGGCGACCGGCGCCGCCACCTTGCGGTAGGCGGGCGTGTACGCGTCGGCCCTCCACAGCGTCTCGAGCTCGTCGTCGAGCCACTGCAGGGTGAGCGAGCAGCCGCCCATGTCGAGGCTCGTGACGAGTTCGCCGACCTCGGGCTCGACGACCTCGATCCCGGCGTCCTGCAGCAGCGGGAGCACCCGGCCCCAGAGCAGGAAGAGCTCCTCGTACTTGGTGTCGCCGAGACCGTTCAGGATCGGCGCGACCCGGGTGCCGGCGGTGTCCGGGCGGTCCGCGAGCAGCCGCTCGACGAGGAGCGAGGCGAGGTCCTTCGCGCGCAGCATCGGGACGTCCTCGATGCCCGGTTCGCCGTGGATCCCGAGCCCCAGACCGAGGTGGCCGTCGGGCACGGTGAAGAGCGGCTCCGTCGCGCCGGGCATCGTGCAGCCCGAGAACGCCACGCCGATGGTGCGCGTGGCACGGTTGGACGCGTTGCCGACGCGCTCGACCTCGTCGAGGTCGGCTCCCGCTGCCGCGGCCGCGCCCATGGCCTTGAACACCGAGAAGTCACCGGCGATGCCGCGGCGCTTCGACTCGTCGTCGGCGCTGGCGATGTCGTCCGTCACGATCACGATGCGGGTGTCGATGCCCTCGGCGTTCAGCCGCTCGGCCGCGAGTCCGAAGTTCATCGTGTCGCCGGCGTAGTTGCCGAACGACAGGACGACGCCCTTCCCCTGGTCCGCCGCCTTGGCGACCGAGTAGACCTGCGCGGTGGACGGCGAGGTAAAGATGTTGCCGACGACGGCGCCGGTGGCGAACCCGGGACCGACCACACCGCAGAACGCCGGGTAGTGGCCGGACCCGCCGCCGACGACGACCGCGACCTGCGGCTCGGCGCCCTCCGTCGGCAGGGCGACGACGCCGCCGTGGACACCGCGGACCCGGTCGGCGTAGAGGGCGAGCCAGCCCGCGAGCTGGTCCTCGGCGAACTCCTCCGGGTCGTCGTGGATCATGGTCATGGTGCTGGTCCTTCGCATCGAGTGGTGGGGTGGTGCACCGGGCGACGGCGGGACGGCCGCCGTCGCCCGGGGTTCAGTGTCCTCGGTCTCCCTGCGGGACCTTGAGGAAGTGGATCATCACGAACGCGCAGGCGTACAGGCCGACGAACGTCCAGGTCACGGCCTGGCCGCCACCGCCCAGGGCGAGGACCGCGGCGACGACGCCCGTGCCGAGGAACGCCGCTCCACCGGCTGCCGTGGTGTACATCGCCATCGCGGCGCCCTTGTGCTCGGGAGCGAGCGCCGGCATGATCGCGCCCATCGGGACGAAGCCCGCGAGCAGGCAGCCGAACACGCAGCCGGCGACGACGGAGAGCACGTAGCCCCAGTCGGACCCGGCGGGCACGAGCTGCGGGACGTACCACCAGGCGATGAGCCCGAGCGCGGAGCCGACGATGCCGAACCACTTGACGGTGCGCTGCCAGCCGATCTTGTCGCCGACCCAGCCGAACAGGGCGTTCACGAGGATGTTCGTCGCGTAGACGCACACGGTCATGAGCAGCCATCGGCTCTGGCCCCAGCCGCGCTCGTTCGCGATCACGGCCGGGAGGATGACGAACATGCCGAACTCGGGAGCCGTGTTGATGAGGCGGACGAGGAAGCCCATCAGGATCTTCGGTCGCGTGGCCGTCAGGCGGATGCCGCTCGTCATGACACGCCAGGCGCTCTCGCCCGCCGGCGCGATGCGGGAGAACCCGTTCGGCAGACGCACCCCGAACAGCAGGATGAGGAAGCCGATCACGACCAGGCCGATCGACGCGATCATCGCGCCGGTCTCACCGACCGTGCCGCCGCCGAAGACCGGGATCGCGCCGATCGCGAAGAGCGAGCCGAGCGTGGGCAGGCCGCCGGTGAAGGCGACGTAGAACCAGCCGACGGCCGAGCCGTTCCGCTCCACGGGCGTCGTGATGTTCACCCACACGAGGAACGCGAAGGCGAACAGGGGGTACCCGAAGCCGCGGATGGCGTAGGCCACGGCGGCGAACGGCACGCTCCCGAGCCCGAGGCCGATGAGGAACAGGACCTCGAAGACCACCCAGACGGCGAACCCGAGGATCATCACCCGCCGCGGACCGATCAGGTCGGCGAGGGCGCCCGAGACGTAGCTCCCCACAAGGGCGGCGAGGCTGTAGAACGTCACGATCGTGGCGACCGTGGCCTCGGGGGAGCCGAGGACCGCCACCATGTGGGGCGTGATGAAGTTCGATTCGACGCCGTTGCCGGTCATGAAGACCAGGACGGCGAGGAAGCCGAGGGCGAGCGGGCGGGGGATGCCCATCCGGTCGAGTCGTCCCTCGGCGCGGGGCGTCGTCGGCGCGCCGGTGGCGCGTTGTGTCGTCGTTGACATGCTTGCTGACTCCTGTGGTGGCTGCGGCTCAGGCCTGCAGGGACGGGATGATCGAGACCTTGACGCTGGCGCCCGCGGAGTCGCCGACGAGGTCCAGGGCCTCCTGGAAACGTTCGAGGGGGAACTGGTGGGTGCAGATCTCGGACATCGGCAGGGTCTCGGCCTCGAGGAGCTTGATCGCGGCGGGCCAGGTGTGGGGGCCGAGGTGGGCGCCGCGGACGTCGAGTTCCTTGTCGTCGGAGATGATCGACCAGTCGACGGAGACGTTGTCCTTGAAGACGGAGTACTCGACGAACGTGCCGAGCTTGCGGAGCAGGTTGAGGCCCTGGGGGACGGCGGAGGGGTGGCCGGTGGCCTCGATGTAGACGTCGGCGCCGTAGCCGTCGGTGAGTTCCTTGACACGGGCGACCGCGTCGTCCTGGGCGATGTTGATCGTGATGTCCGCGCCGACCTTGCGGGCGAGCTCGAGCTTGTCCTCGACGACGTCGAGCGCGATGATCCGCAGCGGGTTCTTCTGGCGGGCGCCGGCGATGGCGGAGAGCCCGATCGGGCCGGCGCCGGCGATGACGACGGTGTCGCCGAACTTGATGTCGCCGCGCTCGACGGCGTGGAAGGCGCAGGAGAGCGGTTCGGCGAACGCGGCGACCTGTCCGGGGAGGGCGCTGGAGACGGGGTGGGTGAGGGCCTTGGCCGGGACGAGGACGTACTCGGCCATCGCGCCGTCGTAGCCCTTGAAGCCGAACATGTCGTGCACGTTGCACATCCAGTAGGCGCCCTCGAGGCAGTACCTGCACTCCCAGCACGGCACGATCTGCTCGCACGCGATCCGGTCGCCGACGCTCACGCCGCGCTTGGCGAGGGCGGCGTCGTCGCCGGCGACGATCGTGCCGACGAACTCGTGGCCGGGGATCCGGTCCTTCTCGGCCCAGGCGGGGCGGTTCTCGTCGCCCCAGAACTTCGCGGCGCCGTGGTAGCACTTCAGGTCGCTGGCGCAGATGCCGACGGCGTCGGTGCGGAGCAGCAGCTCGCCGGGACCGGGCGTGGGCACGGGGCGGGTCTCGAGGCGGTAGTCCTCGGGACCGTGGACCACGACGGCGCGCATCGTGGCGGGGATCTCGGTGGGCGTCGCGGCCGTGGTGGTCGCGTTCTCGGTCGTCGTCGACATGAGCTGCTCCTTCGTCGGGGTGCTTCGGCGATGACTGTACACCTCTCGGAACGTTTGTCCAGAACACAATTTCTGATACGGTCGGCGCGAACGCAAAGGAGCGACCATGACCACCGACTTCGCCGCAGCCCTCCGACCGGGTCCGGACACGATCGACCTGACGAACGACTTCACCGGACGCACGGCGGTGGTCACGGGCGGGGCGTCCGGCATCGGCAACGCGATCGCGGTGGCACTGGCGTCCCGCGGCGCCCGTGTCGCGATCGTCGACGTTCGAGCAGAGGGCGCCGAGGCCGCCGCGGCAGCACTGCCGGCGGCGTCCACTGCCCAGTCTGACCATGTTCCGTCGTCGCACCTCGGCATCGGCTGCGACGTCACGGACGAGGGGTCGGTGGCCCGCGCGGTCGCCGCCGTCACCGACGCCGCCGGCCGGATCGACGTCCTCGTGAACTGCGCCGGTGTCGCCCTGCTCGCGCCCGCCGAGGACCTCGACCCCGGCGCCTGGGCCACGACCATCGACGTCAACCTCACCGGCACCTACCGAGTCGCCCAGGCGGTCGGCCGTCACATGCTCACAGCCGGCTACGGCCGCATCGTGAACATCGCCTCGCAGGCCGCACACGTCGGGATCGACGGCCACGCGGCGTACTGCGCGTCGAAGGCCGGCGTGATCGGACTCACCCGCGTGCTCGCGCTCGAGTGGGGCGGGCGGGGCGTCACCGTGAACACCGTGTCGCCGACCGTGGTGCTCACCGACCTCGGCCGCGGCGCCTGGGCGAACGAGAAGGGTCTGCGCCACCAGGACGAGATCCCCACCGGACGGTTCGCGACCCCCGACGAGATCGCCGCCGCGGTCCTGTTCCTCGCGGGGGAGTCGAGCGCCATGGTGAACGGCGCCGACCTCCGCGTGGACGGCGGGTTCACGATCCGCTGACGAGTGCCAGGGCTACGATCGCCCCATGTCCGTCGAGAACCCCGCCGCCGACGGTACCCGGACCCGCTTCCCGCTCGACACCGTGTACCAGGCCGCGCGGATGTACTACCTCGAGGACGCCACCCAGGTCGAGATCGCCTCGCGCCTCGGGGTCTCACGGCCCACGGTCAGCCGGCTCGTCGCCGAGGCGCGGAAGGCCGGACTGGTCCGCATCGAGGTCGTCGACCCCTTCCAGGACGAGACCGTCGCGCTCGCCGAACGGCTGCAGGTCGTGCTCGGGCTGCGAGCGGTGCACCTCGCCGCCGTGACGCACACCGCCACACTCGGCGCCGACCTCGCCGCTCCGCTCGCCGCCGCGGTCGAGGGGATGGGGCTCGTGCCCGGCGACGCCGTGCTCATGTCGTCCGGTCGCACGGTCTACGACGTCGCCCACGCGGGCATGCCGCAGCTGCCGGGCGTGCAGCTCGTGCCGACGGTGGGCGGGCAGGCCGACCCGATGCCGTGGTTCCAGACGAACGAGATCACCCGCGCGGCCGCCGAGCACTCCGGCGCGATCCCGGCGTTCCTCTTCGCGCAGGCGCTGCCGTCGCCCGCGATGCGGTCGTCACTCGACGAGGACCCGGCCTTCCAGCACGTCGTCGGCCTGTGGGGCCGGGCGAAGGGCGCGATCCTCGGCATCGGCGCGCCGACGGCCACTCGTGACGCGCTCGCCCGGGGCGTCCCGGTCGAGGACGCCGTCTTCGACCAGGCAGCCGGTGACGTCTGCCTCAACTTCTACGCCGCAGACGGCTCGGCGATCGAGTTCCCGGGCAGCGACCGGATGGTGCGCACCTCCCGCGAGGTCCTCTCGGCCGTCCCGCACGCGATCGGCGTCGCGGTCGGTGCCGCGAAGGTCTCGAGCATCGTCGGCGCCGTGCGCGGCCGGCTCGTCAACGAACTGGTCACCGACGCCGCCACGGCACGGGCGCTGCTGGACGCGCTCGCTTGAGTGGTTCCCGCCTGTGGGCCGGGAGGCGCGGTGCGTGCCCGCACCGCGC
>NZ_JAUZED010000038.1:26717-29853 GCF_030705415.1 Curtobacterium sp. A7_M15 | reverse complement strand
GGGCGGGGCGCGTGCGCGAGCGGGGCGCGTGCGCGGGCGGGGCGCGTGCGCGCGTGTGTCCGTGTGCTGACGACGACGGCGCATGGTCCACACCGCGCAGATGTCGTGGACGTGCGCAGACATCGGACCGGACGCGCGTGGCGGGGCCGCACCGCGCCTCCCGGCCGCCGGGTCCGGACGGGACGGTCGCGACCTACGGGATCGGGACGGGCGTCACCCCGAGCGGAGCGAGGCCCGCGACGCCGCCGTCGGCCGCCGTCAGCACCCAGATGCCGTCGGCGTGCACGGCGACGCTGTGCTCCCAGTGCGCCGCATCGGAACCGTCGAGCGTGCGGACGGTCCAGTCGTCGTCGTCCGTCGAGCTGTCGATCGTGCCGGCCGTGACCATCGGCTCGATCGCGACCACGAGCCCGGGCTTGACCGCCGGACCGGCGCCGCGGACGCGGTAGTTGAAGACGGGCGGGTCCTCGTGCATCGAGCGGCCGATGCCGTGCCCGGTGTAGTCCTCGACGATGCCCCACGCGCCGGTCTCGTCGACGGCGTCCTCGATCACCGCGCCGACCTCGTGCAGGTGCCTGGCGTGCGCCAGCGCCGCGACGCCGTGCCACAGCGCGCGCTCGGTCGTGTCCGAGAGCGTCTGGCGGGCCGCACGGACAGCGGCGTCGCCTCCGGGGAGGACCACCGTGAACGCGCTGTCACCGTTCCAGCCGTCGACCTCGGCTCCGGCGTCGACCGACACGACGTCGCCCGGCTGGAGCACGCGCTCACCCGGGATCCCGTGCACGATCTCGTCGTTCACCGACACGCACAGCGTGTGGCGGTAGCCCGGCACGAGCTGGAAGTTCGGGATGCCCCCGCCGTCACGGATGACCCGCTCGGCGATGGCGTCGAGCTCACCCGTCGTGACGCCCGGACGGATCGCGTCGCGGACCGCCACCAGTGCGTCGTGGGTCAGCAGACCCGGGCGCACCATGGCCCGGAGCTCGTCCGGCGTCTTGTAGATCGAGGGCCCGCGGAACCGCACCACGTCGGGGTCAGACGGCCGCGGTGAGCCCGCGCGAGGACAGCGCGGCCTGGATCCGGTCGCCGACCTCGTCGATGCTGCCCAGTCCGTCGACGTCGACGACGAGCCCACGCTCGCCGTACGCCGCCACGATCGGAGCGGTCTGCTCGGTGTAGACCTGCTGGCGACGACGGATGGTCTCTTCGTTGTCGTCGCTGCGTCCCTGCTCCTCGGCACGCTTCAGGAGGCGGCCGACGAGCTCGTCCTGGTCGGCGACGAGCTGCACGACCGCGTCGATCCCGGTGCCCTGCTCGGCGAGCAGCGCGTCGAGGTACTCGACCTGCCCGACCGTTCGGGGGTACCCGTCGAGCAGGAAGCCGTTCTCGGCGTCGGCCTCGTTCAGCCGGGACTTCACGAGCTCGTTCGTGAGCGAGTCCGGGACGTAGTCGCCCGCGTCCATGATCGCCTTCGCCTGGACGCCGAGCGGGGTGCCCTCTGCGACGTTCTTGCGGAAGATGTCGCCCGTCGAGACGGCGGGGATCCCGAAGGCGTCCGCGATGCGACCGGCCTGGGTGCCCTTCCCGGCTCCGGGAGGTCCGACGATGATGAGACGTGCGCTCAACGGAGAAGCCCTTCGTAGTGACGCTGCTGCAGCTGCGAGTCGATCTGCTTCACGGTCTCGAGGCCGACACCCACGATGATGAGGATGCTCGCGCCACCGAACGGGAAGTTCTGGTTCGCACCGAAGAACGCCAGCGCCGCCAGCGGGATGAGTGCGATGAGACCGAGGTACAGGGAGCCGGGCAACGTCACCCGGGTCAGGACGTAGTCGAGGTACTCGGCCGTCGGACGACCGGCCCGGATGCCCGGGATGAAGCCGCCGTACTTCTTCATGTTGTCGGCGACCTCTTCGGGGTTGAAGGTGATCGCGACGTAGAAGTACGTGAAGCCGACGATGAGCAGGAAGTACAGGACCATGTAGAACCAGTTGTCACCCGAGGTCAGGTTGTTCTGGATCCAGGTCACCCACGCCGCCGGCTCGCTGCCGTCGGAGGGCTGGTTGAACTGCGCGACCAGGGCCGGCAGGTAGAGCAGGGACGAGGCGAAGATGACGGGCACGACGCCGGCCATGTTCACCTTGATCGGGATGTACGTGTTGTTGCCGCCGTACGTGCGACGACCGACCATGCGCTTCGCGTACTGCACGGGGATGCGCCGCTGCGACTGCTCGACGAACACGACGGCCATCATGATGACCAGGCCGACGAGGATGACGAACAGGAACAGCTCGAAGCCGTTCGACTGTTCGATCGCCCAGAGCGCCGACGGGAACTGCGCCGCAATCGAGGTGAAGATCAGGAGCGACATGCCGTTGCCGATGCCGCGCTCGGTGACGAGCTCGCCCATCCACATGATGAGGCCGGTACCGGCGGTCAGGGTGACGACCATGAGCATGATCGCGTACCAGCTGTCGTTCGAGATGATCGACGAGCAGGAGGCCGAGGCGTTCGTGCCGAACAGTGCGCCGGAGCGGGCGACCGTGATGAGCGTCGTGGACTGCAGCACGCCGAGCGCGATGGTGAGGTAGCGCGTGTACTGCGTCAGCTTCGCCTGACCGGACTGCCCCTCCTTGTAGAGGGCGTCGAAGTGCGGGATGACCACGCGGAGCAGCTGCACGATGATCGACGACGTGATGTACGGCATGATGCCGAGCGCGAAGACCGACAGCTTCAGCAGCGCGCCGCCGGAGAAGAGGTTGATCAGGTCGTACAGACCCTGCTGCGACGAGGCGCTGGCGAGGCAGGTCTGCACGGATGCGTAGTCGACGAACGGCGCGGGGATGTACGACCCCAGGCGGAACAGCGCGATGATCGCGAGGGTGAAGCCGATCTTCTTGCGAAGATCTGGGGTGCGCATGATGCGCGCGACCGCTCTGAACACGAGGACTCCGAACTTCTGGGACCGGCCACCCGTCGAGGGGTCGTCACCGGTGTGGTCGGCAGGACCGACCTGGCCGGCGGACGCCGACCACTGTCAAGGAAACCGTAACGGCGGCCCGTGCGCAAACGCACGGGCCGCCGACGGGGGTTCGGGGGGACGGTGCCGGCCCCACCCGCGATCATCTAGGCGGCG
>NZ_JAUZED010000038.1:0-26707 GCF_030705415.1 Curtobacterium sp. A7_M15 | reverse complement strand
CCACCCCCCCCCCCCCCCGCCCCCGGCCCCCCCCCCCCCCCCCCCGCCCCCCCCCGACGGGGTTACTGGGAGACGGTGCCGCCAGCAGCCGCGATCTTCTCGGCGGCGGACGCCGAGACCTTGTCGACCGAGACCGTGAGCTTCACGCTGATGTCACCCTGACCGAGAACCTTGACCTTCTCGTTCTTGCGGACGGCGCCCTTGGCGACCAGGTCCGCGACGGTGACGTCGCCACCGTTGGGGTAGAGCTCCGCGATCTTGTCCAGGTTCACGACCTGGTACTCGACGCGGAACGGGTTCTTGAACCCGCGGAGCTTCGGGGTGCGCATGTGCAGCGGCATCTGCCCACCCTCGAAGCCGACCTTGACCTGGTAACGAGCCTTCTGACCCTTGGTACCACGGCCGGCGGTCTTGCCCTTGGAGCCCTCACCACGACCGACGCGGGTGCGAGCCTTCTTGGCGCCCTCCGCCGGACGGAGGTGGTGCAGCTTCAGGACCTGCACGCGCTCGTTCTTCTCGTCGCTCATGCGTCGACCTCCTCGACCTTCACGAGGTGCGCGACCGTTGCGACGTACCCGCGGTTCTGGGAGTTGTCCTCACGCTCGACCGTCTGGCCGATGCGCTTGAGACCCAGGCTGCGGAGGGTGTCGCGCTGGTACTGCTTCTCGCTGATAACGGACTTCGTCTGCGTGATCTTCAGCGTCGCCATCACGCACCTGCCTTCTCGGACGCGGCACGCAGAGCGGCTGCCTCGGCCTGGAGCAGACGGGCCGGGACGACCCGGTCGACGTCGAGGCCACGACGGCTTGCGACGGCGCGGGGCTCCTCGAGCTGCTGCAGCGCCTCGACGGTCGCGTGCACGATGTTGATGGTGTTGGACGAACCGAGCGATTTGCTCAGGACGTCGTGGATGCCGGCGCACTCGAGCACGGCGCGGACCGGGCCACCGGCGATGACACCGGTACCGGCAGCGGCCGGACGGAGGAGCACGACGCCGGCAGCGGCCTCGCCCTGCACCGGGTGCGGGATCGTGTTGCCGACGCGCGGGACGCGGAAGAAGTTCTTCTTCGCTTCCTCGACGCCCTTCGAGATGGCGGTCGGGACCTCGCGGGCCTTGCCGTAGCCGACGCCCACCAGACCGTTGCCGTCACCGACGACGACGAGCGCGGTGAAGCTGAAGCGACGACCACCCTTGACGACCTTGGAGACGCGGTTGATGGTCACGACGCGCTCGAGGAACTGGCTGTCGCCGCCACGACCGTTGCGGTCGTTGCCACGGCCGCCGCCCTGCTGACGGTCGCGACCGCCACCACGGCGGCCACGGTTGTCAGCGGAGTCGCGGTTGTTCGATGCCGAACCCGCAGCGGTCTCGACGGGGCGCTCGACGACCGGGGTCTCGGGCTCCTTGGCCGCGGGGGCCGTGGTGCTCGTGGCCTCGACGTTGGCGTCTTCGTTCGTGTTCGCGATGTCGCTCACAGGTTCAGCCCTCCTTCACGGGCACCATCGGCGATCGCGGCGACGCGACCGGCGTACTTGCTACCACCGCGGTCGAAGACCACGGCCTCGACGCCAGCGGCCTTCGCGCGCTCGGCGAGGAGTTCGCCGACACGACGGGCCTTGGCGGTCTTGTCGCCGTCGAACGCGCGGAGGTCGGCCTCCATCGTCGACGCGCTGGCCAGCGTGTGGCCCTTGGCGTCGTCGATGACCTGCACGAACACGTGACGCGCGGAACGGGTGACAGCGAGACGCGGACGGGCCTCGGTGCCGGTGATCTTCTTGCGGAGGCGGTTGTGACGGCGCGCCTTGGCGGCCGACTTGCTCTTGCCTCGTGTCTTGAGGAGACCCATGATCACTTACCTGACTTTCCGGCCTTGCGGCGCACGATCTCGCCGGCGTAGCGGACACCCTTGCCCTTGTAGGGCTCGGGCTTGCGCAGCTTGCGGATGTTTGCAGCGACCTCGCCGACGGACTGCTTGTCGATGCCGTTGACGGTCAGCTTGTTGTTGCCCTCGACGGCGAAGCTGATGCCCGCGGGCGGCTCGACCGTGATCGGGTGGGAGTAGCCGAGCGCGAACTCGACGTTGTTGCCCTTCGCCTGCACGCGGTAACCGGTGCCGACGACCTCGAGGCCCTTGGAGTAGCCCTGGGTCACGCCGACGATGTTGTTCGCGATGAGGGTCCGGGTCAGGCCGTGCAGCGCACGCGAGCTGCGCTCGTCGTCCGGACGGGTGACGAGGACCTGGTTCTCCTCGACCTTGGCCTGGATGGGCTCGGCGACGACGAGCGCGAGCTCGCCCTTCGGGCCCTTGACCGCGACGTTCTGGCCGTCGATGGAGACGGTCACGCCAGCGGGGATGTCAATGGGGAGACGTCCGATACGAGACATTGTCGATCACCACACGTAGGCGAGGACTTCCCCACCCACGCCCTTCTGCTCGGCTTCACGGTCGGTGAGCAGTCCCGAGGAGGTCGAGAGGATCGCCACGCCGAGGCCACCGAGGACCTGGGGGATCTCCGTCGACTTCGCGTAGACCCGGAGACCGGGCTTCGAGACGCGCTTGATGCCGGCGATCGAACGCTCGCGCTCGGGGCCGTACTTGAGGTCGATCGTGAGGGTCTGGCCCACGCGGGCGTCCTCGATCTTCCACTCGCTGATGTAGCCCTCGCGCTTGAGGATCTCAGCGATGTTCTTCTTCAGCTTGGAGCTGGGAAGCGAGACGGCGTCGTGGTGCGCCGAGTTCGCGTTCCGCAATCTGGTCAGCATGTCTGCGACCGGATCGGTCATCGTCATGATGGTCGTCCATTCTTCGCCTGGTTTCGACACCCGTTCCACGAATGCCGACCTGAGCGATCGGGTGACCCGGGGGCGGTTCCCCTGGATCGGTGTGTTCGTGCGTGCGGGCCGGAGGACGTGAATCCTCCGGCCCGCACCGCCCGAAGTATCTTAGACCGTCTGCTCGGCAGAACGGAACGGGAACCCGAGCTGGCGGAGCAGCGCGCGGCCCTCGTCGTCCGACTTCGCGGTGGTCACGACGGTGATGTCGAAGCCACGCACGCGGTCGATGCGGTCCTGGTCGATCTCGTGGAACACGGACTGCTCCGTGAGACCGAACGTGTAGTTGCCGTTCCCGTCGAACTGCTTGTCGCTGAGACCGCGGAAGTCGCGGATCCGGGGCAGTGCGAGGGAGATCAGGCGGTCGAGGAACTCCCAGGCGCGGTCACCACGGAGGGTGACGTGCGCACCGATCGCCTGACCCTCGCGCAGCTTGAACTGCGCGATGGACTTGCGAGCGATGTTGACCTGGGGCTTCTGACCCGTGATCGCCGTGAGGTCCTTGATGGCCCCCTCGATGATCTTCGAGTCGCGAGCGGCCTCACCGACACCGGTGTTCACGACGACCTTGACCAGGCCGGGGACCTGGTTGACGTTCGCGTACCCGAACTGCTCGGTGAGGGCAGCCTTGATCTCGTTCTTGTACTTCTGCTTGAGGCGCGGCTCGACCTTGGTCGCCGGCGCGGCAGTCGTGTCGGTCATCAGAGCTTCTCACCCGACTTCTTGGCGTAGCGGACGCGGACGGTCTTCTTGACGCCGTCCTTCTCCACCTCTTCGTTGCGGAAACCGACGCGGGTCGGCTTCTTGGTCTTCGGGTCGACGATGGCGACGTTCGACACGTGGATCGGAGCCTCGTGCTGCTCGATGCCGCCGGTCTTCGAACCGCGCTGGGTCTGGCCGACGCGGACGTGCTTCGTGACGAAGTTCACGCCCTCGACGACGACGCGCTCCTGGTCGCGGAGCACCTCGATGACCTTGCCCTGCTTGCCGCGGTCGCCGCCACGCTCCTGCGTGGCACCCGTGATGACCTCGACGAGGTCACCCTTCTTGATGTTCGCCATGGCTTACAGCACCTCCGGCGCGAGCGAGATGATCTTCATGAACTTCTTGTCACGGAGCTCACGACCGACCGGACCGAAGATGCGCGTACCGCGCGGGTCGCCGTCGGCCTTGAGGATCACTGCCGCGTTCTCGTCGAACTTGATGTAGGAGCCGTCCTGACGACGGGTCTCCTTCTTGGTGCGAACGATGACCGCCTTGACGACGTCACCCTTCTTCACGTTGCCGCCGGGGATGGCGTCCTTCACCGTGGCGACGATGACGTCACCGAGACCGGCGTAGCGACGACCCGAGCCACCGAGCACGCGGATGGTCAAGATCTCCTTGGCACCCGTGTTGTCGGCGACCTTGAGGCGGGATTCCTGCTGAATCACTGCTGTCTCCTATTCCGAAGCAGGCCGGGGCCTACTTGGCCTTCTCGAGGATCTCGACCAGGCGCCAGCGCTTGGAAGCGCTGAGGGGACGGGTCTCGCTGATCACGACGAGGTCGCCGACACCGGCGGTGCCGAGCTCGTCGTGGGCCTTCACCTTGGACGTGCGACGGATGATCTTGCCGTAGAGCGCGTGCTTCACGCGGTCCTCGACCTCGACCACGATGGTCTTGTCCATCTTGTCGCTCGTGACGTAGCCACGACGCGTCTTGCGGTAGCCGCGAGCGGAGGCGGCGGAGGTCTTCTCTTCGTTCGCCATTACTTCTCCTCGGCGGTCTCGGCCTCGGCCGACTCAGCCGGCTTCTCAGCCTTCTTGGTCGTCTTCTTGGCCTTGGGGGCGGTCTCGACGGGCGCGGGGGTGGCACGGATGCCGAGCTCGCGCTCGCGGAGGACGGTGTAGATGCGAGCGATGTCGCGCTTGACGGCACGGAGACGACCGTGGCTCTCCAGCTGGCCGGTGGCCGACTGGAAGCGGAGGTTGAAGAGCTCCTCCTTGGCCTTCTTCAGTTCGTCAGCAAGACGCTCGTTCTCGAACGTGTCGAGCTCCGTCGGACGGAGCTCCTTGGAACCGATCGCCATTATGCGTCGCCCTCCTCGCGCTTGATGATGCGTGCCTTGAGGGGCAGCTTGTGGATTGCACGGGTCAGCGCCTCACGGGCGATGTCCTCGTTGACGCCGGAGAGCTCGAAGAGCACACGACCCGGCTTGACGTTGGCGACCCACCACTCGGGGGAACCCTTACCGGAACCCATGCGGGTCTCGGCGGGCTTCTTCGTGAGCGGACGGTCCGGGTAGATGTTGATCCACACCTTGCCGCCACGCTTGATGTGACGCGTCATGGCGATACGAGCGGACTCGATCTGACGGTTGGTCACGTAAGCGGGCGTCAGCGCCTGGATGCCGAAGTCACCGAACGACACCTTCGTGCCACCGGTGGCCTGGCCCGAACGCTTCGGGTGGTGCTGCTTGCGGTGCTTGACTCGACGGGGAATAAGCATGGTTACGCCTCAACTCCTGCGCCGGCCGGCGCGTCCTGCGGGGCCTGCTGCTGACGGCCGCCACGGTCGCCGCCACGGCGGTCGCCGCGCTCGCCACGGGGGCCGCCACGACGCTCCGGGCGCGACGAACGCTGGTTCGCCTGCTCGCGAGCGAGCTCCTTGTTCGTGATGTCGCCCTTGTAGATCCAGACCTTCACGCCGATGCGGCCGAACGTGGTCCGGGCCTCGTAGAAGCCGTAGTCGATGTTCGCGCGGAGCGTGTGCAGGGGCACGCGGCCCTCGCGGTAGAACTCCGAGCGCGACATCTCGGCGCCGCCGAGACGACCCGACACCTGGATGCGGACACCCTTGGCGCCGGCGCGCTGTGCACCCTGCAGGCCCTTGCGCATGGCGCGACGGAACGCGACACGAGCGGAGAGCTGCTCGGCGATGCCCTGCGCGACGAGCTGGGCCTCGGTCTCGGGGTTCTTGACCTCGAGGATGTTGAGCTGGATCTGCTTCTTGGTGAGCTTCTCCAGCTCGCCGCGGACGCGCTCCGCCTCGGCGCCACGGCGACCGATGACGATGCCCGGACGCGCGGTGTGGATGTCCACGCGGACGCGGTCACGGGTGCGCTCGAGCTCGATGCGGGCGACGCCGGCACGGTCGAGGGTCTTCTTCAGGTACTCGCGCACCTTGATGTCCTCGGCCACGTAGTCGGCGTAGCGCTGACCCGGCTTCGTGCTGTCGGTGAACCAGTGCGAGACGTGGTCCGTCGTGATCCCGAGACGGAAGCCGTACGGGTTGACCTTCTGGCCCATTACTTGCTCGCCTTCTTGCTCGTCGCGGCAACCTCGGCCTCATCCGGCGTCGCGAGGACGACCGTGATGTGGCTGGTGCGCTTGTTGATGCGGAAGGCGCGGCCCTGGGCGCGCGGCTGGAACCGCTTCAGGGTCGTGCCTTCGTCGACGAAGACGCGGCTCACGTAGAGGTCGCGCTCGTCGAGGAAGCTGTTCGTCGAGTCCGCCTTGACCCGTGCGTTCGCGATCGCCGAGGCGACCAGCTTGTACACGGGCTCCGAAGCGCCCTGGGGGGCGAACTTCAGGATGGCGAGGGCCTCGTGGGCCTGCTTGCCGCGGATCAGCTCGATGACGCGACGGGCCTTCTGAGGCGTGACGCGGATGTGTCGCACGCGTGCGATCGACTCCACCATTTCGTTCCTCCTCTGCGTCGCCGCCTTAGCGGCGACGGCCCTTCTTGTCGTCCTTCACGTGACCACGGAAGGTGCGGGTCGGCGCGAACTCGCCGAGCTTGTGACCGACCATCGACTCGGTGACGAACACCGGGATGTGCTTGCGGCCGTCGTGCACGGCGATCGTGTGCCCGAGCATGTTCGGGATGATCATCGAGCGACGCGACCAGGTGCGGATCACGTTCTTGGTGTTGGCCTCGTTCTGCGTGACGACCTTGCGGAGCAGGTGCTCGTCGACGAAGGGGCCCTTCTTCAGACTGCGTGGCATCTTCTGAACTCCTACTTGCGCTTCTTGCCGGCGTTACGGCGACGGACGATGAGCTTGTCGCTCGGCTTGTTCGGCTTGCGCGTGCGACCCTCGGCCTGACCCCACGGGCTGACCGGGTGACGGCCACCGGAGGTCTTGCCCTCACCACCACCGTGCGGGTGGTCGACCGGGTTCATCGCGACACCACGCACGGTCGGGCGGACGCCCTTCCAGCGCATGCGGCCGGCCTTGCCCCAGTTGATGTTCGACTGCTCGGCGTTGCCGACCTCGCCGATCGTGGCGCGGCAGCGGGCGTCGACGTTGCGGACCTCGCCCGACGGCAGACGGAGCTGCGCGTAGGGGCCGTCCTTCGCGACGAGACGCACCGAGGCGCCGGCCGAACGCGCGAGCTTGGCGCCGCCGCCGGGGCGGAGCTCGATCGCGTGCACGACGGTACCCACCGGGATGTTGCGCAGCGGCAGGTTGTTGCCCGGCTTGATGTCCGCGCCGGGGCCCTGCTCGATGACGTCGCCCTGCTTGAGCTTGTTCGGCGCGATGATGTAGCGCTTCGTGCCGTCCACGTAGTGCAGGAGCGCGATGCGCGCCGTGCGGTTCGGGTCGTACTCGATGTGCGCGACCTTGGCGTCGATGCCGTCCTTGTCGTGACGACGGAAGTCGATCACGCGGTACTGACGCTTGTGGCCACCACCGATGTGACGGGTGGTGATGCGGCCGGAGCTGTTGCGGCCACCGGTCTTCGGCAGCGGACGAAGCAGCGACTTCTCCGGCGTCGAACGGGTGATCTCAGCGAAGTCGGCGACCGACGAGCCGCGACGACCAGGGGTCGTCGGCTTGTAGTTACGAATAGCCATGATTTATCCCTCTGGTCCCTAGCCGACAGCCGTGAAGATGTCGATCGAACCGGACTTGAGCGTCACGATGGCGCGCTTGGTGTCCTTGCGCTTGCCGGTGCCGAAACGCGTGCGACGGGTCTTGCCCGGACGGTTCAGCGTGTTGATGCTCGCGACCTTGACGTCGAAGATCTTCTCGATGGCGAGCTTGATCTCGGTCTTGTTCGAACGGGGGTCCACGATGAACGTGTACTTGCCCTGGTCGATCAGGCCGTAGCTCTTCTCCGAGACGACCGGCGAGATGATGATGTCGCGCGGGTCCTTGTTGAAGCCGCTCATGCGGAGATCTCCTTCGCGGTCTTCGACGCGATGAAGGCGTCGAGTGCGCTCTTGCTGAAGACGAGCGCGTCGGCCTTGAGCACGTCGTAGGCGTTGAGCTGGCCGTACGAGAGCGCGTGGACGTTCGGCAGGTTGCGGATCGACTTGAGCGTGAGCTCGTCGTCCTGCTCGAGCACGACGAGCACGTTCTTGACGGGCGCGACCTTCTCGATGAGCGTGCGGGCGGTCTTGGTCGACGGCACCTCGGCCGCGACGAAGCCCTCCACAGCGGAGATGCGGCCACCGCGGGCGCGGTCCGAGAGCGAGCCGAGCAGAGCAGCGGCGATCATCTTCTTCGGGGTGCGCTGCGAGTAGTCGCGCGGGGTCGGTCCGTGGACGACGCCACCGCCGGTGTGCTCCGGAGCGCGGACCGAACCCTGACGGGAGCGGCCGGTGCCCTTCTGCTTGAACGGCTTGCGACCGGCACCGCGGACCTCGCCGCGGTTCTTGGTCTTGTGGGTGCCCTGACGCGCGGCGGCGAGCTGCGCGGTGACGACCTGGTGGATCAGCGGGACGTTGGTCTCGACGTCGAAGAGCTCGGCGGGGAGCTCCACGGTGCCGGACTTGACACCCGATGCGTCGAGGACGTCGATCGTGGTTGCGGTCGTGGTGGCCATGATCACTTACCCTTCACGGCGGTGCGGACGAAGACGGAGCGACCGCGAGCACCGGGGACCGCGCCCTTGACGAGCAGCAGACCCTTCTCGGCGTCGACGGCGTGCACCGTGAGGTTGAGGACGGTCACGCGCTCGCCACCCATGCGACCGGCCATGCGCATGCCCTTGAAGACACGCGACGGGGTCGACGAAGCACCGATCGAACCGGGCTTGCGGTGGTTGCGGTGGGCACCGTGCGAAGCGGACACACCGGCGAAGCCGTGGCGCTTCATGACACCGGCGAAGCCCTTGCCCTTGGAGGTGCCGACGACGTCGACCTTCTGGCCCGCCTCGAACGTGTCGACGGTGAGCTCCTGGCCGAGCGTGTACTCAGCGGAGTCGTTGGTGCGGATCTCCGTGAGGGTGCGGCGCGGGGTGACCCCGGCTGCCTCGAAGTGGCCGGCGGCCGGCTTGTTGACCTTGCGCGGGTCGATCGCACCGGCGGCGATCTGGATCGCCTCGTAGCCGTCGCGCTCGACGTTGCGGATCTGGGTGACCACGTTCGGGCCGACCTCGATCACGGTGACGGGGATGAACTTGTTGTTCTCGTCCCACACCTGGGTCATCCCGAGCTTCTTGCCGAGGAGGCCCTTGACGGTCTTGGTTGAGTTCGCCATCAGTCCAGCCCCCTTACAGCTTGATCTCGATGTTGACGTCGGCCGGGAGGTCGAGTCGCATGAGCGAGTCGACGGCCTTCGGCGTCGGGTCGACGATGTCGATGACCCGCTTGTGCGTGCGCTTCTCGAAGTGCTCGCGCGAGTCCTTGTACTTGTGGGGAGAACGGATCACGGTGACCACGTTCTTCTCGGTGGGGAGCGGCACCGGGCCGACCACGGTCGCACCGGCACGGGTCACCGTGTCGACGATCTTCCGGGCCGACGTGTCGATGACCTCGTGGTCGTACGACTTGAGCCGGATGCGGATCTTCTGTCCCGCCATGTGTCTCTTTGTCCTCTCTGCGCCGCGCACCCTCGGGCCGCCTGACGCCGCCGTCACCGTGCATTCCTGCAGGGCTTGGCTGTTTTCCTGAACCAACCGGCCGCATCCGCTGGGGATGACCGCTGTTCTCCTGTCAACCGCGCGGGCGACCTGGGCCGTCCAGCGTGGGCATGTCGCTTCCCCCACGCTCCGGGCACAGCAGTGCTCGCAGCGCTTCGGAGGGGATTCGATCGTGTTCTGCTGCCTGCGGCCCAACCCAGCCCTGCTGAACAAGGGGGTTGTGCACTGCCAGAGCAGTGATCCTGCGGGCGCGAGCGCCCTGCGGAATTCGGAACCGGACAAGTCTCGCATAGGCACGGCATCCGTGCAACCCGGGCGTGTCGCGATCCACGGGCGTGTCGCGCACCGCCCGCTTCCCCGGAACCACGGGGATCGGAGGGCCAGGAGGCGCGGCTCGCCCCCGACACGCAGCATGCCCTCCGGAGCCGGTCCGGAGGGCATGTGACGACGCTGCGGGAAGCGCTAGTCGGCGACGACCGGCGGCACGAACCACGGCGGGAAGACCGCCACGCGAGGAGCGTGTCCGCCGTGGTCCTTGAGGACCGCCTTGACGGTCTGCCGGACGCGGTCGTTCGGTACGCCGATGACCGCGACGGAGGAGAACGGCACGCTCGGCCCGGCGAGCAGCTCGAGGCCGAGCATCTCCGGGTCCGTGAAGTCCGTCCGACGGATGAGGTTGGTCGCGGCCTCGGGTCCGACCGCGAACCGGACGTCCTCGGCGTCGGCGTCCTGGTCGGCGACGATGACCGACGCACCGAAGGCCGACACCGGGACGACGAGCATGATGTACTCCGTCGCCCGGGTCCGGCGAGCCGCGTCGGACCACCGGTCGCCCTCGGCACCGGTGCGCAGCTCGTCCCAGCGCGTGGCGTCGGGCGACAGCGTGAACGGGACGTGCGCGGCGACCGGGGAGCCGTCGGGCGCGACGGCCTCGGCCCGGGCGGCGCGAGCGGCGGCGGAGGAGACGTCGACCACCGGCGTCACGGAGTCCGACGCGCGGATCGCGCCGGATCCGACGATGTCGTCGAGGTTGTCCACGTGCGTCACGTGGTGGGCGCGGAGCGTGGCGAAGTCGCGGGCTTCGGGCAGGTCGGGCACCGGCGAACGCAGCGAGGACGCGGGGGTGGCGGCCTGGCCGGGCACGCTCCGGAGCGAGGTGGTGATCCGGGTACGGCGCGGGGAGGGGGTGGTGGGGGTCGCTGCGGCCTCGCGCTGTCGCGGGGCGCAGATGTCGCAGAGCTCGGTGGGGAAACCGTGGATGCACTCGTCAGTCACGACTGGTGGGGTCCTTCCGTGCCCGGGTGGGGGTGTTCGGGCACGAGGTCCAACGGTACGTCATCGCGGCACCTTCCCGGTCACTGCCGGTAGAGCAGTGCGCGGACCTCGGACTCGGCCGCGTGCGTGCGCTCGGGGTCGATGGTCTCGCCGTGGTCGTAGGCGTCGAGCAACCGCGGGTCGATGTAGCTCTGCCGGCACACCGTGGGCGTGTTGCCGAGCTCCTCGCTCGCGACCTTCACGGCGTGCGAGACCGCCTTCTTCCGCTTCGCCGCGGACGACTGCGGCCCGGTCAGTGCGAGGTCGACCGCCGCGGCCACGGTGCCGTGCAGCGTGCGGAAGTCCTTCGCGGTGAACTCGTCGCCGGCTCGTTCCTTGACGTACTCGTTGATGTCCTCGGCGGAGAGGGGCTCCCACTCGGCGCCGCGGCGCTCTCGGAACGCGAGCAACCGGGCGTTCGGGCCGCGCCGCTTCATCCCGGCGATGACGGTCGCGAGGTCGGGGTCGTGGATCGAGGACGACCACTCCTGGCCGCTCTTGCCCGGGAAGTCGAGTTCGATGTCGTCGCCCGAGACGTGGGCGTGCGCGCACAGCAGGGTGGACAGCCCGCGACTGCCGTGCTCCGTGGCGTACCGCTCGGACCCGACCCGCAGGGACCCCTGGTCGAGCATCCGGAAGGCCGCCGCCAGGGCACGCTGCTTGTCCGGCTCCGGCCGACGGAGGTCGATGGTGACCCCGCGACGCGCGACCGGCAGGGACTCGGCGAGCGCCAGTGCGCGGTCGTACTTGATCCGGTCCATCCGCTCGCGCCAACCGGGGTGGTACATGTACTGCCGTCGCCCCGCGCCGTCGATGCCGGTCGCCAGGATGTGCCCGTTGTCGTAGGGCGAGATCCAGACGTCGGTCCACGCGGGCGGGATGACGAGGTCCTCGAGGCGCTGCCGCACCGCGTCGTCGGTGACGGTGGCGCCGTCCGGGTCGCGGTAGGAGAATCCACGTCCGCTGCGGACGCGGTGGTAGCCGCGACCGTTGGTCGCGGAGCGGCGGAGACGGGTCACGCTCTCGATGCAACTCGCCACCGCCTGTGACCCGGCCCGGCGACGGACCGGAGGCGCGTGGCGGGGCCGACCCGCGCCTCCCGTCCGTCAGGTGGTCACGCTCGGCGACGTCGGCGCGTCACCAGCAGGACGCCACCGGCTGCCATCGCGAGGAGCGCGATCAGCGCACCGATCCCGAGGCCGGCCGCACCCGTGAAGGCGAGCTCGTCCGCCGACTCCGGCGCCGCGCGCACCGGCGCCGGGTCGCTGGCACGCATCGGGTCCGTGGGGCTGGCCGAACCCGCGGCCGGCACCACCTGCGTCGTCGGCGACGTGACCGTGGCGACGTTCGTGAGTCGGTCCGGCGCGTCGGACGCGACCTTCGCCGTGATCTGGAACGCGACCTTCCCGTCGACCGCGAGCGGATCGGTCAGGGTGCAGGTGACGGTCTGACCGGTGGTGCACGTCGCCGCCTTCGCGTCGTTCACGCTCACCAGGGTGAGGCCGGCCGGCAGGCGGTCGGTGACCACCACGGGACCCGGGTCCTCGGTGGGACCGGCGTTGCGCACCGTGACGGTGTAGCCGACGGTCTCGCCGCGGACGAGCTGCCCCGTGTGCGTCTTCGTCACGGACAAGCTCGACGCGGGGTCGACCGCGAGCTCGTCCGAGTCGTCGTTGTCGGCCAGCGTCGTCTCGGTCGTGCTCGTCGCCACGGTCGCGCTCGGCTGCACGCCCGGGTACGCGGCAGCCGTCGGCGTCTGGTGCACGGTGATGACGGGCGCGAGCGAACCCGCGGGCAGCGTGCCCGCGAGGGCGAAGGACACCGTGGTCGAGCCGTCGGCGTTCTTCGTGACCGACGTGACGGTCCAGGCGGGGTCGGCCTCGGTCCCGACGTAGGTCAGGCCCTTCGGCAGCGTGTACGTCGCGGTGACCGCCGCGGCGTCGGAGAGGCCGACGTTCCGGACCTGGATCGCCTCGGGCAGGTCCTTGCCGATCACCGCGGTGCCGGTGTGCCCGATCGTGACGGCCACGTTCGCCACCTCGTCGACGTCGAGCGGGCTCGTCACCGGCTGGTCGGTCGTCCCGACCGGCGGCGTGGTGCCCTGCCGGGTGATGACCGCGCGGTTCTCGACGGTGCCGCCGGTGTGGCCGGACGCGAGCTTCGTGGTGATCCACAGACCGGGAGCGTCCGTCCCGGCGACGATCGTCGTCGGGAGCGAGCACGTGACGAGCGTCCGGTCGGTGGTGCCGTCGCACGCCCAGACGGCACCGTCGCTCGACGCTCCCGTGAACGTGAGCCCGTCGGGCAGCTGGTCGGTGACGACCGTGGTGGGCTGTTCGTCGGACGGGCCCTCGTTGCGGACCTGCAGGAGCCAGACCTGCTCCGCCCCCGCGGTGACGCGCTTCGCGGCGGTCGTCGAGCCGACCTTCGCGACCGGGGTCTTCGTCAGCCCGAGCGCAGCGTGCGTCGTCACCGTGACGTCGTCACCGGCGGTGTCGTCCGTCGGGTCCGTGTCGGGCGTCGCGCTCGACACGACCGCGGTGTTGCGGAGCGTCCCGGCCGGGGTACCGGACGCGATCGACGCGGTCACGTGGAACACGGTGGTCCCACCGTTCGCGACGACGCCGGTCGACCAGGTGCTCGGGTCCGCGCCCTGCTCCCAGGCCGTGTCGTCCGTCGTGACCGTCGTGACCGTCATCCCGGCGGGCGGAGTGTCGGTCCACGTGACGTCCTGCGCGTCGGAGGGGCCGTCGTTCCGCACGGTGACGTCGTAGGTGACGGTCGTGCCGGCGTCGGCGGTCGGGGCGCTCGTGCGCTGCTTCTCGATCGACAGGTCGGCGTGCGTGGTGACGTCGACGGTCGCCTCGTCGTGCGCGGTCGGGCCGGTGGCCGTGACCGGTGCCGCGGTCGCGGTGTTGACGATCGACGATCCGCGGAAGGAGGCGGGCACGTGCACGGTCAGGACGATCGTGTTCGGGTCGGTGGCACCCGCCGCGATCCCGTCCGCGCTCGTCAGCGTCAGCACACCGTCCTCGTTCGACTCGAGGGTCCAGTGCTGCAGGGTGGCCGCGGTCAGCGCACGGAACTCCACGCCGGCCGGCAGGGTGTCCTGCACGCGGACGCTCGGCGAGGTGCCGTCGCCCGCGGGCAGGTCGGACGGCCCGGTCGGGTTCGCGACGGTGATCGTGTAGGTGACGTCCTTCCCGGCGTCGACCGTCTCGACGTCCGCGGTCTTCGTCACCGACAGCTCGGCCGTCTGGGTGGCGTCGCTGCGGCCCTGCGCCTCTGCGGTCGCCGCGTTGTCCGCGGTCACCACGGCGGTGTTCAGCAGTGCGCCGGACATCGACGACGGGGTCGTCACCGTGATGGTGAAGGTCGTGCTCTTCCCGGCGCCCAGGGTGCCGTCGAGCACGCAGGTCACGTCGTCCCCGTCGGTCGCGGGCGCGGTGCAGGTCCAGGCGCCGTCCGTCTGGGTGATCGTGCCCGCTGCGTCGGCCGGGCCGTCGGCGCGGAGCCGGGTGCCGGACTCGAGCGTGTCGGCGACGCGGACCGTGCGTGCGTCGGCCGCTCCGGTGTTGGTGACCCGGATCGTCCAGTCCGCGGACTCGCCGGCGACCAGCGTCGCGCGCTCGGTCGCATCGGGTGCCGTCTGGGCGGCCGAGCCGAAGGCCTTGGCGATCGTCAGCGAGGTCGTGTCGTCCACGGCGGTGGTCGCCTCCGCGTCGTCGTTCGACGAGGTCGGGTCGGTCGTCCGCGTCGGGTCCACCGCGACGGCCGCGGTGTTCACGATCGACTGCGAGGCGGTGACGTCCGGGTGCACCGTCGCAGTGACCGTGATCGCGCCGGCGGTGGTGCCGTTCGCGAGGCCGTCACGCGTGCAGGTCACGGTGTCGTCGTCCGTCTCACAGGTCCACGCGGGGTCGCTCGACGTGGCGCCGACGAGTGTCACGGTGCCGGGCAGCGTGTCCGTCACGGTCACCGTGCCGCGTGCGTCCGAGACGCTCCGGGTCGACGGGTCGGCGCGGTTCTCGACGGAGAGGTTCCACGAGATCGTGCGGCCGGCCTGCACCTTCCCGGACGGGCCGGTCTTCGTGATCGCGAGGTCGGCGATCGCGACCGGGGTCACGCTCGCGCTGTCACTGTCGTTCCCGCTCCTCGGGTCGAACGTCTGGCCTGTGCCCTGGTGGATCGTGGCGGTGTTCCGGATCGCCGTGAGCGGCGCGTTCGCCGGCAGGGCCAGCGCGACGTCGAGCTCGGGGAACGAGTCGCCCTGCGAGACCGTGGCACCGTTGACGCAGGACCACGTGCCGTCGTCCGGCGTGCAGGTCCAGCCGCTGCCCGTGAAGGCCAGCGTCGCGCCGGTGGGCAGACCCGTCGGCGCGTCCACGACGGTCGTGCCGTGCGCGGCGTCCGGGCCCTCGTTGGTCACACGGATCGTCCAGGCCTTCGGCATGGTGGCTCCGGCGACGACCTCCGCCGTCGTGGCGGTCTTCGTCAGGGCGAGGTCGGCCGCCGCGATCCGAGCGGTCGCGGTTGCGTCGTCACCACCGCCCGGGTACGAGACGAAGGAGCCCTTCGCGGATCCGGTGCCGCCCGATGCGCTCGTCACCGTCGCCGTCACGTGGTTCGTGTGGGCGACCGAGGTCCCGGCACCGGGGTCCGTCGTCGCACCGGCACCGGGGACGGCACGGTAGTGCAGCACGAGCGACCGGTCGGCACCGAGCGCGCCGAGGTCGGCCCACGTGAGCGTGGTCCCGCCGCCGCTCCGCGTCGGGTCGGCCACGGCAGTGGCGGCGCCACCGTCGCGCGCGAGGGTCGCGCTCGCGGACACGTACGACCAGTTCGCGGGCAGGACGTCCTGCACCCGCACCGACGCGGCAGCGCTCCCGGTGTTGGTGAACGTCACGCTGAAGTCCGAGGCGACGCCCACGTAGGACAGGCCACCGATCGTGTCGTTCGACTTCGTGACGGCCACGCGCGGGAAGGACGGCGTGACGCTCGCGCTCGCCCGCGCCGCGGCGTAGTCCGCCCCACCCGAGGCCAGGGAGTGGTACACGCCGGTCGACGCCGTGTTCACCAGCGGGCTGCCGGAGAGGGTGGCGTCCTCGGCGAGCTTCGCCGTGTAGGTGTGGGTCACCGTCGCGCCGGCGCCGATGACCGCCGTCGGCCAGGTGATCCGCCCGCCGCCGCAGTCCGTGTCGGACGTGATCTCCGCGCCGTCGGCGGTGAGGGACGCCCGGTCGACCGTGATGCCGTCCGGCACGCAGTCGGTGACCGGGGTGCCGTAGGCCGGCGAGCCCGAGTTCGTCACGGTGACCCGGTAGGTGATCGTCTGGCCCGGCTCGACGTTCATCGTCGTGGACGTCTGGGAGCCCACCGTCGCGGTCTTCGCGATCGCGAGCGACGGCGCGACGACGCTGCCGTTCGCAGCGTTCGACGTGACCGATGCGTCGGTCGGTGCCGCGCCCTTGCTCGTCCGGTTCCAGGCGAGCGCGGCGGTGTTCGCGAGCCCGGTGCCCGCGGCCTGGTCGGTGCCGACGCGCACCGGGATCGACGTGGTGATCGTCACCGGGTGGTCGATGCCGGTCGGGATGTCCGACAGTCGGACGACGACCGAGGCGCCGTCGACCGACGGGGACGCGGTCACGGTGTCGTCGGAGCTCGTCACGGTCGGCGTGCCCGTCGCGGCGGTGCCGGAGGGCAGGGCGTCCGTGATCCGGGCGTCGTACAGCGCCACGTTCGCCGGGATGGTGGTCGTGATCGTGTACGTCGCACCGTCGCCGGGGCGGACCTGCAGTGCGGCGGTGCCGGACGGGTCCGTGCTGGTGGTGCCGGTCGACGCCCCGGTGGCCGGGTTCCACGTCGGTGCCGTCAGCCGCTTCGTGACGGTGGGGCCGCTCACGGTGACGTCGTCGGTGTCGCTCGCCAGTTGCACGTACGAGCTGTTCGCCGTCGCGTAGTCGGTCGTGAGGCTCGACGCCAGCACACGGGCGGTGTTCCGGTAGGTCTGGCCGGCGGGCGCGTCCTGCTTCACCGTCGCGACGACGGTGATGGTGGCGGAGGCGCCGGCGGCGAGCACGCCGTCGCTGGTCGCGCTCCAGACGTGCAGCGTCGTGCCGGTCGGGCAGCTGCCGAACGCCGCACGCTGCGCGTCGGTGGGGGCGGTCTCGGCCGCCGAGCTCGACGTGAGCGTCAGGGCGTCCGGGAAGCAGTCGCCGACGAGGGTGGACCGGGCGTCCGCGCCCGTGGCCGTGTTCGTCGTCTTGAGGGTCCAGGTGACGGTGTCGCCGCCGGCGACCGTCCGGCCACCGAGGTCGTCCGACTTGTCGATCGCGACGGCCGGCGCCCGCACGGTCAGCGTCTTCGACGCGACGGCCGTGTAGGCCGTGCTGCCGGCGGGCTTCGAGGTGAAGGTGGCCGTGTTCTTCGGAGCCGCGGTCGTGAAGCCGGTGCCGTCCGACGCCGGGTACGTCCCGACGCCCGCGGTCGCGCGGAGACCGGTGACGACGACCTCGAACTTCGCCGGCGCGCCGGTCGTGTTGTCGAAGGTGGCGGGGAAGAGGACGGCGCCGGCACCGTTGGCGTTGCCCGTCCCGGTGAGCGTGAAGGTCTGTCCGCCGTACGTCCCGGTGACGTCGGTGCCCTGCGCGCTCGCCGGCACCGTGATGGTCGTCGCGTCAGGGAAGGTGAGGGTCCACGAGGTGGACTGGGTCCGACCGACCCCCGTGGGCAACGGGTCGGTGAAGGTCGCGTTCGCGGCGCTCGTGCGGTCCGCGATCGTCGCCGAGTACTTGTAGCCGAGCGTCTGGCCGGGGGCGGCAGTGTCACCGGACAGGTTCGTCAGGGTCGAGTCGGCGACCGCCGCGCCCGACTTCGCCACCGCGACACCGGGGATCGCGAGCGGGCGGTTCGCGTCGGCCTGCGGTGCGGCGCCCTGACCGGCCGCCGGAGTGGAGGCGGCGGTGGCGTTCGCGCCGCGCTTCGGGATCCACGTGGTCGTGGCACCGGAGTCCGTCGCGGTCGTGAAGGAGACGACGGAGGCGAAGTTCTGGAAGCTGGTCCCGACGTAGCCGGGCGTCGGGGTCTGGACGTCGTAGGTCAGGCTCTTCGTCGCGCTCGCGGCGATCGTCGGGATCGTCCAGGTGAGGTACTGCACGCCCGCGAACTTCGTCGCGGCACCGGTGGGGGCCGCACCGCAGGCGCCGCCTTCGGAGATGTTCGTGACCATCGCGCAGGTCACCTTCGACGGCAGGGCGTCCCAGACGGTGACGCTGCCGATGGCCGAGGTCGTCCCGGAGGCCGGGGTGTTGCCGACGTTCAGTCGGTAGCCGAGCACCTGCCCCTCCGTGGTGGTGGTGGGGTTGGACACCGTGGCGCCGTCCGCCGTGACGATGTCCTTCGCGAGCGTCGCGGTCGGGGTTCCGGCGACCGCGTAGCCGACCGAGGCCCGCAGGCTCGTCACGGAGCCCTTCGTGTTCTGCTGCGCGAACTTCATGAGGTTGTCGACGAGGTCGACCTTCGTGCTGCTCGACCCCTGCGTACTGATGGTCGCCGCCACGTAGAGGACGAGGCGCACGGCCTGCCCGTCACCGTCGACGTAGGTGCCGTTCGCACCGGACATGGTGTGCCCGACGGCGAACGACGCCGTCGTCGCGCTCGAGGACGTCAGCTTCACGTCCGAGGCAGGGACGGAGCTCTCCGATCCGTAGGTCCAGTCGGTTCCCTCCGCCCAGGTCGCGCCCGCGGCCCTGGTGCCGACCGGGAGCATGTCGGAGATCGTCGCGTTGCGGCTCTGCACGCCGGCCGGGAAGTCGACCTGCAGCCGGAAGCAGACGACGTCGCCGAGCTGGAAGGGGGCCGTCGGGGTGGTCGTCTGGTACCCGGTGCGGTTCGTCGCCGTGCAGTCGGCGGACGTCCGCACGCCGTCACTCGAGGCGCGCGGCAGCACCGACTTCGTGATGCTCGGGGAGTTCGACGCGATCGTCGCCGCGGAGTCGTCGACGACCGCCGTGGACCCGGTGTCGCCGTGGACGCCCGTCGAGGTCCCGGCGATCCGGACCCTGTTGGTGAAGTCGTCACCAGCGGCGGTCGGGCCGCCCGAGCCGGTGACCGAGTACTGGTTCCGCATGAGCGCCTTGTACGAGACCGTGACCGAGCCGTCGGCGGCCTGGTCCGCGACGTGGAAGGTCATCGTGAACGTGCCCGCCGCCGCGTCGTAGGCGACCTGGTCGACGGTGCCGTTCGTCATCTGCTGGTCCAACGCCCCGACGGAGTTCGGGTCGCAGTCCGCCGGGAAGGTACCGGTGGTCTTCGTCCCGGCGGGGAACGCCGGGCAGAGGCCGTCCGGGATGGTGTCGGTCAGCGTGATCCCGGCGGACGACTCGTACTCGCTCGTGCGGATCCCGAGCGAGTACGTCGCCTGCTGTCCTGCGGCGAAGGCGTCACGGTCCGCGGGCGTGGTCACCGACTTCGCCACGGCGAGGTCCATCGCCTCGACGGTCATCGACGTGGTCGAGCTCTGGGCCGACGTCGCGGTCCCGCCGACCGCGCCGGTGTAGGTACCGGCAGCGGTGACGGTGTTCGTCTGGCCACGACCGTTCGACGTGGTGTCCGAGGTGTTCTGCCGGGTCGATGCGCCGGTGTTGTTGTCGAGGTTCGCCGTACTGGCCAGCGCCGCCGAGGTCGGAGCCGCGGGCGTCCCGCTGCCGGTGGTGAACGTCATGGTGTTCTCGCGCAGCGGCACCGCGGCGAGGTACTGGATCGTCACCGGCGCGTTCGTCAGCTGCCCGAGGTTCCACACGACCTGCGTGAAGACGGCGGTCCCCTTGCCGGGCACGTTGTTCACGGTCGTGACGCTCTGCGGCGTGCGGCAGTTCGCGGGCGTCAGCGTCCCCGTCGCCTTCGCCGCGGTCGCTGCCGTGAGGTCGGGCGCACCCGCGTACTCCGGCCCCGTGGTCGTGTTGTCGACCGCACCGCACTGCAGGAACTCGAGTCCGGCCGGCAGGTAGTCCGTGACGGTCACGCCGTTGCTCGGCGCGGTCGAGGTGTTCTGCACGGTCAGCGTGTAGACGGTCGGGTGGTCGTGGACGCCGCGCACCAGCTCGTTCTCCGGGCTGGCCTCGGCCTTCGTGACCGTGATCGCGGCGATCGCGGTGGTCGTCGACACCGCGCTGGCGGCGTTCGTCGCGTTCGTCGCCGGCGCACCGGTCGTCGGGTCGAACGTCGGCACGTTCCGGGCGTTGCCGCTGCCCGCGACCTGGACCGTCCCGGCGAACGACGAACCCACCGGGTAGGCCGTCGTCGACGGCTGGACCTGGAAGGTGATCGACTTCGCGTCACCTGCGACGAGGTCGGACACGTTCGAGAAGACCAGGAGCAGGCCGCCTGCCGTCGGGGTGCTCGTGGTCGGGTCCGGCAGCGCGACACCGGACGCCTTCGCCGTACCCGCGACGTAGGTCATTCCTGCAGGCAGCAGGTAGGAGTACCCGATGTTGTAGAGGGGCGTTCCACCCGACGCCGGCGTGCTGTTCGTCGCGGTGAGCGTGACGTTCACCGGGTCGCCGCTCAGCACCGTGGCAGGGGTCTTCGCCGTCACCGTCACCACCGAGTCCGCCGCCGCGGGCTGCGCGACCGCCAGGACCGCGAGGAGTCCGGCGAGGAGCGCCGTCACGACGAGCATCGCCAGGGCGCGCGGACGGGCGGGGAACAGGGCAGGACGCATCGGGTGTGCTCTCGGGTCGTCGTCGGGCGACGTCGAGCACAGCGCGACGATGCGTCACCGTCCGGGCAGGGATCCCTCGGCGCGCATGCGTGGGTGTTCGGGTCACCACGCAAGGCCGGGTCGGCCTCGCGACTCCACGGTATCGAGACGCGGGAAACCGCAACAACACCCCGAGCGGGGTACATCGCGTCCCGCCTTGTGGGGACAAGTGCACCCGGGGATCGCGCAGGTCTACGCTGCCGCCATGTCGTCGTACACCGTGCGTCCGCTGGACGCGTCCACGTGGGACGCCTTCGACGAGCTCTGCCGCACCAGCGACGGCTTCCCCAGCGGATGCTTCTGCATCGGCTTCCACGACGAGGGTCCGACACGGGACGCCGCGTCCAACCGCGAGCGCAAGTACGCACGCGTCCTCGCCGGCACCACCCACGCGGCACTCGTCCTGGACGGCGACCAGTGCGTCGGCTGGTGCCAGTTCGGACCGGTCGCCGAGGTGGTCCGCATCAAGAACCGCCGTGAGTACGAGCGCGACCAGGTCGGTCCTGGCCCCGCCTGGCGGATCGGCTGCAACTACGTCCGCGCCGGCCACCGGCGACAGGGCGTCGCCACCGAGGCGCTCCGCGGCGCGCTCGCCCTCATCGCTGCCGCCGGGGGCGGGACCGTCGAGGGGTACCCGGAACCCGCCGGAGCCGTGCCGGCCGGGTTCCTGTTCCACGGGGCGCTCTCGACGTTCGAACGGTTCGGGTTCACCCGCGAGCGCGCGATCGGCAAGCACCGGTGGGTCGTCACCAAGACGGTCGAGCCCGCCTGACACACGAAGGGAGGCGCTGCGCACGTCGTGCACAGCGCCTCCCTCGAGTTCTCACTCGCCGTTGTTGCCGATCTTGTCGTCGAGGTCCTGCGCCGTCTTGTCGATCTGCTCGTCGAACCTGCCGCCCGTGACCTTCTTGATGCCGTCCGCGAGCCCGTGGATGATCTTGTCGGAGACCTCCTCGGCCTTGTCGCTCTTCAGCGCCTCCTCGATCTTGTCCTTGTTCTCGTCGACGAACGCCTTCGCGCGATCGGTGACCTCCTCCGCCTTGGCGGAGACGTTCTTCTGGATGTCGTCGAAGCCGGCCATGCTGCCTCCCTACCGACCGGAGGTGGCCCGGCCGCTCGATGGCCGGTCGATCCGGCCGCTCCGCCCACATGGTGCTCCGATCAGCACGGTCTGTCCGGAGAACGCAGGAGAACTCCGGGAAAACGGAAAGCGGGGCCGGACCCGAAGGTCCGACCCCGCTGACGCGTGGGTAACCGGAGTTACTTGACGATCTCCTCGACCGTACCGGCGCCGACCGTACGACCACCCTCACGGATGGCGAAACGGAGACCCGGCTCCATGGCGATCGGCTGGATCAGCTCGACGGCCATCGACACGGTGTCGCCGGGCATGACCATCTCGGTGCCCTCGGGCAGCGTGATGACGCCGGTGACGTCCGTGGTGCGGAAGTAGAACTGCGGACGGTAGTTCGCGTAGAACGGGTTGTGACGCCCGCCCTCTTCCTTGGTCAGGATGTAGGCGTTCGCCTTGAACTCGGTGTGCGGCGTGACCGAACCCGGCTTCACGACGACCTGGCCGCGCTCCACGTCCTCGCGCTTGAGGCCACGGATGAGCAGACCGGTGTTGTCACCGGCCTCGGCCTTGTCGAGCAGCTTGCGGAACATCTCGATGCCCGTGACCGTGGTCTTCTGCGTCGGGCGGATGCCGACGATCTCGACCTCGGAGTTGAGGTCGAGCGTGCCACGCTCGACGCGACCGGTGACGACGGTGCCACGACCGGTGATCGTGAAGACGTCCTCGATCGGCATGAGGAAGGGCTGGTCGGTGGCACGCACCGGGTCCGGCACGTTCTCGTCGACGGCGGCCATCAGGTCCTGGACGGACTTGACCCACTTCTCGTCGCCCTCGAGCGCCTTGAGCGCCGAGACCTGCACGACGGGGGCGTCCTCGTCGAACTCCTGCGAGCCGAGGAGCTCGCGGACCTCGAGCTCGACGAGCTCCAGGATCTCCTCGTCGTCCACCATGTCGGACTTGTTCAGCGCGACGACGATGTAGGGGACGCCGACCTGGCGGGCGAGCAGCACGTGCTCACGCGTCTGGGGCATCGGACCGTCGGTGGCGGCGACCACGAGGATCGCGCCGTCCATCTGCGCCGCACCCGTGATCATGTTCTTCACGTAGTCAGCGTGACCAGGAGCGTCGACGTGCGCGTAGTGGCGCTTGTCGGTCTGGTACTCGACGTGCGAGATGTTGATCGTGATGCCGCGCTCGCGCTCCTCGGGAGCGTTGTCGATCTGAGCGAAGTCACGGGCCTCGTTGAGGTCCGGGTACTGGTCGTGCAGAACCTTGGTGATCGCCGCCGTGAGCGTGGTCTTGCCGTGGTCGACGTGACCGATGGTTCCGATGTTGACGTGCGGCTTGGTCCGCTCGAACTTGGCCTTGGCCACTGTGGGTCCTCCTCAGGACTCGGAGAGCATGCCCCCGGTTCGTGAACCGTTGGCGTGCAGTGTGTGTCTTTACTGTACTTGGTGGCGAGGGGCCCGTCGCCGGGCACCCCCGCCTGTGGAGAGACGCTGGAGCGTCACTCCCCCGCGTTCTTCGCGATGATCTCCTCGGCGACCTTGGCCGGGACCTGGCTGTAGGTCTCGAAGGTCATCGAGTAGACCGCACGACCAGAGGTCTTCGACCGCAGGTCGCCGACGTAGCCGAACATCTCGGACAGCGGCACGCTCGCGCGGACCACCTTGACGCCCGAGGCGTCCTCCATCGAGGCGATCTGGCCACGACGGGAGTTCAGGTCACCGATGACGTCGCCCATGTACTCCTCCGGAGTACGGACCTCGACGGCCATGATCGGCTCGAGGATCGCCGGACCGGCCTTGCGGGCCGCTTCCTTGTAGGCGATCGAACCGGCGATCTTGAACGCCATCTCGGACGAGTCGACGTCGTGCGCCGCGCCGTCCTTGAGGATGGCCTTCACGCCGACGGTCGGGTACCCGGCAAGGATGCCGACCTGCATGGCGTCCTGGATACCGGCGTCGACCGACGGGATGTACTCACGCGGGACGCGACCACCGGTGACGGCGTTCTCGAACTCGTAGACCTTCTCGGCCGTGACTTCCATCGGCTCGAGGGCGATCTGCACCTTCGCGAACTGGCCGGAACCACCGGTCTGCTTCTTGTGCGTGTAGTCGTAGCGCTCGACGACCTTGGTCAGGGTCTCGCGGTAGGCCACCTGGGGCTTGCCGACCGACGCCTCGACCTTGAACTCGCGCTTCATGCGGTCGACGAGGATGTCGAGGTGGAGCTCGCCCATGCCCTTGATCGTCGTCTGACCGGTCTCGGCGTTGAGCTCGACGCGGAACGTCGGGTCCTCTTCGGCGAGCTTCTGGATGGCCGTGGAGAGCTTCTCCTGGTCGGCCTTCGTGTTCGGCTCGATGGCGACCTCGATGACCGGCTCCGGGAACGTCATCGACTCGAGGACGACCTGGTCCGACGGGTCGCACAGGGTGTCACCGGTGGTGGTGTCCTTGAGACCGATGACCGCGTAGATGTGGCCGGCGGTCACGTTGTCGACCGGGTTCTCCTTGTTGGAGTGCATCTGGAAGATCTTCCCGATGCGCTCCTTCTTGCCCTTGGTCGAGTTGATGACCTGGGCACCCGACTCGATCGAGCCCGAGTAGACGCGGACGTAGGTGAGACGACCGAAGAAGGGGTGCACCGCGACCTTGAACGCGAGGGCCGAGAACGGCTCCGACGCGTCGGGCTTGCGGATGATCTCCTTCTCCTCGTCCTTGACGTCGTGGCCGATCATCGGCGGCACGTCGAGCGGGGACGGGAGGTAGTCGATGACGGCGTCGAGCATCGGCTGGACACCGCGGTTCTTGAAGGCCGAGCCGCACAGGACGGGGTAGACCTCGGAAGCGATCGTGAGCTTGCGGATCGCAGCCTTGATCTCGTCCTTGGTGAGCTCCTCGCCGCCGAAGTACTTCTCGAGCAGGGCGTCGTCGGTCTCGGCGACACGCTCGATCAGCTTCGCGCGGTACTCCTCCGCACGGTCCTTGAGGTCCGCGGGGATCTCCTGGACCTCGTACTGGGCGCCCATGGTGACATCACCCTTGGCGTCGCCCGGCCAGACCTTGGCGTGCATCTCGATGAGGTCGACGATCCCGACGAAGTCGTTCTCGGCGCCGATCGGGAGCTGGAGCACGAGCGGCTCCGCGCCGAGGCGGTTGACGATGGTGTCGACCGTGAAGTAGAAGTCGGCGCCCAGCTTGTCCATCTTGTTGACGAAGCAGATGCGCGGGACGTCGTACTTGTCGGCCTGACGCCACACGGTCTCGGACTGGGGCTCGACGCCCTCCTTGCCGTCGAAGACGGCGACCGCACCGTCGAGGACGCGGAGCGAACGCTCCACCTCGACCGTGAAGTCCACGTGACCGGGGGTGTCGATGATGTTGATCTGGTTGTTGTCCCAGAAGCAGGTCGTCGCGGCCGACGTGATCGTGATGCCGCGCTCCTGCTCCTGCGCCATCCAGTCCATCGTGGCAGCGCCGTCGTGGACCTCACCGATCTTGTGCGTGATGCCCGTGTAGAACAGGATGCGCTCGGTCGTCGTGGTCTTGCCGGCATCGATGTGCGCCATGATGCCGATGTTGCGGACCTTGTTCAGGTCGGTGAGCACGTCCTGTGCCACAGGGTTCCTCCGGAAGAGTTGTAGGAGAGATGGGCGTCCGTTCCGGGGCGCCGGGGTTCTTGGCCGCCGACGCCCCGGAACGGTGCCGGGACTACCAGCGGTAGTGGGCGAAGGCCTTGTTCGACTCGGCCATCTTGTGCGTGTCCTCGCGGCGCTTGACCGCGGCACCGAGACCGTTCGACGCGTCGAGGATCTCGTTCATGAGACGCTCGGTCATCGTCTTCTCGCGACGGGCCTTGGCGTACGAGGTGAGCCAGCGGAGCGCGAGGGTGTTCGCGCGGTGCGGCTTGACCTCGACCGGGACCTGGTAGGTCGAGCCACCGACGCGGCGGCTGCGGACCTCGAGGGTCGGACGGACGTTGTCGAGCGCCTTCTTGAGCGTCGCGACGGCGTCCTGCTGGTTCTTGGCGGAAACGCCTTCGAGGGCACCGTAGACGATGCGCTCGGCGAGGCCCTTCTTGCCGTCGAGCAGGATCTTGTTCACGAGCTGCGAGACGATCGGTGCGCCGTAGACCGGGTCTGCGACGACGGGACGCTTGGGGGCGGGACCCTTACGAGGCATTGGCTCAACCCTTCTTCGCGCCGTAGCGGCTACGCGCCTGCTTACGGTTCTTCACGGCCTGCGTGTCGAGCGCACCGCGGATGATCTTGTAGCGGACACCGGGGAGGTCCTTCACACGACCGCCGCGCACGAGCACCATCGAGTGCTCCTGGAGGTTGTGGCCCTCACCGGGGATGTAGGCCGTGACCTCGGTGCCGTTCGAGAGCTTGACACGAGCGACCTTGCGCAGTGCCGAGTTCGGCTTCTTCGGGGTGGTGGTGTAGACGCGGGTGCACACACCACGCTGCTGGGGGTTCGCCTTGAGGGCGGGCGCCTTGGTCTTGGTGACCTTGGGCGTACGACCCTTGCGAACCAGCTGCTGAATAGTAGGCAACTGTTCTCCTGGTTCTTCGCTCGTGTTCTCCGGCCGGCGCGGACCGCCGGCTTCCTCGTCCCACGCTGAGCACCGCCTGACGGCGGATGACGAGAGGGGGACGGAGTGTTCCGGCCGACCGTTGGTCGGACCGGACTTTTCGGGCACGCCCGAAGGCGCACACCCGGAAGAGATTACCCGCGTAACCCGGCGAAATCAATCCGGGCGCGTCGCCCTGGAGGCGCGTGCCGAGCGCCCTGGGCGAACACGCGTCGCGCGGGTGGTCGCGCGGGGCGCGGGGCGCTCCGCCGGGCGGGTGCGGTGGGCCGGACACGCCGC
>NZ_JAUZED010000037.1 GCF_030705415.1 Curtobacterium sp. A7_M15 | reverse complement strand
CGCGGCGCCCGGGCGGAGCCGGCGCGCCGCGCCCCCGCGCTACGGCTGCAACCGGGCCACCGACCACGCCCCGTCGGCGAGCACGTACTGCAACCGCCGGTGCATCCGGTCGCGGCTGCCGTGCCAGAACTCGACGCGGTCGGGCTCGAGCCGCCACGCCACCCAGCCCTCCGGTCGGGGCACGTCGTCGTCGGCCTCGTCGAGCAGCGCGTTGGCGTCGTCGATGAGGTCCTGCAGGGTCCGCGGCTCGAGCACCGAGGACTGGTCGGCGATGGCCGTGGCGGCGCGGGACTTCGGCGACCGGTCGGCGAACAGGGCGTCGGACTCGGCGTCCGAGAGCTGCACGGCCCGACCCTCGAACCGCAGCTGCTGCATGGTCTCCCGCCAGTACACCTGGAGCGCGGCGAACGGGTTGTCGTCGAGCTGCCGGCCGCTCGGGCTGAGCGTCGAGGTCCCGAACACCAGCCCGCGGTCGTCGAGGCGCTTGACGTCCACGGTCCGCGCCGAGACCCGGCCGTCCGAGCCGGCTGTCGCGAGCGTCATCGACATCGGCTCGGAGACGTCTCCCTGCCGTGCTTCCTCGATCCAGGTTCGGGCGACGTCGAAGGGCGAAGCGGGCGGGCCGGTGTACTCCGGGAACGCGAACGAGGTGTCACCGGACAGCGGAGCGGAGGGCATGCCCCCACCCAACCGCGGTCAGCCCGCCCACGTCCAGGTTGCCGGGGGACGGCCCCCTCGGCCAGCGGCCGTCGTCGGTGCTTCGGTGCGGACGAGCGCCGGGTTGGTCCGCAGCGCTCGGTTCGTGTTCCCGGGGTCCGGCTGCACGCCCGTCAGTGCGGTGTGCAGCGCAGCCGCGTCGGTGGTGGTGAACACGTCGCCGAGCAGCGCGCGGGTGAGTGGCAGGTCGCGCCAGATCCGTGTGCGGACGTGGTCGAGGGCGGCCCGGATGATCGCGTCGTGGTCGAACGGGAGGCGCGGGTCATCCCCGTCGGGTCGGCGCCACACCGCGGGTGCTGCGGCCGTCGGCGGGGCCGCGACCACCGGTGCGAGGACGGCCAGGAACGCGATGCTGATCGCGGTGTCCCGCGGATCGCGCGAGGGCCCGTCGAACGCGCCGACCTGCGCGAGGTGCCGGACCGCGGCCGCGTCGATCCCGGTCTTGGTCCGCAGTGCGCGTCGAGCACCGTCGGCGAGGAGTTCCGCACCGTCCAGGAGCACGCCGGGGAGCGCCTCCTGGCCGGCGAACGGAGCGAACTGCCGACGCGCGGTGGCGACCCGCAACCCGTCGCTCGTCGCGAACGTCACCGGGACGACGTCGATCGCGATGAGCGGCTGGTCACGGGCCGCCGAGGTGGCGTCGGTCACGCCGTCGCCCGTCGGGCCGCCCGCTCGGCCCGCTCGCGCCGCAGGGTCGCTCGGACGTCGGCGAAGGACTGCAGGACGCGGAACCGGCCGTCGACCCACACGGGCTGGAGCAGGCTCGTCGCTTCGTCCTCGGCGGTGGCCTGGTCGGTCTGGCGGATCTCGCCGGTCTCGTCGCGGTGCAGCGCGATCCGGCCCTTCGCGCTCTTCTTGCCGCTGCCGGTCTTCGGGTCCTTCTGGATGTCGACGGGTTCGCCGTCCACCAGGGCCCACGTGGCCTTCACCGCGCTGCCGAGGTTGTCGCGGGTCATGTACTGGTACGTGTACGAGCCGATGCCGAGCACGATGTTGTCGCTCGCGTAGCCCTTGGCGGCGAGGCGCTCGTAGATGCGTCGGGCACGGTCGAGCGTGATGCTGTCGCCGTAGATCACGCCGATGTGCTGGTCGAGCACCTTGTAGCCCTGCTCGTTCACGGTGTGCCCGAAGATCTCGTCGAGGAGCTCGACGACGCCCTTCTCCTCGTGGCTGCGCGCCGGGTCGGTCAGCGCCGCCTGTCCCACGCCGTGCACGGTGCCCGTGACGATGTCCACCGGGTCGCCGGAGTCCGGGCGGATGACCAGCTTGCCGTCGCGACCCGTGATCCGGTCCTGCAGCTGCGGGAGCGTCTCGGTGATCACCTTGAAGAGGTCGAAGCCGTCGCTCACGGCGGACACGATGCCCGTCGGGTACACGTCGAGGATCTGCTCGAAGGTGGCCAGCTCGCCGTCGGCACCGCGTACGCACATGACGCTGTGCTCGGTGGCGGGGACGCTCGCCGCCACCCAGCCGTTGTCGCCCGGGTAGTAGCGGTCGATGAAGTCGAGCGACGGCATCGAGTCGGTGCCGAGGAACGAGAGCAGGTGCCCGGCGCCACCGGCCGCGGCCGACTCGATGCTCGACTGCCCCCGGAACGAGAAGTCGTGTGCGGCGAAGTCGATGCTGGCGGGGTCGGCGCCGGTGCGGGCCGCCCAGTCCTCCATGAGGTCGCGGTACTCGAGCGCCTTCGTCGCGACGGTCGACGGGTGCCAGATCGAGGCCGACAGCGCCGTCTCGATGTAGTTCGGCAGCCAGAAGAACTCGTCGACGGTGTTCTCGACGGTGAGGGTCGCGACGCCGATCGGGGCGAGCGTGCCCTCGGGGAGGGCACGGATCTCGAGCGGGAGGTACCCGAGGCGGTGGAGCGCACGGACGTGCTCGGTCCCGATGTGGTTCGGGCCGAAGTACCCCTGCAGCGCCTGCTCGAACAGGTCGGCGACCTCGTCCTCGTCGGCGGCGAAGAACGGCGCCCACGCCTCGACGAGCGAACGCTGGATGAACGCCTGCAGACCGAACACCACGGCGTGCGTCGAGTCGGGCATGTGCGCGTTCGAACGGTTCGTCCAGTTGATGAGGATCCGCGTGGTGCCGGCCGGGTAGACCTGCCGGTGCGAGTGCTTGTAGCCGTCGACGGCGAGGAGCGGGGCGATCGGGCTCGGCCTGATGAGACGGGGCTCGATGCCGGTGGTGCTGGTCGTGGTGGTGTCGGTCTGCGTCATCGGATCTGCTCCGTCAGGTAGGGGGTGAGTTCGATCGTGCGCAGGCCCTCGATGGGGTTCTGCGCGGGGTAGGAGTCCGTCGTGACGATCTCCCCGAAGTGCTCGGCGAGCTGCGGGGCCCGGCCGGAGAAGACACCGTGCGACACCCAGAGCCCGAGGCGCTCCTTCGGCAGACCGGTGGCACCGGCGAGGCCCGTGAACGTGCCGCCGCCGTCGCAGATGTCGTCGACCACGAGCAGTCGGCCGCTGTCGGGCAGTGGCTCGCAGGTGAAGCCGTCGAGCTTGCCGGTGTCCGGGTTGCGGTGCTTCTCGGCGCGGAACACCGGCAGCCCACAGGCGTCGGCCACAGCGGTCGCCCGGGCGACGGCGCCCTTGTCGGGGGCGATGATCCCGCTGTAGTCGGAGCCCGCCACGACCTGGTCGCGGACGATGGTCTCGCTCGTCACCACGGTCAGGCGCTCCACCAGGTCGACGATCACCGGCGAGTGCGGGTCGAACGCGACGACCTGGTCGATCCCGAAGCCGTTGATGACGTCCGCGTAGACCTTCGCGCCGAAGGGGAGGCCGCGGTCCTGCCGGGCGCCGGGCAGGTAGGGGATGAGCGCGACGGACCGGGATCCGCGCTGCCGGACGGCGTCCGCCCACATGCCGAGCATGAGGAGGTCGTCGCCGTTCGTGCCGCGCAGGGTCGCGATCTCGATGAGGTCCCCCGCGTCGGCGTCGTGTGCGACCTTGACGTGTGCTTCACCGGCGGGGAACCGCATGGAGGAGAACGTCGGTGTCGCCTGGGTGCCCCGGGTGGTCCGGGTGCTGAGTTCGACTGCCATGACCCGACCGTACCACGGTATTTGTCAGTACGACAAGAACCGATGCGAGATCAGGGGACCGGCACCTGCACCGACACCAGCTCGCCGTCACCGAGGTGCACGAGCGCGGAGCCGACCTGCACCCGCTCGACGATGCTGCTCCGTGGCAGACGCATGCCGAGCAGGTCGCCCTCGGTGATCGCCTGCGGGCTCAGCAGTGCCCCGGAGCGACGTCGCTTCATGTCGACCTGCCACCCCGTGAACCCGACGCCGAACTCGGCAGTCAGCCCAGCCGCGACGATCGCCTGCCCGTTGTCGGCGGCGCTCTTCACGAAACCCTGCAGCCAGCTCTTCGCCGGTGCGTCCTTGACGAGTTCGGCATCGTCGATGACGAGCACCCGGCGGCCGGGCTGGCCGTCGAACAGCGGTGCGAGATCGGCCTCGGTGACGTCGACGCCCTCGTGGGCACCGAGGACGCCGGGCTCGGACGCGAGGGCGCGCAGGGGCGACTGCCGCGGGGTGACGAGCACGAGCTCGCCCCCCTCGCGCAGCACCGACCGTGCGATCGACAGCAGGACGGAGCTCCGCCCGGACTTCGCGGGACCGCCGACGACGAACGACCCCGCGGCGGCGAGGTCCGGCCCGATCGCGGTGAGGTCGTCGCCGCCGATGCCGACGAGGCCGAACAGGTCGGCGTCGTCGTCGCGCATCTCCCACGCACGGTCGAACGGCACCGGACCGGACAGCTGGTCGACGCGGAACGGCCGACGCGCGCGCTCGACCGAACGGTCCCGCTCGGTCGCGAAGGTCGCGAGGGCGGTGATCGCCGCAGCCTGCGACTGGCCGGTGCCGGCGGCGGCGAGCAGGGCGATCTGCGTCTCGGTCGCGGACTCGGACGCGAACGCCCGCCCGTCCGGCACCTGCTCGGGGAGTTTCCGGGGGTTGAGGGACGCCAGACCGTAGTCCCCGCGGTCGGAGAGTCGGAGGACGAGCTTGTCCTCGACCAGGGTCGCCATCCGGCTCGACAGGAGCTGCCGGTCGCCCGTGACGACCAGGTGGATGCCGACGCTCGCGCCCTCGCGCAGGAGGGTCATCACCTGGTCGGTCGGAGCACCGTGGTCGAGTTCGCCGAGCGAGCCCACGAATCCTTCCCACCGGTCGAGCATGAACACGATGTGGGGGAGCCGGTCGGCGGGGACGACCGCCGCCGCGCGCTGCTCGACGATGCTCGCGAACCCGCCGTCGGCCAGGACCTGCTGTCGGCGGGCGAGCTCCTGGGTGAGCTTCGTGAGCAGCCGCTGCGCGCGCTCGGTCTGCACACGCTGCACGACGGCACCGGTGTGCGGGAGGGCCTGGATCGGCAGCAGCGCACCGTTGCCGCAGTCGAGGGCGTACACGTGGACGTCGGCTGCCGAGGTGTTCCGGGCGACCGCGGCGGCGATCGTGCGGAGCACCTGCGACCGACCGCTCCGCGGGGCACCCACCACGTACAGGTGCCCGTCCGAGTCGAGGTCGAGGCTCCGGACCCGCTGCGCCTGCTCGGCCGGGAAGTCCTGCAGCGCGAACGGCAGCGGGCCCACGCGGGCGTCGGTCGTGCCGCTGTCGTCGAGCTCCCACGCCCGGTCGTTCAGGTCGGTGAAGAGCAGCGTCTCCGGCAGGGCGTCGAGCCACGGACGGTAGGGCGCCGGTCCACCGAGATCCGTCGCCGCCTCGGCGACGGCAGCGACGAGGTCCTGTAGGTCGGTCCGTTCCTCGGCCTGCAGTTCCTTCGACTTCGGTGGCGCCGGCGGTGTGGTGCCGAGCGACGACCACGAGACGGCACCGGCCCAGACCTGCTTGCGTCCGGTCGACAACCCCGGTCGCCGACCACCCACCCGCCCGGCCTGGAACGGCAGGAGCGCACCGGCACCGAGCCGGATGTACCCGCGGCCGGGCGTGCTCTTCTGGATCTGCGCCGCGTCACCGGCGTCGATGACGTCGGTGCTCTCGCTCGAGTCGGTGACCCGGAGCGCGATCCGGAGGTTGGTGTTCGCCCGGATGTCGTTCGACACGACACCGGTCGGCCGCTGCGTGGCGAGGATCAGGTGGATGCCGAGCGAGCGGCCCCGCTGCGCGATGTTGACCAGGCCCGTGACGAAGTCCGGGAGCTCGCGCACGAGGCTCGCGAACTCGTCGATCACGATGAGCAGGCGCGGCATCGGCGGCAGCGGCTCACCGCGACCGAGACGGTCGACGTAGTCCTCGATGTCCTTCGCAGCGGCGTCCGCGAGCAGGTGCTCGCGGCGACGGAGTTCGGCGCCGAGCGACTCGAGGGCGCGCTCCACCAGGTGCGTGTCGAGGTCCGTGACCATGCCGACCGTGTGCGGCAGGGGCGCGAAGTCACGGAACGCCGCACCGCCCTTATAGTCGATGAGGACGAAGTTCATGCCCTCCGGGGTGTTCGTGGCCGCCAGCGACGCGACGATCGTCTGCAGGAGCTCGGACTTGCCCGAGCCGGTCGTCCCGGCGACGAGCCCGTGCGGGCCGTCCCGACGCAGGTCGAAGGCGAACGGACCGTCGAGGCTCTCGCCCACGACCACCTCGGTCGTCCGGGCACGGACGCTCCACTTCCCCGTGATCGCCCGCGCCGTCGGCGGTTCCAGCAACATCACGTCGAGCAGTCGCGACGACGACGGCAGCCCTCCGGCATCGCTCTCGTCGTCGGCGTCGACCATCGGGGCCACCGCCCGGGCGACGGTCTCGAACCAGCCGTCCGGGATGCGGTCCGGCCGGACGTCGGAAACCGTCGCCTGGCGCTGCGCGGCGACGCGGATCCGCTCCGGGCCCACCGTGACGACGACCGAGCACTCCTCGGGCAGCAGCCGGGGCTCTTCCTCGATGCAGATCGCCCGGACGCCGACCGCGGGACCTTCCTTCAGGATGCGGATCAGGCCGGGCAGCGCGCGCAGCCGTCGGGCCCCGTCGAGCACCACGACGACGTCTGGGCCGGGGATCCCGCGCACGTTCGACTCGCGCATCGCCCGCTGCCGGGCGTCGATGAGTTGTCCGAGCTCGGCGACCCGCGCGCCCAGCGTCTCGGCGTCGTTGCCGATGGCGATGACGGCGTCCTGCCCGAAGCCCGGTCGTGCTTGCGGCACCCAGCGCAGCCAGGCCCACTCGTCGGCGGACTGCGCGTCGGTGAGCACCACGAACTGGGTGTCCCGCGGACTCTGCAGCACCGCGAGCTGTGCCACGAGCCACGAGGTCAGGTGCCGTGTGTGCTCGTCGCGGCCGGCGACACCGACGACGCCGTGCTCGCCGAGGTCGACCACCACCGGCACGTCCTCGGCCAGCTTGTCGACCGCACGGCGGTGCTCCAGTGCTGCCGGGTCCTCGAGCACGACACCGGACGGCACGTCCGCCGTGCCGACGCGCAGCGTGAGGTAGTCGGGGTCGGTCCTCCGACGCTCCCAGAGACGGGCGCGACGGCGCAGCGCGATGTCGAGCACGGTGGCCGGGTCGGGTGCGCTGGTACGGGACTCACGCTGGTGGCGAGCCACAGCCTCCAGGGCATCCGCCTCGACCGCCTTCTTCGTCTCCTCGTACTCGGCCACGCGCTGCCGGTGCGTCTTCTTGCCGTTCCGGCGGTCCCACCAGGCGTTGCCGAACATGATGATCGGCGACATGAGCCCGAACGCCAGGTAGGCGACGTTGTGGAAGATCGAGATCATCACGGCCGCCATGCCGAGCGGCGCCAGCGCCGCGATGATCGGGATGGAGCGGCGCGACTGCTGCCCCGGCGCCGCCGGCAGCTTGAAGACCGTCGGGGTCTCCTCCGGCAGCAGGCGCGGCGGCCGGGTGTAATCGAGCGTTCCGCCGCCCGGCGTCAGGGTGATCGCCGCCCGGTCGGCGTCCGGGACCGCGACCGTCAGCAGCGTGTCGCCGATCGTGACGACGCTGCCGGGTTCGACGGGCGTCTCCTCGTCGAGTTCCGTCCCGTCGAGGAGCACGCGCGAGCCGCGCGTCGGGATGATCGAGAACCGACGGTTGAGGTCGAGGCGCAGGATCGCCGCGTACTCCGGCGCCGTGCGGTCCGACAGCTGCACCGTGGCGTCCGGGGCGGAACCGACGTGCGCGATCCCGGCATCGAGCACCACGACCGTGCCGGCACCGGGGCCACCCACGATGCGGACGCTCGGCAGGTCCGCCGGCAGCGGCAGGACCGGCGCGGGAGCGCCGAAGGTCAGGCGGGACCCCTCGAGCAGGACGCCGTCACCCAGCCGGGCGTGCGGGGTCGTCGGAACGGCGTCGACGGCGACCTCGACGATGGACTCGGCGCTCAGACCGAAACGACGTGCGACGATCTCGACGACCTCGCCGAGGACGGTGTCCTCGTCGCACTCGACCACAAAGTCCGCGGAGGCGTCGGTCGGCAGGTGGGTCGCGGTGAACGTCAGGCGCACGCGGCACCTGCCACGGGGTGGGTCCTGGTCGTCGCGGAGCACCCCGTCGAGGCCCCCCGCAGCGTCGTGCTGCCGCTCATGGGTCGATTCTCGCAGGTTCCTGCGTCGTGCAGGTGGGGTTGCGTCCGGCTTGTGGACGGGTGGTCGGACTGGAGGCGCGGTGTAGGAATGCGCGGAGCCACGGCCAGCGACTGGTCACCGCAACAGCCGTGTCCAGAGTGGTCGCAGGAGGATCTGCGCGATCAGGAAGAGCGAAACGATGAACACGACGTTGATCATGTGCTCGTACCATCCAGGTCTGGTCTCCGTGATGCCGAAGGCTTGGAGGAACAGGTAGTAGATGATGGCCGCGCCAGCGCCTTTCCCGTGGATGGAATCAGGCATGGCCGCTGGCCTCGGTGTGATGGATAGGCAGATGAACGCCAGCGTCGCGCCGAGGACGCACGCTGCGAGCGACAGGGTTCGGACACGCTCGAGACGACCCAGACCTCGGTCACGGACAGCCCGGGTCGTCAGGTCCAGCACCGTCACGACGCCCAAGCTCACGCCGAGGACAGCGGAGAGGGCGACCAAGCCCAATCCTGCGAACAAGACGCCCAACCCGGGCGCGATCAGGACGGTGTCAAGTGCTTTGCCGAGGCGGTTCGGTTCGCGAACGATCGTGAAGAGCAGCGCCGTCACCACGGCCAGGTGCACGATCACGACGAGGGCGGCGCACCGGAGTACGACTCGACCACTTGGCCGTTCGCCGAGGAGCATGGTGACCAGGTAGGACAGACCGAGCGCGCCGAAGACGACCCCGAGCACCATCACACCGGGCCATCGCGGTGCGTCCCGTTGTACGACCATCCACGCCGACACCGCAAGCCAGCTGAGGACGGCCGTCGTCAAGACGATGCGGCCGCGCGTACGCCTGGAGACGTTGACGTCGGTCACCGCCAACCACCGGTCAAGCCACGAGCGTCCGGCGCCCTCCGCATTCGCCGTCATCGCCCACCACGCGCTCGTCTGGATGACCGCGGGTGCCGACTCCCGATGGCGAGGCCGACGACCAGCGCGCACGCCCACAGGATGTACCGGATGAGCCACGCGGTCGGTCCGTCCCAGGGGCCCGTGTCGCACTTGCCTCCGGGGAGGAAGGAGACGCCGACGCCGAGGGCAATCACGATCATCGTGTCGCGGGCGAATGCAGCCCAGCGGCATCGGGGAAGGAGGGGTCGTCGGCGGTTCATGGATTCTCTGATGGCCCGATTGCTGGTGGTGTCGTCGTCAAGCGAAGTCCGGGACGAGCACCAGGCCGAGCGCGAACTGATCGACCAGTGGTGCCGTGAACGTTTCGTCAGCACGCTTGGGGACGAAGGTGGTCAGCACCGCAGTCAGCGGATCGGGCAACTGCTCGATGGGCTGCACCCAGCGGATAGTCGTTGCCGGAACTGAACGACGAAGGAGTGAGCGAACTGGGGTCTTGGCCCGGTCGAGGATCCGCGTGGCCGGACCGAGCGCGGTCGTCCAGGTCGACACCTCGGGATCGCCGATTCGTCCGGCGAGCGGGAGCAGTGCGTCGTCGACCGCCCGGGCGGCGGCATCCAGTCCAGGGAAGTACTGGACGACCGTGTAAGCGAGCATCTCGACCGTCGGAGCGTCCGTCGTCAGGACGAAGAAGTCGTGAGCATCGACGTCGTCTCGAAATTGCGCCAGCTCGGTCATGGTCGACTCGATCGATGCTGCCAGGCGTTCCGGAACCTCCCACTCGAGGTGACTCACCACGTTCGCTGTCGCGGCGCGCCCGGCGGTGGTCGGGTCGCCCTCGATGAACTTCGTCCACGCGTTGACGTAGTCGAATTCGAGTCGCATGGGGTCCTTCGCTCTCGACCGCGCAGTCAAGGTCGGTCGTCGACCGTCAACGAGGACAGGAGCCGGTCGAGGGAAGAACGGATCCTCTCCTCTGAACGCGGTTGCAGATCGACGAGCACGCTGACCGCCAAAGCTCCGAGGGCGAAGGCGATGATGTGCCCGTGCGGCTTGTGATCGCGCAGGAGATCGGCAACGAATCGAGGTCCAGTCGTCACAGCTGGTTCGTCTGTCGCGGCGGCAGGCTGCACCTCGACGAGCTTGAGTGAAGGTTGTGCCAACTCTCGGAGGGTACGCTCATGGTCATCGCCGAGTGGAACCCAGTGCAGTTCAACAGAGAGGAAGGAATCTGGGAGAGCTTCGCGCAGCACGTAGAGCTGACGGTCATCTCCGACCGTGCGCGCTGCCGCAGCCAGCGAAGCCTGCACCATGAACTGCTTTGGGTGCTGCTTGAACAGGCGCCGGGGAAGGACCGATCGAGCTGCGGTGGACGACCATCGCTGCATCACCCGGTTGGACGCCTGTTGAAGGTCTCGGGGGACGACGATCCACTCCGTTTCTGCGCCCGGCGCGATTACGTGCAATGTCACTTTCCTACCTTCGATGGCATCAGGCCGATTCCGTTGACGAGCCGCTCGACCGTGGTTGACCGTGCAGCGAGGAGGCCGAAATGAGTTGACGAGCACAAGGCCGTGATTGTGGCTTCCTCAGTGGCGAACGCGTACATCACGCTGCCCACGACCGTACGGTCGTCGCCTGTCGTCCTGAAGCGGTAAGCGCGTCGACCAACGCCGAGTCGAACCGACACGAACTCCTCGACGATCGGAGGTTCGATCAAGCCCGCCGGGTCGCCACTCGCGATTTCACCCAGTTCCAAGTCTCGGCTGGCTTCGGTCACCCGGACTCGAAGAGCGATGAGCGGCTGGGCAGGGTCGGTCAGGTAGAAGGCGAGCAGCTCGTTCTCGACGAGCGCATCCGAGGCCTGTTTCACAACGTCGATGAGCCAGGAGCGCAGCGAGCCGTCCTCCGGAAGGGCTTCTCCGAGGTCGGCCGCCCAACGATCGACGACACCCCCGGGACTTGTTCGGGATTGAGGATCCACCAGTATCCAGCCGGGCTCATAACTCTCGATCGCTAGGACCGTCCCAGAGCGTTGCGTCACTGCGCACCTCCGGCTCGTGGCGACCTGATGTCTCCACACTCGTCCACCCATCTCACCGTTGAGAGGAGTGCGCGGAACAGCTCGGAAAGTGATGCGCCGATGTGCTGTTCGGCATCCGCTAGGGCGGCGATGGGTGGCTCATTCGTGACCGCATTGAACGAGCAGATCAAGAGAAAGTCATCGCGCCCTGGCACTTGGATGAATGCGTTCTCGGCTCGGACAACACGTGACGGAGTGGAGGAGTCTGTCTCCGCTGGGTCGCGGGGGGTGAGGACACCGACAGCTCCGGCGACATCGATCACTTCCGCACCGTCGGTCACCGCTCGTGCCAAGAGATAGTCCGTCGATGGTCTTTGCGGCGCATGCGCCAAGTCGGCTCGAGCGACCGTCAAACTCGCGCTCACAGCAGTTCCTGGAACCGGACCCACAGTGATGTACGCGTCAAGCAGCGAACGATTGCTGTCTGCGGTGACGACCTCGGTGAACAGGGCACCCATCTCGGCTCGCCAATGATCGTCATCCGACGCTGGGATCGATCCCGAGGCGTGCGCCAACATCTCGTCCGGGTCGCCGAGTGGAATGTGCGCCCACTGCGCCGGTACGGCGATCGCATAGGAAGTGGCCGTGAACGCGTGTTGTGCCACCTCGGGTTTCACCACTTCGCCCCGACGGGCATCGTCGCCCACTTGTCCACTGGCTTCCAGGCAGGAAGGACGTCCTTGAGCCACCCGAAGCCATCCAGTCCGATGCCCGTCCAGGCAGTCGCGACGCCGGTCGTGAGAACGCGTTCGAGGTGTTGGACCGCTTGTTCGCTTTGTCCTACTGCGCCGACTTGAGAGCGGCGGATCCACTGGAGCATGTGCGCCAGCTCTTCGTCGCCGCCCGCGATGAAACGGTACTTGGGGTAGATGCCCTCTCGCGGAATGCGGTTGAAGCTTCGTTCCACGCGGGTCAAAGCGGCTTCACGGGACATCCCGTCGGCGACGATCGAAGCGACGCGAGACTCTGCAACGGCGTTCACTGCTCCTCGACCAGCTTTGACCACCTGCGTTCCCGCCCCGAAGGTCACGAACCCCAACGCGTCGAGACCAACGTCGGCCCATGACCCTGTCCCAGCCGCAGCTTTCGCGGTGTCCGCCGCTGTGGTGAAGATCATCACGCCGAGCGCCAGAGCGCCGAGCCACGACGTCAGGGGGAAGAGGAGTGCGGCGATCGCCAGGACGGTTCCCGCGAACTGGGCGACCTTGACCACCACCGAGATCCACTCGTCGTTGTCCTTCATCCACTGCTTGAAGTTGTCCCAGGCGCTGTCGTCCAGGCCGTCGTCCACACTGTCGTCGATCTTGGCGATCGCGCGTTGCGCTGCCGTCTCGAGTCCCTCGAGCGCGGACTGCATCATGCTCGCTGCTCGCGTGGCCTCTGCACGGGCGTTTTCGGCCCGATTCCGCTGTGTGTCCGAAAGGGACTGGAACTCCTGCTGCTGATCTGGGTCGGTCGAGGAGTTGGCGAGGTCCTGGTAACGATCCTGGGACCGGGTGGAGGACTGCGCCTCGGTCTGGCTCTGGTCGTGCAGGCGGCTGGCAGACGATGCTTCGTCGATCGCGGTCGACAGCGCTCCGGCGTACTCGTTCAGGGCGTCGCCCGTGCCGGAGTAACGACCTTCGGCACGGCCGAGCTTGTCGGCGAGATCCCCGGCCTTCTCGAGGAAGGCCGTGACCGCCTTGCTCTCCGAGTCGGATCCATCGAGTCGCCGCAACGTGCTCGCAGCACCGCTGATCGCCGAGGCCACCTGGTGGTACTGGCGCGCCATGGCCTGGACCGCGCTCGGGTCACCGGACGGACCCGCCACGAGCGCACTCACTGCTCACCCGCGATGGACTTCACGAGCTCGGTCTCCGAGTCGTCGAACGCGTTGTCGATGTTGAGCGCCATCTTCGCGAGCTTCTCGATCGATTCGCTGAGTTCGCGGCGGTGGCTGTCCCACCCCGAGGAGAATGACCGGATCCGCCTGGCGAGCTCGGGATGGCCGACAGCATCGGCTGCGTCTCCCGAGTGCTGATCTGCGTTGTCGAACTCGTGCTTCACCGCACTGAGGTCGCTCCAGAGCGACTCCATCTTCGCGCCTTGGTAGCGCAGGGTCCCGCCTGACACTGTCTTCCTCTTCCCCCGGGTTCACGCCTTGCTGTGACAGCTCGCCGCCCCTGCGGCGAGACCGGTGGCCGGCACCCCCGGGTGCCGGCCACCGTCGTGCTGCGCTCGACTAGCCGATGCTCGAAGCGAGCTGCTCGTCCGTCGACTCGAGCGTGTTCGCCGCGCTCTCGAGGAAGCCGGCCATGCCGTCGATCGCCTGGATCGTCTGCGTCGCGCCGGAGTTGAACTCCGAGTACGTCGCGTCGAACGCCTTGGACGACTTGTCGGTGACGTAGCCGGACGACACGAGGTTGTCGATCTGGCTCTTGAGCTGGCTCAGCTGGTCCTCGATGGACTTCTGGCCGTTGCGCAGCTGCGACGCCTGGTTGCGGAGATCGTCGTAGGTGACGTTGACGTTTGCCATGTGCATACCCTCCCGATGCGGTATTTGATGTACCGGGAGCCCCCCGGCGCTTCGACCATACTTGATTCCGTTGCATCTCGCACCAGGTGGGGACAAGAACCAGAACGAGGGGTACACCGTGGCACGACGTCGCAAGGACGAGGGGGTACCGGAGCGTCCGGTGGTGACCCACGCCGAGGTCGAGCGCGATCGCCAGGCGGGTCACCTGTCCCGGGCGTGGGTGCTGCCGACTGCACCGGTGTCGGACCGCGAACCGGACGCCGCGGTGCACACCGACCAACCGCTGCCGACGATCGGCGTGGTGCCACGGCTCGTGCTCGAGGTCGCTCCGGGCAGCGTGGTGCCGCTCGACCAGCCCGTGGTGCTGGGGCGCAAGGTCCAGACGGTGCCCGGCCGACGTGCGGTGCTGCTCGACGACCCGGGTCGTTCGGTGTCGCGTGAGCACGCGGCGATCCGACCGACGGGCGACGGTGGACTCGTCGTCGAGGACCTCGGTTCCGCGAACGGCACGGTGGTGGTCCGGGCGTCCGGTGCGCAGGAGCCGAGTGTCGGCGGCGCGCAGGTCGTGGCCCGACCCGGCGACGTGGTGATGGTCGGCGACTACGCGGTCCGGGTCCTGGCCGGCTGACCCGCGGCCGCGTGCCGCCGCATCGCGCGCAGGAGCAGCGGACCGGGCAGTCGCAGCAGCCACCCGGGCAGGAGGGCCCGGACGACCCGTACCCGGCGCACGGTCCGCCGGAAGCGCCGCCGTTCGCGCGGCCCCCACGCGAACCCGTACTGCGACCGCAGGTCCTCCGGGAGCATCCCGACCGTGACGACCCGCACGAGCGGCATGGCCGCGCGCACCCACAGCGGCGCGAACCGGGGGTGCAGCAGGTCGCGCACGACTCCGCGGGCGTCGTCGGTGACGCGGAGCCCGGCGAGCGTGCGGGTCCAGTACTGCTCGAAGTCCGCCACCGACGTCGGCCAGCGGTCCGCCGGCACGCGCAGCGACGTGCCGATCGGGGCGTAGGCGGCGAGCACGCGTGCCGCGAGCGAGGGCCCTGTCGGCGTGCCGAACAGCTCGTGGGCGCGGATGGCGGAGTCGTACAGGGTCGCGGCCACCCAGAGCTGTCGGTCGACCTCGTCCGCACCTGCGACGGGTCGGTGCGCGCGCGTCACGAACGCGGCCGCGACGGCAGCGTCGGCCTCGGTGCCGACCAGCACCGCGGACACGAACATCAGGGTGCGGGCGAGCCGCTGCTGCGGCCGTCGTGCGAAGTCAGAGTGCCGCCGGACCCCGGCGGCGACCACGGGGTCCGCGATCTGCAGCAGGATGGCGCGGCCACCGGCTGCCACCGGTGTGCTGTCGGCGAGGAACCGACGCAGGTCACGGTCCGGGACCCTGCCCGATGACGGACGGGAGGTGGGCCCCACCAGCCGGTCCCGGCGCACCGCGCCAGCGGGGTGACGGCCGTGACTGGAGGGACGGCGTGGGTCCGGCACCGTTCCTCCCGTCCGGCGACCGCTCACGGTCGTGACCCGCGCCGGCCGGCGCGGACGCGGGGGAGCACGTCGATCACGATCGCCGCAGCGAGCGCGAGGGTTCCGCCCACGAGGGCGGCGACGAGGAAGGCCGGGCTGCCGACCTGCCCGCTCGCGGTGGCGAGGAGGGTGGCGACCAGCCAGATGGCCGGGAGCGGCCAGAGGTGGTCCGGGGAACCCGTGAACACGGCGAGCAGTACCCCGCCGACGACGAGGGGTACCCACAGCACGTTCGCGCCGCACGGTGGCCCGTACGTGCCCGGACCGCAGTCCGTGATGCCGGTCCGGACGCCGGTGTGCGCCGCCGCCGCGACGAGCAGGAGCGCTGCGAGCGCCAGCAGCCGGGCCACCGCGGGCATGCGGCGGACACGTTCCTGGACACGACGGAGCACGGCCCGATCGTACTGGGCCGTGCTCCGCGGGAGCGTGGTCGGCGCAGGCTCAGAGGGGCTTGGTGCCGAGGTCGTTCCCGAGGTCCGGGCGGTCCTCGTCGTCGTCGTGCTCCCACAGGTCCGGGGAACCCTCGCGCGGGGAGCCGCCGGTCGGCCCGTCGTCGGTGCCGTCACCGGGCTGCGGTTCGACGGTCTCGCCGGCGACGGCGTCGTTCGTGACGGTCTCGAGGGACTCCTCGGACTCGTCCACCTCGTACGGGCCGACGTGCTCGCGGTCGATGTCGTCCTCGCGGCGCTGCTGGGCCTCGAAGTCGTCGACGGGGCTGATGCCGGGGTCGCTCATGGTGGTTCCTTTCCGTTGCGTACTTCCTGCCTACCCGTCCGCGCTCGACGGGCGTCCGGTTTCGTGTCGTGTTCACCCGGGGGACACCTGCCGGTCACGCCGCCGGGGCAGCATCGCCGGTGCTCGGGGGAGTGGAGCGCGGTCGCCGACGGGTGGTCGAGCGGCCGCGCCTCCCCCGCCCGGACGCACCGCCGTCAGACCCGTTCGAGGAGGTCGTGTCGTTCGATGTCGGCCAGCGCGAGCGTGCGGTACCCGGCGGACTCGAAGAACACCGTGATGCGGTCCTCCTCCGTGCTCATCACGACACCGGTACCCCACTCGGCGTGCACGACCCGGGCGTCCGGCGGCCAGGCGGTGTCGTTCGCGCCGTCGGCGACGTGCGCAGCGGTCTCGAAGGCGGTCCCGGACGAACAGGTGTCGCAGTTGCCGCACGGTTCCGGCAGCTCGTCGCCGAAGTAGCCGAGCAGGAACTGCCGCCGGCACCCGGTCGTCTCGGCGAGCTGGCGCATCATCGCGATCCTGGACTCCTCGACCCGCTCGCGCTCGGCGGCGCGTTCCGCGGTGGCACGGGCAGCACGGTCAGCGTCACGGGGGCCGTCCGGCACCCTGGCGACCCCGTCGACGTCCTCGCGCAGGGCACGGGCGTCGAGCAGGGCGTTCAGGGCACGGCCGGCGGTCCGGGTGGACAATCCCGAGGCCTCCACGACCGCCGAGCGGGGCTCCGAGCCGGTCGGCGGGACGGCGTCGAACACCGCACGGACGGAGGCGGGCCGCGGTGACCCGGAGGCGAAGAAGGTGCGCAGCCCGAAGTCCTCGGCGCGGTAGTGCAGGGTGGCGCCCGCGGGTTCGGCGTCCCGGCCGGCCCGCCCGATCTCCTGGTAGTAGGCGTCGATCGACTCCGGGACGTCCGCGTGCACGACGTACCGGACGTCCGGTTTGTCGATGCCCATGCCGAACGCGCTCGTCGCGACCACCACGTCGACGTCGCCGTCCAGGAACCCGGTGTGCACGGCCTCCCGCTCACGGATCGGCATCCCCGCGTGGTAGGGCTGTGCGCGACGACCGCGGGCGGCGAGTGCGTCCGCGTACTCGGTGGTCGCGGCCCGGGTGGCGACGTAGACCACGGTGGCGCCGTCGAGTCCGGCGACCTGGTCGACCACGGCCGCGCGCTTCTCGGCGTCCTCGGCGTGCCGGACGACCTCGAGCCGGATGCCGGGGCGGTCGAAGCCCGAGGCGAGCACGAACGGGTCGCGCATGCCGAGCCGCTCGACTATGTCGTTCCGGACCGGCGCGGAGCCGGTGGCGGTCAGCGCGAGCACCGGCGGGCGGCCGAGGCGCTCGACGACCTCGCCGAGCGCCAGGTAGTCCGGCCGGAAGTCGTGGCCCCACGAGGAGATGCAGTGCGCTTCGTCGACGGCGACCAGCACGACGCCGGCGTCGCGGAGGCGCTCGAGCACGTCGTCCTTCGCGAGCTGTTCGGGTGCCAGGAACACGTACCCGACCTCGCCGGCGCCGACCGCGTCCCAGGCCTCGGCGACGTCGCGGGCCTTCCTCGTCGCGTTCATGGCGACGGCACGGGGAGCGCCCTCGTGGTGCTCGAGTCCGACGACCTGGTCCTCCTGCAGGGCCACGAGGGGGGAGACCACCACGACGACCCCGTCCAGCTCGAGTCCGGCGACCTGGTAGATCGCGGACTTCCCCGATCCGGTCGGCATGACGGCGAGTGCGTCGCGCCCGTCGAGCACGGCGTCGATGACGGACTCCTGGTCGGGGCGGAGGTTCCAGCCGAACACGTCGGCGGCACGGGTACGGAGGGCGTCGTTCACCGCTCCACACTGCCGGGCCGCGGCTGGGGAGACGTCCGAGGGATGCGCCCAGCGGACCGGGCGGGGCGGGGGCGACCCGCGCCTCCCGGTCGACGGCCGTGCACGGGACGCCACTCGCGCACCCCGCGTCCACCTGCCGGCGCTAGGCTGACCCGCGGCCGTTGTCTCGACATCGAGCGACCCTCGATGTGGAGTGTGGCGACCGGGTAACCGATGCCGATCGCACGGAACGTGCGGGAAGAAGAACAGCGTGGATCTTTTCGAGTACCAGGCCAGGGACCTCTTCGAGTCCTACGGCGTCCCCGTCCTCCAGGGGATCATCGCCGACACCCCCGAGGAGGCGAAGGCAGCGGCCGAGAAGATCGGCGGCGTGGTCGTCGTCAAGGCGCAGGTGAAGGTCGGCGGTCGCGGCAAGGCCGGCGGCGTCAAGGTCGCGAAGACCCCGGACGAGGCGTACGAGCACGCGCAGGCCATCCTCGGCCTCGACATCAAGGGCCACACCGTGCAGCGCGTGATGATCGCCCAGGGTGCCGACATCGCCGAGGAGTTCTACTTCTCCGTGCTGCTCGACCGGGCGAACCGCTCCTACCTGTCGCTCACCAGCGTCGAGGGCGGCATGGAGATCGAGCAGCTCGCCGTCGAGAAGCCCGAGGCGCTCGCCCGGGTCGAGGTGAACCCGCTGACGGGCATCAACCAAGAGGCCGGCGAGGACATCGCACGCCAGGCCGGCTTCCCGGACGACCTCGTCCCGCAGGTCGCCGCCGTCTTCGCGAAGCTCTACGACGTCTTCGCCGGCGAGGACGCCACCCTGGTCGAGGTGAACCCGCTCGTCCGCACCGGCGACGGCCAGATCCTCGCGCTCGACGGCAAGGTGTCGCTCGACGAGAACGCCGACTTCCGCCACGAGGGCCACGCCCAGCTCGAGGACACCGCGAGCGAGGACCCGCTCGAGGCTAAGGCGAAGGCGCACGGTCTCAACTACGTGAAGCTCGACGGCCAGGTCGGCGTCATCGGCAACGGCGCCGGGCTCGTCATGTCGACGCTCGACGTCGTCGCCTACGCCGGTGAGCGCCACGGCGGCGTGAAGCCCGCGAACTTCCTCGACATCGGCGGCGGCGCCTCGGCCGAGGTCATGGCCAACGGCCTCGACGTCATCCTCGGCGACCCGCAGGTGAAGAGCGTCTTCGTGAACGTCTTCGGCGGCATCACCGCCTGCGACGCCGTGGCGAACGGCATCGTCGCCGCGCTCGGCATCCTCGGCGACGCGGCCACCAAGCCGCTCGTCGTGCGCCTGGACGGCAACAACGTGGAAGAGGGTCGTCGGATCCTGGCGGAGGCGGCACACCCGCTCGTCACCGTCGCCGCGACCATGGACGACGCGGCCGAGCAGGCCGCCGAACTCGCCGCCGCAGCGGCCTGAAGGGACTGACCATGTCGATCTTCCTCAACAAGGACTCCAAGGTCATCGTCCAGGGCATCACCGGCGGCGAGGGCACCAAGCACACCGCGCTCATGCTCAAGGCCGGGACGAATGTCGTCGGTGGCGTCAACGCCCGCAAGGCCGGCACCACCGTGACCCACGGCGACGTCGAGCTGCCCGTGTTCGGTTCGGTGCGCGAGGCCATCGACACCACCGGTGCCGACGTCTCGATCGTCTTCGTGCCGCCGGCGTTCGCGAAGGACGCCGTGATGGAGGCCATCGACGCCGAGATCCCGCTCGTCGTCGTCATCACCGAGGGCATCCCCGTGCAGGACTCCGCAGAGTTCTGGGCGCACGCCAAGGCGCTCGGCGGGAAGACCCGCATCATCGGCCCGAACTGCCCCGGCATCATCACCCCCGGCGAATCCCTCGTGGGGATCACCCCGGCGACGATCACCGGGAAGGGCCCGATCGGCCTCGTCTCGAAGTCCGGCACCCTGACCTACCAGATGATGTACGAGCTGCGTGACCTCGGGTTCTCGACCGCCATCGGCATCGGCGGCGACCCGGTCATCGGCACCACGCACATCGACGCGCTCGCCGCGTTCGAGGCCGACCCCGAGACCGAAGCGATCGTCATGATCGGCGAGATCGGTGGCGACGCCGAGGAGCGTGCGGCCGACTACATCAAGGCGCACGTCACGAAGCCGGTCGTCGGCTACGTCGCGGGCTTCACCGCGCCCGAGGGCAAGACCATGGGCCACGCGGGTGCGATCGTGTCGGGCTCGGCCGGTACTGCCGAGGCGAAGAAGCAGGCGCTCGAAGCGGCCGGCGTGAAGGTCGGCAAGACGCCGTCCGAGACGGCGGCGCTGCTGCGCGAGGTGGTCGCGAGCAAGTAGCGCTCGCGGCCCGCGAAGAGGCGAACGGGAGGCGCGGAGCCGGCTGGCACCGCGCCTCCCGTCGTCAGGCGGCTCGACCTGCGCGCGGGGCGCGGGGCGTCGTGGCAGGCCGGCGTGGTCGAGGGTCGGCGATGACGGCTTCGATGAGCCGATCCGGCCACGCGGCACGGATCTGACGGTCGTTGCCGCCGTCGCCCACGTTGTCCGACGCCAGAGTGGGGCCGTCGCCGATCGGCATGTGGAGCACGTCGTGGTGGTCGTACCGCCCGACGACCGACGGAGCGGTGCCGCTCTCGACGGCGACGCGGTGCAGCCAGACGTCGTCAGCGCGCGGTGCGAGGCGGCGGAACTCCTCGTGCCGCCCGCGGAGGGCCTCGAGCATCGCCGGGACGAGCACGTGTCCCCACCCGCCCGTCGCGAGGTTCCGGTTCGAGGGGGCGCGGGGACCAGCGAGCGGCCACGCGGCGTACTCGGTGAGTCCGTCCGCGGTGACCAGGATGTCCCGGGCCCGGTGCGAGGTGTTCGTCGTGGGGTCCTCGGCGTGCAGGGCCAGCAGGGTTCCGAGCCAGCCCGTCGGGAACATCCAGTCGTCGTCCGCGGTGACCAGCGGCACGGTGTGCTGCGGCACGGACTGGACGTAGGGGTAGTACTTCTTGTGCGGCCCGTCGTCGGCGCAGTGCCGGATCTCGAGACCGCGGCGGAGCAGGCGCCGGAGGCCGCGGGTGGGTGCAGCGACAGCGTCGGCATCGTCGAGCCAGAGGACCAGGCGGCTCGGCAGGACGGCACCGGCCGCGATGCTCTCGAGCGGGATGTGCACGGTCCGGATCCGTCGCCCGTAGCTCGTCATGCTGACGACTGGTCCCTGGGGTGCGGTCACCGGCTTCCGGCTGAGGAGGTTGCGGAACGTCAGGGCGGTGAACCGCAGGATCTTGCGAGCACGGGGGACGAGGGGCGACGACATACTGCAATGTTACATAGCAGTTGTGAGTCCTACAAGGTTCCGGCGGTGCCGCGCGGCACCGCCGGGTCGCACCCGGGTGCACGTATCCTCGCTGCGATGAACCGCCTGGGAACCGCAGTGCTCGCCGCGATCGAGGCGGTCGTGACGGTCGGCGTGGGCATCGGGATCGCCCTCGTGCCGCTGACCCTGCTGTGGGGATTCGAGTACGGACTCCAGGTCGACTGGGACGTGTTCTGGAAGGCCACGGGGAGCGTGTGGCTCGTCGGGCACGGGGTCGACGTCTCGTTCGTGCTCGGCTCGACGCTCGCGAAGTCGTCCGGCGTCAGCGGTGCCACCGACCCGATCCACGTGACGCTCGCGGCGCTGGGGTTCGCCCTCGTGACCGCCTGGCTCGCCGGCCGGGCCGGGCGGCGGTTCGCCGAGACCGACCACCGCTCGACCGGCCTCCTCGTCGGCACGGGCGTCGTCGCGGTCCTCGGGCTCCTCGTCGCTCTGTCGTCGCGTTCCGCCGCGACCGCTCCGACGACCTGGCAGGCGGTCGTCCTGCCCGCGCTCTGGTTCGGGATCCCCGCACTCGTGACGAGCGAGGTGTGCCGACGGCGACGGGGGCTCCCGGCCGACCCGGTCGCGCAGCGCGTGCTCGACCAGCTCGATCGTGTCCCGGCCGCCTGGCGTGCGATCGCGGCGTTCGGCCTCCGTGCCGGCACCGCCGCGACGGCCACGGTGGTCGCGGTCGCCGGGGTCGTCGTCGCCGTCCTGCTCTTCGCGTCCTTCGCCGAGGTCATCTCCCTGTACGAGCGCTCGCACGCCGGCGTGGTGGGCGGGATCGCCCTGACGGTCGGACAGCTCGCGTTCCTGCCGGACTTCGTCGGCTGGGCGACCGCGTGGCTCGTCGGGCCGGGCTTCGCGATCGGTACGGGTTCGAGCGTCTCGCCCGTCGGCACGACGCTCGGGCCGATCCCCGGCCTGCCGGTGTTCGGCGCGCTGCCGGCGTCGGGGCACGCGTTCGGCCTGGTCTGGGTCCTCGTGCCGGTCGTCGCCGGGTTCGCCGCGGGTGGACTCCTGCGGCCCCGGCTCGTGCGGGCCCTCGGCAGCGCGGACTCCGCGCTGCACCGGGCCCTCGGCGGGGTCGCGACGGGCATCGTCGCCGGCGTGCTGACCGGGTTCGTGGCCTGGCTCTCGGCGGGGTCCTTCGGCCCCGGGCGCCTGGCCGACGTCGGCCCGCACGCGCTGCTCGTCGGGGTGTTCGCAGCGCTCGAGGTCGGCGTCCCCGCCGTGGTGGCGCTCGCGGCCGGCAGCGACCTCGTCCGCCTGCCGGAGCGCGGCTGGGGCCGGGAACGGTGGCACGAGACCGAGGACTCCGCCGACGCGGACGCCGAGCTCGCTGCCGACGGCTCGTTGCTCGCCGCACTCGACCGTGCCGGGGCGGGCCGGACGACCGACGTGCACCGTTTCGTGGTCGAGGAGACGCACGGCGGTACCGCACGCGACGACGACCCGCGCGACGACGCCGCCCGCGCCGACGATGACCGGGACCGGGTCGCGGCCCGCGGACGTGACCACGGTGAACGGGCACGCGTCGCCGCCACGCGGTACGACCCTGACGAACAGCCCGCCGCGATCGACACACGCGCGGAGGCAGAGGCAGAGGCCGAGGCGGAGGCGGGTGGTCCTGCGGGGTCGAGCCGCGCCTCCCGGACCGCACCCGACCCCGTGCCGGACCGCGACCCGGACGCCGACGTGGCGCTGCCGGACTGGGCCCGCACCGACGCGGTCGCCGCTGACCGGGTCCCTGCCGAGCCGGTCACCGATCGACCCCGCGGCTCGATCCGCGACCGTCTGCGCGGGGCGGCCGACGGTGTCCGGGAACGCGCCGGGGACCTGCGGGACCGTGTCACGGGAGCGGACGTCGACCGCGAGCCGGACGCCGCGACCAGCGCGCCGCGAGCCCCGGGGACCGAGCCGCAGCCCGCGTTCCCGTGGAGCACGGAGGAGTTCGTCGCGGGTCGTGACGACGCCGAGGACGACCACACCGGGGCCGGGGCGGCGCCGTCCGCGCCCACGCCCCCGCAGCAGCGCTGGGACGCGACGGACCAGATCCCCGACGACGAGCTGCCGTGGTGGCGTCGCCCGAAGGACGACCGGTGACCGCAGCCCGGTAGGGTTGTCCCGTGCTCGAACTGGTCGTCCTGATCTCCGGTGCCGGCTCGAACCTCCGGGCCCTGCTCGAGGCGACCCTCGACGCGGAGTACCCCGCACGGGTCGTCGCCATCGGTGCCGACCGCGACGCCGAGGGGCTCGGCCTCGGCGAGGAGTTCTCCATCCCGACGTTCACGGTTCCGTTCTCACGGTACGACTCGCGCGAGGAGTGGGGCCGCGAGCTCGCCGCCCAGATCCGGCCGTGGTCGCCGGACCTGCTCGTGCTGTCGGGCCTCATGCGGCTGCTGCCGCCGGCGGTCGTCTCCGAGTTCGGTCCGGCGATCATCAACACGCACCCGGCGTACCTGCCCGAGTTCCCCGGCGCCCACGGCGTGCGGGACGCCCTTGCCGCCGGCGTGGAGCAGACCGGTGCGAGCGTGATCCAGGTCGACGACGGCGTCGACAGCGGTCCGATCCTCGCGCAGGAGCGCGTCCCCGTGCTCCCCGGGGACTCCGAGTCGACACTGCACGACCGGATCAAGCCGGTCGAGCGACGCCTGCTCATCCAGACCATCCTCGACATCGCCAACGGCACCACCGACCTGAAGGGCACCCCGAGCGCATGAGCGTGCACGCAGCCGACCCCAGCCTGTACCGCGACCGGGACCTCGTCCCCGTGCGGCGGGCGCTCATCTCGGTGAGCGACAAGTCCGGCCTGCTCGAGCTCGCCGGCGCCCTCGCCGACGCCGGGGTCGAGATCGTGTCGACCGGTTCCACGGCCGGGGCGATCCGCGACGCCGGGTACGCGGTCACCGACGTGTCGAGCATCACGGGCTTCCCGGAGTCGCTCGACGGTCGCGTGAAGACGCTGCACCCGTCGGTGCACGCCGGGCTCCTCGCGGACCTCCGGCTCGAATCGCACGAGCAGCAGCTCGCCGACCTCGGCATCGAGCCGTTCGAGCTCGTGGTCGTGAACCTGTACCCGTTCGTCGAGACGGTGGCCTCGGGCGCCGACACCGCGACCGTGGTCGAGAACGTCGACATCGGCGGCCCCGCCATGGTCCGGGCCTCGGCGAAGAACCACCCGAACGTCGCGATCGTCGTGTCGCCGTCGTCCTACGCCGAGGTGGTCGAGGCCGTCCGCGCCGGCGGGACCACGCTCGAGCTGCGGAAGCGCCTCGCCGCCCAGGCCTTCGCGCACACCGCCGCGTACGACACCGCGGTCGCCGGCTACTTCGCGAGCGACGTCGTCGCGGACGCCGCGGCACCGACCACGCACGGTGACATCGAGACGCCGGGGGCGTTCGACGAGCACCTGACGATCGACGCCGACCTCGCCGCGACGCTCCGCTACGGCGAGAACGCGCACCAGGCCGCCGCGCTGTACACGAGCGCCGGCGGGACCGGGATCGCCCAGGCGGCGCAGCTGCACGGCAAGGAGATGTCGTACAACAACTACGTCGACGCCGATGCCGCGGTCCGCGCCGCGTACGACTTCGCGGAGCCCGCCGTCGCGATCATCAAGCACGCCAACCCGTGCGGGATCGCCATCGCCCCGGCCGACGCGGCCGACCCGATCGCCGCGGCGCACGCCGCCGCGCACGCCTGCGACCCGCTCTCGGCGTTCGGCGGGGTCATCGCCGCGAACCGCCCCGTCACGAAGCAGATGGCCGAGACCGTCGCCGACATCTTCACCGAGGTCGTCGTCGCCCCGGCCTTCGACCCAGAGGCGATCGAGATCCTCTCGCGGAAGAAGAACATCCGCCTGCTCACGCTGCCGAGCGACTTCGCCCTCGCCCCGCGTGAGGTCAAGCAGATCTCCGGCGGGTTCCTCGTGCAGGACGCCGACCGCTTCAGCGCGTTCGACCAGTCCACCTGGACCCTCGTGGCTGGCGAGGCGGCCGACGAGCAGACCCTGGCCGACCTGGCCTTCGCGTGGAAGGCGAGTCGTGCGGTGAAGTCGAACGCGATCCTGCTGGCGAACCAGGGCGCGAGCGTCGGCGTCGGCATGGGACAGGTGAACCGGGTCGACTCGTGCCACCTCGCGGTGACCCGTGCGGGCGAGCGCGCCGCGGGCAGCGTCGCGGCCTCCGACGCGTTCTTCCCGTTCGCGGACGGCCTGCAGGTGCTCCTCGACGCGGGTGTCCGTGCGGTGGCGCAGCCGGGCGGGAGCGTCCGTGACGACGAGGTCATCGCCGCAGCGAAGGCCGCTGGTGTGACGATGTACTTCACCGGCGAACGGCACTTCTTCCACTGAGTCGAACAACCGGCAACTGTCGGAAAGTGCTTGCGCACCACGTTCGACTGTGAATAGTCTGTAAGGCTCCGCGACAGGCAGCCGACGACCGCGCGAGGTCGGCGGCACCGCGGGACACAACGGTGACGAAGACGACGACTGGAGTGACGATGCACACGACGAACCCGACCACGGCCATGGCAGCCCGTGCGGACCTCGTGCGCCTCGTGGGGACCGCTCCCGACGCACGACCGCGGATCGCAGCCGCGGCCGTCGCGCCGTACCCCTTCCCGGGTACGCCCGCCGTCACGGCACCGCTGTCCGCGTAGGGCTGCCTCCCACAGCCAGCGACGAGCCGCCGGTCACGACCGACGACGACGAGCACGCGACGAGCCGCCGGTCACGACCGACGACGACGAGCACGCGACGAGCCGCCGGGCGACCACCGGCGACGACGAGCACGGGCCCGCGCGAGCCCACGCCTGAACCCGGGGACGACCACGTCCCCGGTGCACTCCGACCGAACCGACGCCGCACGACCAGCGGCGGCGGACGGCCACGACGCGACACCGGACCCGCCCGACCAGGCGGGGACGGCCCGCGACCGGGCCACCCGCTCGGCCGACGACCACCACGCAACGGACACCGTGCCTCCAGGCCGGCTGCTGCGACAGCAGCGACCGACCCGGGGGACCGGCACGACGCACGAGGACGCAGACCCCATGTCCAAGACGCCAGACCAGGCGCGCCCGTCCACCGACCGCCCCTCGACCGTCCGCGCGATCGCGCGGATCTACCCCTACGTGAAGCCCTACCAGGGCCGGCTCGTCGGCGGCATGCTCGCCGCCATGGGCGCGTCCCTGGTGGCGCTCGCGATCCCGTACGTCCTGCAGTGGCTCGTCGACGGGCCGCTGTCCTCGAAGGACGCTGCACAGATCTGGCCCGCAGGCCTCGGCGTGCTCGCGCTCGGCGTGCTCGAGGCGTTCTTCATCGCCTCCCGGCGTCGACTGGTCATGCGGCCGTCGACCCGCATCGAGACGAGCATGCGGAACGCGCTCTACGCGAAGCTGCAGGACCTGCCGGTGGCATTCCACGACCGTTGGGAGTCCGGGCAGCTGCTGTCCCGCTCGGTGTCCGACCTGTCGCTGATCCGCCGGTGGCTGGCCTTCGGCGTGGTGCTGCTCGTGGTCAACATCGTCACCATCGTGGTGGGCTTCGTCGTGCTGTTCACCTTCGGGTGGCTGCTCGGCCTGGTCTTCCTCGTCGCGTCGATCCCGCTGTGGATCAACGGGCTGCTGTTCGAACGTCGCTACTCCGTCGTCGCACGTCGCAGCCAGGACCAGGTCGGCGACCTCGCCACGAGCGTCGAGCAGTCGGTGCACGGCATCCGCGTGCTCAAGGCGTTCGGTCGCGGCCGGTACAAGCTCGACGAGTTCAGCGAGCAGGCCGAGGCGCTGCGCGGCACCGAGATCGAGAAGGCGAAGGCGATCGCGGGCATCTGGCTGTGGCTGCTGCTCGTGCCGGACGTGGCGTTCGCGCTGTGCCTCCTCGCCGGGATCTTCCTCGCGTCGCAGGGGCAGCTCACGGTCGGGCAGCTGTTCGCGTTCTTCGCGACGGCGACGGTGCTGCGGTTCCCGATCGAGTCGATCGGCTTCCTGCTCTCGATGACGTTCGACACCCGCACGGCGGTCGACCGCTTCTTCGAGGTCATGGACTCCGAGAACACGATCACGGACCACGAGCACCCGGAGACGATCGCCGAGCCGCACGGTGCGCTGTCGTTCAACGGGGTGCACTTCCGGTACCAGGACTCCCCGCCGCAGTTCCCGGACCTCATCAACGGGGTCGACCTGCAGCTCCGGCCCGGCGAGACCATGGCGCTCGTCGGACTGACCGGCTGCGGCAAGACCACGCTGCTGTCGCTCGTGCCACGGCTGTACGACGTCACGGGTGGGTCCGTGACGATCGACGGTGTCGACATCCGGTCGCTGACCCGCGCGGAGCTGCGTCGCCACGTCGGCGTCGCGTTCGAGGACGCCACACTGTTCTCGACCACCGTGCGCGAGAACGTGCTGCTCGGCCGTCCGGACCTGTCCGGTGACGAGGCCGAGGCCCTCATGCGCGAGGCGCTCGACATCGCGCAGGCGTCCTTCGTGGACGACCTGCCCGACGGCGTCGACACCCGCGTCGGGGAAGAGGGCCTGTCCCTCTCCGGCGGCCAGCGGCAGCGCCTGGCCCTCGCCCGAGCGATCGCGGCGCGGCCGTCGGTGCTCGTCCTCGACGACCCGCTGTCGGCGCTCGACGTCGACACCGAGGCCCGGGTCGAGGCCGGCCTCCGCCGCGTCCTCGCCGAGACCACGTCGCTCATCGTGGCGCACCGTCCGTCGACCGTGACGCTCGCCGACCGGGTGGCGCTCATGGAGAACGGCGTCGTCACGGCCGTCGGCACCCACTCCGAGCTGATGGCCACCAACGACCACTACCGCTACGTCATCTCGTCGCTCGACGAGGACGACGCCACCGCACGAGAGGAGGCGATGGCATGAGCCAGCAGGAGAAGAACCTGCCGCTGGACACGTCGGCCGGTCCGGGAGGCGCGGATCCCGTCGTCGACGACATCGCCGACGCGCAGACTGCCGCACCCGTCACCGCGTCGATCACCACCCTGGGCGTGCGCGGCGAGGAGCGCGAGGACTTCACCAAGGCGGAGAGCAAGCGCCTGCGGCGTCGCTCCCTCGCCCTGCTCGGGTCCCTCGCCGCGCCGCTCAAGGCCCGGCTCGTCCTGCTCGCCGTCGTCGTGGTGGTCTCCACCGCCGGCACGGTCGCGGGCCCGGCCCTCATCGCCTGGGGCATCGACAACGCCCTGCCGGCGGTGCTCGACCGGAACGACTGGGTGCCGGCGTTCGGTGTCGTCGCGACGTACATCGTCGTGGCCGTGCTCGGGGCGGTCCTCACGGCCTGGTACACGGTGCTGGCCGCGCGGATCAGCCAGGCGATCCTGTTCGACCTGCGCAAGCGGGTGTTCCTGCACACGCAGCGGCTCTCCCTCGAGTTCCACGAGACCTACACGTCGGGCCGGATCATCTCGCGCCAGACGAGCGACCTCGACTCGATCCGCGAGCTCCTGGACTCCGGGCTGAACCAGCTCATCCAGGGTGTGCTCTACATGGTGTTCACCGCGGTGGCGCTCGTGGCGCTCGACCCGACGTCCGGCCTGGTCCTCGCCGTGTCGCTCGTGCCGCTGTGGTTCCTCATCCGCTGGTTCCAGTCGAACTCGCAGACGCTGTTCCGCGCCACCCGTGTCACCTCGGCGCGCGTGATCGTGCACTTCGTCGAGACGATGACGGGCATCCGGGCGGTGCAGGCCTTCCGCAAGGAGTCCCGCAACCGCGACGAGTACGGCCGCTACGTCGAGGACTACCGACTGGCGAACACGAAGGTGTTCAACCTGTTCGGGACCTTCGACCCGGTGCTCGTCCTCATCGGGAACGCCACGCTCGCGGCGGTCGTGATCGTCGGCGGCTTCCGGATCGTCGGCGGGTCGCTCGAGGTCGGCGCGCTGCTCGCGGTCGCGCTGTACGCCAAGCGGTTCTTCGACCCGGCGCAGGAACTCGCGATGTTCTACAACGGGTACCAGTCGGCGTCGGCCGCGATGGAGAAGATCTCGGGCGTGCTCGAGGAGCGGCCGAGCGTGCCGGACCCCGCGAAGCCGGTGAAGCTGCCGGACGCCACCGGGCGCATGGACTTCGACGACGTCGTGTTCGCGTACAACAAGGGCAAGGTCGTCCTGCCCGAGTTCGACCTGCACATCCCGGCGGGGCAGACGATCGCGCTCGTCGGGTCGACCGGTGCCGGCAAGTCGACGCTCGCCAAGCTCATGGCGCGCTTCTACGACCCGTCGCAGGGTTCGGTCAAGCTCGACGGCGTGGACCTGCGGGACCTCGACACCAAGGACATGCGCCGCGCGATCGTGATGGTCACGCAGGAGGCGTACCTGTTCTCCGGGACGGTCGCGGACAACATCGCGCTCGGCAAGCCCGGGGCGTCACGGTCCGAGATCGAGTCGGCGGCGAGGGCGGTCGGCGCGCACGAGTTCATCATGGCGCTGCCCGACGGGTACGACACCGACGTGAACAAGCGCGGCGGTCGGGTGTCGGCCGGGCAGCGGCAGCTCCTGTCGTTCGCCCGGGCGTTCATCGCGGACCCGAAGGTGCTCATCCTCGACGAGGCGACGGCGTCGCTCGACATCCCGTCGGAGCGGCTCGTCCAGGAGGGGCTCGAGACCCTGCTCGCCGACCGGACCGCGGTGATCATCGCGCACCGGCTGTCGACCGTGGCGATCGCGCACCGGGTGCTCGTCATGGAGTACGGCCGGATCGTCGAGGACGGTACCCCGGACGACCTCATCGCCGGGACCGGACGGTTCGCCCAGCTGCACGCGGCCTGGCGCGACTCGCTCGTGTAGCCCCGCGGGCCTGCCGCCCCGGCGCTGCCGCTGCGGGCCGCGCCCCGGCCCTGAGGCTGCGGGCCGCGCCCC
>NZ_JAUZED010000036.1 GCF_030705415.1 Curtobacterium sp. A7_M15 | reverse complement strand
GGCGCCGGCTCGGCCGGCGGCGCCCGCGCGCCCCGGCGGAGTAGTCTCCGCGCCATGGACACGGTGGTCGACTGGCTCCTCGACTCGGACCCGGCCCTGCGGTGGCAGGTGGAGCGGGACCTCGTCGGCGCACCGGCGTCGACCTGGCAGGCCACGCGCGCCCGGGTCGCGACCGAGGGCTTCGGCGCGGCGCTCCTCGCCCGCCAGGACCCCGACGGGCAGTGGGCCGGTGGCGCGTACTTCCCCGCCGGACCCGAGCCCGAGGGGCCCGGCCAGCCGTACACCGCGACGACGTGGTCGCTGAACGCCCTGCGCGAGTGGGGTCTCGACGCGGCGGTCCTCGGCGACACCGCCGCGCGCCTCGACGCGAACAGCCGGTGGGAGTACGACGACCTGCCGTACTGGGGCGGCGAGGTCGACTGCTGCATCAACGCCTTCACCCTCGCGAACGGCGTGTGGCTCGGTGCCGACGTCGACGGGCTCACCGACTGGATGCTCGAGCACCAGCAACCGGACGGTGGATGGAACTGCGAGTGGGTCGAGGGCGCCACGGTGTCCTCGTTCCACTCCACCCTCAACGTGCTGGACGGCCTGCTCGAGCACGAGCGACTGACCGGCGGACGGCATCCGCGCGCAGCCGAGCTCCGCGACGCCCGCCACCGTGGAGCGGAGTACCTGCTCGAGCGACGGCTGCTGCACCGGAAGTCCGACGGCGAGCTCGTCGGCCCCTGGGCCACGGAGTTCGCGTACCCGTTCCGCTGGAAGTACGCCGTGCTCCGCGCGACCGACCACCTCCGGGCTGCGGCGCTCCGGGACGAGGCTGCACCGGACCCCCGAGCCGCGGAGGCGATCGGGGTGATCCGCGGCGCACGTGGTACCGACGGACGCTGGCTGCAGGGCGAGCGCCCGCCGGGTCGGCAGTGGTTCGAGGTGGACGTCCCGGCCGGCGAACCGTCCCGCTGGCTCACGCTCGTGGGCACGCGCGTGCTGCGGTGGTGGGACGGGGCCTGAGACCCGGACCCATCGGCACGGATCGGCCGTGTCCAGCGATGGGCCGTAGGGTTGCGGCCGTGCCGGAGGACCTGACGAGCAGCGGCGACACCGCGCCCGACGAGGACGCGACGATCAGCGAGGTCGCTGCCACGCGCGCGACGCTCCTGTCCGTCCTGCCGCTGACGACGGCGTGGGCGGGCTCGATCGCCGTCGTCGCCGTCCCGGTCCTCTGGACGCTCGTGGGCATGGTCGTCGAGCAGTCGCTCACCGGGCTGCCCTTCCTCGTCATGATGATCCCTGTGCTCGCCTTCGGGGTGGTGGGCGCGTTCGTCTTCGGCCTCGTTGCCGGAGCCATCGCCGGGCTGCCCGACTGGTTCCTGCGCCGTCGACCACCGACCGTCATCGGGGCCGTCACGGCGGTCGTGGTCCTGACCGCGATCGTGACCGGGACGTTCGCTGCCGCACCGCTGCTCGGTCCGGTGTTCTCGGCGCTGCTGCCGTTGCCCGACTGGGTCGGACTCGCGGTCGTCGCGGCAGCGACGGCCACCGGCACGATCGTCGTCGTCTCGAGACAGCGGAGGCGTACCGGCTGACGGCTCGACGGCCGTGTCCTGTTGCGCGATCGAGACCGACAGGCCGCCCGGACCGTGCAAGCCTGTTGCTCACTGATGACGTCGGGGACGGAGCGAGTCGTTGAGCGAGTGGTGGGGTGGAGCACGGTCGCCGTCATCGTGGCAGTGACGGTGCTGTGGTTGGTCCTGGTCCAGGTGACCAGCTGCTCCGATGCCGCTCCCGGCGAGGGCACGAGCTCCTGCGAGACCGGGCCCGTGCTCGGGGTCGCCGGAACGTGGATCGCTGGGGCCACCGGGGCCGCCACCGTCGCCGTCGCGGTCTGGCAGATCGTCCGGGCCACACGGCCCGCGAAGCCGGTCGACGGCTGAGCCCGATCGACTCGCTCGGGTGCTGCTGTGGTGGGACGGAGCCCGGCCCGCCTGACCTCGCTCCGTGCGAGGCACGCGGCCTACGCCCGGCGCCGCACCCGCGGGTCCACGAACGCGTACACGACGTCGACGATCACGTTCGCGGTGACGATGAGCAGCGCCGAGAACAGCGTGAACCCGACGACGACCTGCAGGTCGAGCGTGTGCACCGCGTCGATGAGCAGCGCCCCGAGCCCCTGCATCGAGAAGACCTTCTCGGTGATGACGGCACCGCCGAGCAGCGACCCGAGGTCGAGCCCGAACAGCGTCACCACGGGCAGGATCGCCGTCCGCAGCCCGTGCCGCACGACGACCTGACGCTCGCGGAGGCCCTTCGCACGGGCCGTCCGGACGAAGTCCTGCGACATCGACTCGAGCATCTCGCCCCGGGTCAGCCGGGCGTAGATCGCCGCACTGATGAACGCGAGGACGCACCACGGCAGCACAAGGTGCGTGAACCAGCCGACCGGATCGTCCCCGAAGGCGACGTAGCCGCTGGTGGGCAGGACGCCGAGGACGAACCCGAACAGCAGGATCGCCAGCAGCCCGACGAGGTACGACGGAGCGGACACCCCGGCGACCGCGATCGTCATCACCGTGCGGTCGACGTAGGTCCCTCGTCGCAGTGCCGACAGCGCCCCGCCGGTCACCCCGGCGACGAGCCAGAGCACGGCGGCCCCCACGGCGATCGACGCCGTGACGGGCAGACGCGTGAGGATGAGGTTCGTGACGCTGTCGTGGAGCTGGAACGAGTACCCGAAGCAGGGCGCCGCGCAGTGGATGACCGAGGCACCCGAGCCGAACGTCCGCCCGGTGAAGATGCCCGCGAGGTAGGCCCCGAACTGTGCGATCCAGGGCTTGTCGGTCCCGAGGAAGGCCTGCACCTCGCGGAGCCGGTCGGGCGTGCAGGGCTTGTCGCAGATCGCCCGCGCCGGGTTCGTCGGCAGCAGCATGAACAGGGCGTACGTGATCGCGGCCACGACGAGCAGGACCACCGCCGCGCCGAGCACGCGGACGGCGATGAAGCGGAAGGTGCTCACCGGTTGCTCCTCCGCGGGTCGAGGGCGTCGCGCAGGGCGTCACCGAGCACGTTGAACGCCAGGGTGATCAGGAACAGCGCCAGGCCGGGGAACAGCAGGTACATCGGGTCGGTCTGCACCCAGCCGATCGCGTCGCCGATGCTCCGGCCCCACGAGGGTGTCGGCGGGGTGACGCCGACGGCGAGGAACGACAGCGCGGCCTCGGCACCGATCATCGACGGGATGGAGATCGTGGCGTACACGGTGATCGTCGCGGCGAGGTTCGGCAGGAGCTGCGTCCGGATGACGTGCCAGCGGCCGGCGCCCATCGCGGTCGAGGCGACGACGTAGTTCCGGGTGACGAGGGACAGCGTCTGCCCGCGCACGACACGGGCGACGGACGGCCACCCGAAGAAGCCGATGACGAGGACGACCAGCACGGGCTTCGGGAACGACGTCGGCACGATCGCGGTCAGGGCGATCATGAAGACGAGCGACGGGAAGCCGAAGATGACGTCGACCACGCGCGAGAGCACGCGGTCGTACCAGCCACCGAAGAAGCCGGTGGTCACGCCGACGAGCACGCCGATGACGATCGAGACGATCGTCGCAGCGATGCCGATGCCCAGCGAGGTGCGGGCGCCGTAGGTCACGATCGCGAACAGGTCCCGCCCGGTCAGCGGCTCGACCCCGAACCAGTGCTCGCCGCTGATCCCTCCGCCGATGCCGCGGGGGGCGCCGAACGAGTTGAGCGCATCGATGTGGTACCCGTAGGGGTCCTGGCCGGTCACCGCGGCGATGAGCGGTGCCGCGAGCGCGACCACGACGAACACCACGATGACGACCGCGGAGGCGACGGCCCAACGGTCCTGACGCACCCGGCGGACGACGGCGCGGAAGCCGGTGCTCCGGTTCGCGGCTGCCGCGACCGGACGGTCGACAACGTTGGCGGTCACGAGGCCACCCCTTCCCACGCACGCCAGGCCTCGCGGCGGGCCGCCTGTCGCACCGGGTCGGCGACGGGCGCCGCCGCGAGGAGCATGCGCGTGTAGTCCTGCTGCGGGTCGTCGAGCACGGCGTCCGTCGTGCCGCGTTCGACCACGCGACCGTCGTGCAGCACGACCACCTCGTCGGCGAGCTGCCGCACGACGGCGAGGTCGTGGCTGATGAGGAGCATGCCGAACCCGAAGTCCTGCTGCAGCACCGCGAGCAGGTCGAGGACGGCGGCCTGCACGGTGACGTCCAGCGCCGAGGTGGGTTCGTCGGCGATCACGAGGGCCGGCCGGAGTGCGAGGGCCCGGGCGACCGCGACGCGCTGCCGCTGTCCGCCGGAGAGCTGGTGCGGGAAGCGCTCGGCCCACGACGGGTCGAGCTGCACCGCCACGAGCAGCTCGCGGACCCGCTCGGCGCGGTCCGCCGCCGAGGCGGCCCCGTGCACGAGGAGCGGCTCGGCGATGCTCCAGCCGATGGTCTGTCGCGGGTTGAGCGACGACGCCGGGTCCTGGAAGACGATGCCCACCCGGCTGCGGAGCTCGCGCAGCCGCGCACCGCGAGCGGTGCGGAGGTCGCTGCCGTCCACCTCGACGGACCCGGCGACGACCGGCACGAGGCCGGCGAGCGCACGCCCGATGGTGGACTTGCCGGACCCCGACTCCCCCACGAGTCCGAGGGTCTCGCCCGCGCGGAGTCCGAGGCTGATGCCGGACACGGTCGGTTCACCGCGGCGCGCGTACCGCACCGAGACGTCGCGCCGCTGCGCGACGAGGGGCCGGGAGGCGCGGCTCGTCTCCGTCCCGCCGGCCGGCGCGGTGGACGCACCCGCCTCACCGTCCGCACCGTGCGGCGCGGAGGTGGGTCGCGCCTCTCCCCGCGGACTCGGCCGTCCCGCCGCTCCGCTGGCTCCGCGGCGCGCCGGAACCGGCCCGAGGGGGCCCAGGGCCGGTACCGCCGCGAGGAGGGTGCGCGTGTACTCGGCGGTCGGGTGTGCGAAGACCTCGGCCACGGTCCCGTGCTCGACCGGGTCGCCCCGACGCATCACGAGCACCTCGTCGGCGACGTCCGCCACCACACCCATGTCGTGCGTGATGAGCAGCACGGCGAGGTCGCGCTCGCGACCGAGTGTCCGGAGCAGGTCGAGGATGCCCGCCTGCACGGTGACGTCCAGGGCGGTGGTCGGTTCATCGGCGATGAGGGCGACCGGGTCACCGGCGAGCGCCATCGCGATCATCGCACGCTGGAGCTGGCCGCCGGAGAGCTCGTGCGGGTACGCCTTCCGGATGTGCCCCGGGTCGGAGAGCCCGGCCGAACGGAGGAGCTCGTCGGTCCTCGCGGACACACCGCGGCGGTCGAGGTCGGTCGGGTGCGCCGTGATCGCCTCGGCGATCTGCGTCCCGATCGGGAGCACGGGCGTGAAGGAGTTCATCGGCTCCTGGAACACGACGCCGATGCCGGCGCCGCGGACCGCCCGGAGATCGTCGTCGGAGGCCCCGACGAGCTCGGCGCCCCGGTAGCGGATGCTGCCGGTGACGCGGGCCTCCGGCGGGAGCAGACCGAGCACGCTCATCGCGCTGACGGACTTGCCCGACCCGGATTCGCCGACCAAGGCGAGGACGCGGCCGGGCGTGAGGGTGAAGGAGACGTCACGGACGACGGGCTCCGCGTCGCCGAACGCGACGCGGAGCCCCTCGACCTCGAGCAGCGGTGCGCTCACTTGGCGAGCGAGACCTTGAGGTAGTTCGGGTACGCCGGGAAGTCCGCGATCTGGAAGTTCTGCACGTTCGAACCGGCCAGGAAGGACTGCTTCGCGTAGGTCAGCGGCACGATCGGGGCGTCGGCCATGATCTTCTTGTCCGCCTCGGCCCACAGCTTCTGGGCGTCCTGCTGGTCCGTGGTGCCCGTCGCCTCCTTGATGAGGGCGTCGACCTCGGGGTTGCTGTACTTCGAGACGTTGTACCCGCCCCCGCCGATCTGCGACGAGTCGTACAGCGGCTGGATGTTGGCGTTCGCGCTCGGGAAGTCCGGCTGCCAGCTGAACATCGCGAGGTCGAAGTCGTCGCCGTCCGTCGTCGCCGTGTAGAACGAGTCCGCGTCGAGCGGCTTGAGCGTCACGGTGATGCCCGCCCGCTTCAGGCCGGCCTGGATCGCCTGCGCCTCGGCCAGGTTCGCCGAGTCGTTCTGCGTGACCAGGGTCAGCTTCAGGTCCGAGACACCCGCTTCCTGCAGGAGCTTCTTCGCCTTGGCCACGTCACCGGTGGCGCCGGGCTCGTACAGGTCGTACTGCTGGCGTCCCGCGATGCCGGGAGTGATGAGCGTCGTCGCGTAGGAGCCGGCGAGGGCACCACCTGCGGCGATCCGGTACGACTTCTTGTCGACGGCGTACTGCAGCGCCTGCCGGACCTTGAGCTCCTTGAGCGAGCCCTTCTGCGTGTTGATCGCGACGTAGTTGATCGGACCAGCCTTCGAGGTGGCGAGGCGGTCCTGCGCCGAGGGGTTCGAGCGGACCTGGTTCAGCTCGGCCGCACCGAGGTACGTCGCGCCGAAGGAGTCCTTGGCGTCGCCGTTGTCAGCGATGAGCGTCTGGGTGACGGTCGACGGGTCCTGGCTCTCCTTGAACACGACCTTCGACGGGCCGGCCGTGCGGACGTCGTCGGTCTTCGCGCTCCACTCCTTGTTCCGCACGAGGGTGATCTGCGAGCCCTGCGTGTTCGACTGCACCTCGTAGGGGCCGGAGGCGACCGGCTTCGCGTCGTAGGCTCCGGTGTCGGTGCCGTCGCCCTCGGGGACCGGAGCGAACGCGGGCATCGACACGATCCACGGCCAGTCGCCGTACGCGGCGTTGAGCTTGAAGACGATCGTCGAGTCGTCCGGGGTCTCGATGCTGTCGAGGGTCTTGCCGTCGAACGGACCCTTGTAGCTGTCACCGCCGACGAGGAGCGACTTGTGGTAGCTCAGACCACCGGTGAGCGTCGGCGCGAACGAGCGCTCGATGCCCCACTTGATGTCCTTCGTGGTGATCTCGGTGCCGTCCTGGAACTTCAGCCCCTTCTTGAGGTGGTAGGTCCAGGTCTTGCCGCCGTCGCTCGAGTCGCCGGTGTTCGTCGCGAGGTCGGGGACGACCTTGGCCGTCTTGCCGGGCTCCACGTCCCACGCGGTGAGACGACGCAGGACGAGGCCGAGCGTCGTGATGTTGAGGTTCTGGCTCGTCGCCGGGTCGAGGTGCACCGCGGTGGCCGTCGTGAGGATGTTGAGCGTGCCGCCCTTGGCCGTGCCGCTCGTCGCGTCGTCCGAGGCGCCTCCGCCCGAGCAGCCGGTGAGGACCAGGGCTGCGGCTGCGGCGACCGCCGCGGTGATGGTCAGGCGCTTCGGGCGTCTCATGACGGGGGTGCTCCTCGTGGGGAAGGTGGTGTCGGACGACCGTGGGGTGGTCGTCGGGGTGTCCCGGGTCGGGCCACCGGGCGTCGTCCATCCTGACATCCGGCGGGGCGCCCGTCCGAATCTCGCGTGCGCTGGACGACGCACGACGTAACGGTGCAAGTCCGCCCGGGCGCGACGGCATTCCCGATGCGCGGTTCCGGGCGTCACGGGCGTCACGTGGCGTCATCGGGTCCAGTGGTACTCGTACTCCGGCCGCCCCGGACCGCTGTACCGGACGTCCTTGTGCGCCTGGCCGGCGTCGACGAGGTGTTCCAGGTACCGACGTGCGGTGACCCGCGACGTGCCGGTGACCGACGCGGCCTCGGTGGCGGAGACCCCGCCGTCGGCCTGCACCAGCACGTCGCGGACGGCCTGCAGCGTCTCGCGCGCGATGCCCTTGGCGAGCTCCGGCTGCCCCGTCGGACGGAGCGAACCGAGGCTCTGGTCGATGTCCGCCTGGGTCAGGGTGCGTCGGTCGTCGAACCCGCGGCGGAACTCGCGGTACGTGGTGAGCCGATCGGCGAAGGTCCGGTAGCTGAACGGCTTCACGAGGTACTGCACGACCCCGAGGGCGATGGCGCTCCGGACACCGCGCGCGTCGTGCGCCGCCGTGACCGCGATCACGTCCACCGTGGACCCGGCAGCGCGGAGCGCGCGGACCAGCTGCAGACCGTGGGCGTCCGGCAGGTTGAAGTCGAGCAGCACGAGATCCGGCGCGTGTGCGGCGACCGCGGCGAGGGTCTCCCGCCCGTCCCCGGCCGTCGCCACGACGACGAACCCGTCCAGTCGATGGACGTAGGCGGTGTGCGCTTCGGCGGTGAGGGGCTCGTCCTCGACGATGAGGACACGGATCGCTTCGGTCACACGTGGGCTCCGCGCGTCTCGAGCTCGACCGTGAACGTGGTGCCGTCGGGTCCGGTGTCGACGCCGACCGAGCCGCCGGTGCGGGCGACCGTCGACCGCACCAGGTACAGCCCGAGGCCGCGCCCCTCGGGACCGGCCGTCTTCGTCGACCACCCGCGGCGGTAGGCGGACTCGACGTCGACGATCCCGGACCCGTTGTCCGAGACGACCACGCGGATCCTGCCGTCGGTGCTCTCGACGGTCACCCGGACGAGCGGGAGCCGCACCGTGTCCCGCTCGCCGCCGCCGCCGGGCCCGCGTGCCTCGGTGACGGCGTCGACGGCGTTGTCGACGAGGTTGCCGAGCACGGTCACCACGTCCCGCTGGTCGACCGGCACGTGGTCGGCGAGGCGCGCGGTGTCGACGACGAGGTCGACGCCGTGCTCGCGGGCTTGGGCCTGCTTGCCGCGGAGCAGGGCGACGACCACCTCGCGCGGGGATCCGGTCGTACCCGCGGAGCCCGGGTCCCCGGCCCTCGGAGCCGCCGCCTCGGCGTCCGCGACCTCGGTCGCCCGGGACCCGACGGCGGTCGGGTCCGCTGCCCGGTCGATCTCGTCCGACGCGAACCGGATCGCTTCGTCCACCCGGCCGAGCTCCATCAGCGCCACCACGGCGTGCATGCGGTTCGCGAACTCGTGGGTCTGCGACCGGAGCGCGTCGGTGAGGGTCCGTGTCGCCGCGAGCTCCCCCGACAGGTGCAGCAGTTCGGTCTGGTCGCGGATCGTCGTCACCGTGCCGAGCGGCTTCGTCGACGTCCGTGCGAACGCCAGCTCCTGGTTGACGATCAGGACCCGGTCGGCCGTCTCGTGCACTTCGTCCACCGCCCGGTCACCCGATCGGAGCAGCGCTCGCAGCCCCTCGGGGACGTCGAGCACGTCGACGGGGATCGGCTCCTGGTGGTCGGCAGGTGCAGACAGGTGCAGCAGTTCGGCGGCGCGGTCGTTGTGCAGGACCACGGCGCCGGTCCGGTCCACCACCACGAGGCCCTCGTGCACGGAGTGCAGCACACCCGAGTACGACGCGAACACCCGGGCGAGCTCCTCGGGTCCGCGTCCCGCCGTGACGCGGTCGAGGTAGCGGCTGAGCAGCCACGTGAAGAGCGCCGACACCGCCACGATCGCGGCGGCCAGCCCGACGACCCCGACCAGTCGCGGGACGAGTGCGTCCGAGATGTTCGCGACCGTCACCCCCGCGGCGACGAGGCCGACGACCCGTCCGTCGTCATCGGTGATCGGCGTCACTGCGCGCACCGACGGCCCGAGGGTGCCGGCGTAGGTCTCCGAGAATGTCCTCCCGGCCAGGGCCGGAGCCGTCGTGCCGAGGAACGGTCGGCCGATCTCGGACCGGTCGGGATGCGTGAACCGGGTGCGGTCGGGCGCCATGATCGTGATGAAGTCCGTGTGCGTCCTGCGCATCAGGTCGAGCGCGTACGGCTCGAGTTCGCGGGACGGGTCCGGACCGGTCACCTGGTCGACGACGAACGGGTTGCGGGCCACGGAGACCGCCACGGCGGTGGACTTCTCGGCCGCGGTGGACTCGAGGTCTGCCCGCGCCGACCGCCAGCTCCAGAGTCCGCCGACCGCGACGCCGACGACGACGAACAGGAGCTGCAGCGCGAAGAGCCGTCTGGCGATGCTCCATCGTCTCGGTGCCACTGGTCGACCCTCCTCGCGTCGTTGCGGGAGCACCATTCTGACGCACCGGACGCGATCCCGCTGCGGAGCCGTGAACGCTATGAACGCAAGTCCGACGACCGTCCCGAGGTGCACGAGGGTGGGGCCGTGCTCCCCCAGCACGAGCCGACCGGAGCGAAGGCGCCCCGGTCCTGACGACAAGGAAGTCTCATGGCCTCACTGCGCACGTCCCAGCCCCGCACACCACGGCGCCGCGGCATCGACCGGTCCCACTGGCTCTACATCGCCGTCGTCGCGGCCGTCCTCGCCGGCGTCGTCGTCGGGCTCACCGCACCCGCCTTCGCCGTCGGACTGAAGCCGATCGGCGACGGGTTCATCGCCCTGATCCGGATGATGATCGCTCCGGTGATCTTCTGCACGATCGTCCTCGGGGTCGGCTCGATCGCCAAGGCCGCGACGGTCGGCAAGGTCGGGGGCCTGGCGCTGGGCTACTTCATCGCCATGTCCACCTTCGCACTCGCGATCGGCCTGGTCGTCGGCAACCTGATCCACCCCGGCGACCACCTGGACCTGTCGAACGCCACCTACGAGCCGCCTGCATCGGGGGCGGCCACGGAGGACACCTCCTCCACGAGTGGGTTCCTGCTCAGCATCATCCCGGCGACGCTCGTGTCCTCGCTCACCAGCGGCAGCATCCTGCAGACCCTGTTCGTCGCCCTGCTGGTCGGCTTCGCCCTGCAGGCGATGGGGTCGAAGGGCACCCCGATCCTCACCGGCATCCGGCACGTCCAAGCGCTCGTGTTCCGGGTGCTCGCGATGATCATGTGGGTCGCCCCGGTCGGTGCCTTCGGCGCGATCGCCGCGGTGGTCGGCGCGACCGGCGTCTCAGCGCTCGTCGCCCTCGGCACGCTCATGGTCGCCTTCTACATCACGTGCGCGGTGTTCATCGTCGGCGTGCTCGGCACGCTGCTGCGGATCGTCACCGGCATCAACGTCTTCCGCGTGATGAAGTACCTCGGCCGGGAGTACCTGCTCATCGTGTCGACGTCGTCCAGCGAGGTCAGCCTCCCCCGCCTGATCGCGAAGATGGAGCACCTGGGCGTCTCCAAGCCCGTCGTCGGCGTCACCGTCCCGACCGGCTACTCGTTCAACCTCGACGGCACCGCGATCTACCTGACGATGTCCTCGTTGTTCATCGCGAACGCACTCGGCACCCCACTCAACATCGGAGAGCAGATCTCGCTCCTGGTCTTCATGATCATCGCGTCGAAGGGTGCCGCCGGGGTGACCGGCGCCGGCCTGGCCACGCTCGCCGGCGGACTGCAGGCGCACCGTCCGGACCTCGTCAACGGCGTCGGCCTGATCGTCGGCATCGACCGGTTCATGTCCGAGGCACGCGCCCTGACCAACTTCACCGGCAACGCCGTGGCGACCCTGCTCGTCGGCACCTGGACCCGGGAGGTCGACAAGGACCAGGTCGAGCGGGTGCTCTCCGGGGCCGCGCCGTTCGACGAGCGCACGATGTCCGCCGACGACCACGGTGCTCCCGTCACGACCGGAGGCACCGGCGACGAGCGGATCTCGACCGAGGCCGTCCGGACGATCGTCGGGGCGGACGAGGACCACGCGGCCCGCGCCGAGCGCCGCTGACCCGTCGGCGAGGACGCCGACGAGCCCGCGCACGCCGACGTCCACGTCGACATCGTGACCCGCAGCACGTTCCCACCCCGACCGAGGAGATCACCGATGATCACCAACCCCACCCACACGCCGGGCTCCCCCAACGTCGTCCCCGGCTCCCCCCGCGTCGCGCTCGAGACCTGGGTCGCGCGCGTCGCAGCGCTGACGGAGCCGGACCGCATCGAGTGGTGCGACGGCTCGCCCGGCGAACGCGACCGCCTCACCGCGATGCTCGTCGACGAGGGCAAGCTCATCCCGCTCGACCCGGAACGACGCCCCGGCAGCTTCCTCGCCCGGTCCGACCCCGACGACGTCGCACGGGTCGAGGGACGCACGTTCACCTGCTCCGCCACCCCCCGACGACGCCGGTCCGACGAACCTCTGGCGCGACCCGGACGCGATGCGCGCCGAACTCGACGGGGTCTTCGCCGGGAGCATGCGCGGTCGGACGATGTACGTCGTGCCGTTCTCGATGGGGCCCGTGGACGGCCCGATCTCGCAGGTCGGCGTCGAGCTCACCGACTCCGCCTACGTCGTGCTGAGCATGGCGGTCATGACCCGACTCGGTGACCGGGTGCTCCGCACGATCGACGCCGGCACTCCGTGGGTCGCCACGGTCCACAGCGTCGGGCTCCCGCTGCGGGACGAGGACGGAGTGCTCCACGACGACGTCGCCTGGCCGTGCAACGACACGAAGTACATCGTGCAGTTCCCCGACACGCGTGAGGTGTGGTCGTACGGCTCCGGCTACGGCGGGAACGCCCTGCTGGCCAAGAAGTGCTTCGCGCTCCGTATCGCGTCGGTCATGGGCCGCGACGAGGGCTGGCTCGCCGAGCACATGCTCCTGGTCCGGGTCACCTCGCCGGAGGGCAGCGCGTTCCACCTCGCCGCGGCGTTCCCGTCGGCCTGCGGCAAGACCAACCTGGCCATGCTCCGATCGACCCTGCCCGGGTGGAGCGTCGAGACGATCGGCGACGACATCGCCTGGCTCCGACCCGGTGCGGACGGACGGTTGCACGCGATCAACCCCGAGACAGGCCTGTTCGGGGTGGCGCCCGGCACCGGTCTGAGCACCAACCCGGTCGCCGTCGACACGATCCGCTCGAACACGATCTTCACGAACGTCGCCCTCACGGACGACGGTGACGTGTGGTGGGAGGGACTCACCCCGGAACCGCCCGCACACCTGGTCGACTGGACCGGAGCGGACTGGACGCCGGACCTCGGCACGCCTGCCGCCCACCCGAACGGTCGGTTCACCGTCACGCTCGACCAGTGCCCCTCGCTCGCCCAGGACGCGGAACGGAGCGTCCCGATCGATGCAGTGGTCTTCGGCGGCCGACGCTCCTCGAACGTGCCGCTCGTCGCGCAGGCCCCGACCTGGACCGACGGTGTCTTCATGGGGGCGACGATCTCGTCCGAGCAGACGGCTGCCGCCGAGGGCACGGTCGGCACGCTCCGCCGCGACCCGTTCGCGATGCTGCCGTTCTGCGGCTACAACATGGCGGACCACTGGAGGCACTGGCTCGACATCGGCGCCCAGCTCGGCGACCAGGCTCCGGCCGTGTTCCAGGTGAACTGGTTCCGCACGGACGACCGCGGCGCGTTCCTCTGGCCCGGGTTCGGGGAGAACACCCGCGTGCTCGAGTGGATCGTCCGGCGCATCGAGGGGCGCGTCGACAGCCGGGAGTCCGCGATCGGCTGGCTGCCGGCCGCCGGCGACCTCGACGTCGCCGGTCTCGACCTCGAGCCGTCGCGGCTGGACGGGCTGTTCGCGGTGGACCCGGAGTCCTGGCTCGCGGAGTGCGACCTCACCGACGAGTTCCTGCAGACCTTCGACGGCCGTGCGCCCGCTGTCTTCGACACGCTCCTGGCGACCCGACGCGCCGCGCTGCGAGCGGAGCTCGACGCCGAGGCCGAGGAACCCGCCCCGGGAGTCCTCGTCGGCGGAGCCCGCCGGTGACCCCGACGTCCGCCTCCGAGCGCCTCGCCCTCCAGCGCGCCTGGGCGGACCAACTCGCCGCCGCCGAGGCGATGGTCCCGCTGATCGGCCGCCTGCACCGCCGCGACGACGTCGTCACGAGCGTCCACGGCAACCCACTCGTCGGGCAGTCCCCGGTCGTGGTCCTCAAGGCCCACCGAGCGACCCGCCGCATCGACGACGCCGAGGTCGGCGTCGACGAGACCCTCGCGATCCTCACCGAGCTGGACACCCTCGGCCTCGGTTCCGCCTCGGTCGACCTCGCCGAGCTCGCCGTCCGCTTCCGCGAGGACCCCATCGGGACCACACTCCGCGACTTCCTCGAGGACGAGCTCTTCCTCGCCCGCGGCACCGAGCCGACGCACAGAACCGGGCCGGCGCACAGAACCGGGCCGGCGCACAGAAGCGGGCCAGGGCGCGGCACCGCGGTCCCGCACCCGGTACCCCGCGACGTCGTCCTCTACGGCTTCGGTCGCATCGGCCGGATGATGGCCCGCATCCTCCTGGAGCGCGCGAGCGAGCACGCACCGCTCACCCTCCGCGCCGTCGTGGTCAAGCGCCGTGGTCCCGACGACCTGCGCAAACGTGCCAGCCTGCTGCGCCGCGACTCGATCCACGGCCCCTTCGCCGGCAGCATCACGGTCGATCCGGAGCACGACACCCTGCTGGCGAACGGCACGTCGATCCAGTTCATCTCCGCCGACTGCCCATCGGAGGTGGACTACCGCGCGTACGGCATCGACGACGCGATCATCGTCGACACCACCGGCCGATGGCGCGACGCCGACGGCCTCGCACAACACCTGCTCGCCCCGGGGGCGTCCCGTGTGCTGCTGACCGCGCCGGGCCGTGGGGACCTGCCGAACGTCGTGCACGGCATCAACCACGACGCCGTCGCCGACGCACCGATCGTCAGCGCGGCGTCCTGCAGGACGAACGCCATCGTCCCCGTCCTCCGAGCCGTCTCCGACCGGTTCGGTGTTAGCCACGGGCATGTCGAGACCGTGCACTCCGCGACCAACGACCAGAACCTCGTGGACAACTACCACCCGGCCGAGCGGCGTGGACGCGCGGCACCCCTCAACCTCGTGATCACCGCGACGGGTGCCGCCCGGGCGGCCGAGAAGGCACTCCCGGAGCTGCGCGGACGGCTGACCGGCAACGCCGTCCGCGTACCGACGCCGAACGTCTCACTGGCGATCCTGCACCTCACGCTGGACCGGCCGACCTCTCGTGACGAGGTCAACGAGCTGCTCCGACGAGCGTCGCTGACGTCGCCGCTGCGACGCCAGATCGACTACGTGGAGTCTCCGGAGATCGTCTCGACGGACATCCTCGGCAGCCGTCGCGCGGGGGTGGTGGACGGTCTCGCGACCATCGCGGACGGGTCCGAGCACGTCGTGCTCTACGTCTGGTACGACAACGAGTCCGGGTACAGCCGCCAGGTCTTCCGGGTCCTGCAGGAGATGACCGGCGGTCGCGCCGCGTCCCTCCCCGCGTCGGTCGAGGCGCTCGCCCTGCGCAGCCTGCACTGATCCAGGAGGCGCGGCGCGGCCCGGTGCACCGGCGTCGGTCACCGCGGCGGGGCCGGGTCCACCGCGGCGCGGCGCGCCACCTGGGCGGTGCCGAGCGCAGCGGCGAGGAACACGACCGCGAGGACCGCCCACCCCGGGGTGCCGAGGTCGATCGCCGTGACCGTCACCACGGTCGGGGCGACCATGGCACCGATCGCGAACCCGGTCCCGTACACGCCCTGGTAGGCCCCGACCCGGTCAGCAGGCGCCAGCTCGAAGCTCAGCGCCCAGCCCGCGGCGCTCGAGGTGATCTCGGCGAGCGAGTGGGCGATCGCCGCGACGACGAGGATGCCTGCGGCGAACGCGACCGGCACCCAGTCGTCGCCGCGCACCCACCCGGCCGCTGCCCACAGCCCGCAGGCGAGCGCCATGAGCCACCCCGCGTGGCGCATCACCCGCGCGGCACCCCGACCGTGTCCGTTCCCCGGCTCATCCGGACCTGCAGCAGGACGACCGCGAGCGTGTTCACGAGGAGCAGGGGCGACACCAGGACGTCCGGCGCCACGGTGTGCTGCACGACCCAGAGCGGCACGGCGACCTCGAAGAGCCCGAACTGGATGCCGAACACCCCGGTCAGCGCGGTGATCGTCAGGAACCGCACGTCACGGTACGGACTGCGTCCGGCGGCGTGCCGCACGACGATGGTGCCCGTGTCGGTCCGTTCGGCGGGCGCGGCGTCGATCCGCGTGGCGGGCAGCCCGAGCACGAGGACCGCCGAGGCCAGGAAGAGGACGCCCGCCGCGACCATCGTCACCCGGTAGGCCTCGCCCGTCCCGACGGCCAGCGGGATCGCCGCGACCGCCGTGCCGAGCCCGATCCCGATGTTGGTGACGGTCCGCATCGTCGCGCGCACGCGGACCCGCTCCTGCCCCGGGAACGCCCGACCGACGGCGGCCGATCGGACCGAACCGCCGCCCTGCTGCGCGAGCGTGACGACCGACGCCGTCAGCACGAGAGTCGGCAGGTCGTGGACGAGGACGTACCCGACGAGGGCGAGCCCCTGGACGACGTGCAGCCAGGCGAGCATCCGACGGGAACTGAACCGGTCTGCGAGGTGTCCGAACACCAGGGAGCTGGCGACGCCGACCGCGCCGGCGACGGTCAGTCCGAGCCCGACGACGACCGGGGCGATGCCGACGACGGTGGTGAGGTAGAGCGTGGTGAGGGTGAAGAACGCACCGCGGCCGAGGGTGTCCACGAACGTGACGACGAGCAGCCGCCGGAGGACCCGGTCGTCCCGGACGAGCGTGCTGATGGGGACCCGCGGTGCGGTGGTGGTGCGCATGGTCCTGTTCTCGCAGGAACCCGGTCCTGGGGACAACGGATGTAGCGTGGGGCTTCATGATCCGGTACCACCTCGAGCCGAGCGACGTGTCGTCGATCCGCTTCGGCATCTCGCCGCTCTCCGAGCTCGGCCTCGGACTCCGGGCGTTCCGGGCACCCGACCGCTACCCGCTCCAGCGACCGTGGCTCGACCGGATCGCCGCCGTCCGGCCGCTGCTGGACGACGAGGTCCTGCTCGGACTCGTGGACGAGCGGCGGTGGGTGGCGGACTTCGTCAACCCACGACCGGCGTCTCCGCTCACCTCGATCGACGAGGAGATCCGGTCACTCGGCAGGCTCCCCCGGGCGCGGATGCTCGCCGACCTGGAGCGGGTGCACGGCACGGTCCCGGGGGTGTTCGCCGGCCGGCACGACCGTGTCGTCGAACGGCTCCAGCACGCACTCTCGACCGCGTGGGAGCTCTGCTTCGCGCCGCACTGGGCCCGGATGCGTGCGGTGTTGCAGGCGGACATCAGCCACCGCGCGCGGATCGCGTCGCACGAGGGCATCGGCGCGGTCCTCGGCGGCCTGTCGGACGCGGTCGCGTACGACGGCACGGACCTCGACGTCCGCCTGACCAGCCCGGTCGCACGCGATCGACCGATCGACGGCGAGGGCCTGACGCTGGTGCCGTCGATGTTCGTCGTCCGGGCCTCCGTGCCGATCGACGACGGCCTGCCCCCGACGGTGATGTACCCGGCCCGCGGACAGGGCGCGATGTGGTCGACGTCCGCCCAGCCGGACGCGGGTTCGGTCCGGGACCTCCTGGGCGCGACCCGGGCGGCACTCCTCGACGCGCTCGGCGAACCGGCGTCGTCGACCGACCTCGCGCTGCGGTTCGGGGTGTCGACGTCGGCCGTCAACCAGCACCTCCGCGTGATGGAACGGGGCGGGCTGCTGAACCGGTCGCGGTACGGTCGGGCCGTGCTCTACTACCGGAGTGCGGTGGGCGATGCCCTGACCCGGGCCTGACCGGCGGCCCGAGGTCAGCGGTCAGCGGTCGAACAGGCCGCCGAGGAAGTCGTTGCCGAGGTCCGACGCCTGGTCCCCGAGCCCGCCGAGCAGCTGCTCACCCTCGCCCGCGAGCCCCTCGACACCGCTGCCGAGGTCCGCGAGTCCGAGGTCCCCGAGTCCGAGGTCGCCGATCCCGGCGGCGATGCCCTCGAAGTCGACGCCGAGGTCCGCCGCCTCGGCCAGCACCGGCCCCGCGGCGGCACTCAGCACCGCTCCACCAGCGACCGCCGCACCCAGACCGCCGAGCGCCATCGCACCGGCGCCGACCGCTGCCCCGCCGGCGAAGGCTCCACCGCGGCCGCGCCCCGCCGATCCACCACCCAGGACACGGCGGGCGAGTCCCGGCCGGGCGACCTCGCCACGGGTCATCGCGCGGGCCATCCCGCCCGCGGAGTCGTCGCGGAGGTGTTCGTGCGGCGGCAACTCCGAGTTCAGACGATCGCGGATCTGCTGGCGCTGCGCGGGGGTGAGGCGGGCGAAGGCATCGTGGTGGACCTGCTCGAGCTGCTCCGGCGGGGCGGTCCGGAGCAGGTAGTCGTACTTCGCGATCGCGATCGCATCCGAGTCGACCGGACCCGGGTGCTGCCGGCCGACGGGCTGCTGCGGCTGCTGCGGCTGGCGGCTCCGGTCGTCCCCCGTCAGCCTGTCCGCCGCGCTCCGGACGACGTCGCGCCAGTCCGTCCCGCCCTGCTGCTGCCCGGCACCGCCGCGCTTCTGCATCTGCTTGTCGATCGCCTTCGACGCCATGCCCAGGATCCGGTTGAAGTTCGCCATGCCCCAACCTTTGTGATCACACATGTGAGCGTTCAGGAACGCCCCGGTGGATCGGCAGGAGATGTCATCCGAAGCGGCTGGGAACGCCGACCCTCGCTCAGCTCAGGACACGTGCGAGGAACGCGTTCCGGAACCGTCCGGTCGGGTCCAGGTCACGGGCGAGCGCGGCGAAGTCGGACAGCCGCGGGTACACCTCGTGCAGCCGCTCGGCACTCGCCGCCGACACCTTCCCCCAGTGCGGCCGGGCGTCGAACGGTGCGAGGGCCTCCTCGATCCGCTCCACCGCAGCTGCCACCGCGCTCGCGTCCCGGCGGAACGTGAAGTGGATCCCGACCGACTGCCGCTCGGACGACGGCGCGAGCCAGGCGGTGTCGGCGGCGACGGTCCGGACCTCGGCCGCGATGAGGATCGGCGCGAACAGCGGCTCCAGCGGCCGGAGCGCCTGCAGTGCGGCGACGGCGGAACCGGCCGGCACCAGGTACTCGGCCTGGATCTCCGCCCCGGTCGACGGCGTGAACGAGGACCGGAAGTGCGGGAGCCGCTCGGACCACGGCCCCGGCACGCCGCCCTGCTCGGTGACGCCGGCGGGGTCGTTCTCGCCCGGGTGCACGGGCCCGGCGGCGGGACGGGCGCCGAGTGCGACGAGGTCGACGGCGGGTGCCGGTTCGTCCACGCGGTGCTTGACCCACACCTGCCGGGCGCCGCGGTCGTCGAACGACGTGAACAGCGACACCGAGTAGGCGTCCGACACGATCTCGTCGAAGTGCGCGGCGACGGCGTCCCACGGCAGGTCGAGGTGCACGGTCGTCGCGACCTGGAACGTGGGCTCGATCGCGAGCTCGACCGTGGTGACGACACCGAGCGCGCCGAGGGCCACCCGGTGCGCGTCGAGGGCACCGTCCGGCGTCGACGCATCGACGGACACCACGTCGCCGGAAGCGCGGACGATCTCGAGACCGACCACCGCCTGCGCGAGCGACGGGTTGCGGACACCGGAGCCGTGCGTGCCGGTGGCGACCGCTCCGGCAGTGGAGATGTGCGGCAGGGAGGCGAGGTTCCCGAGTGCCCAGCCCCGCGCCTCCAGGCCCGCGGCCACCTGGCTGTGGATCATGCCGGCGGCGACGCGCACGACCCGCCGGTCCTCGTCGATGTCGAGCACCGGCGGCAGGTCCGCCAACGACACCTGGAGCGCGTCGGTGTCGGCGATCGTGTTGAACGAGTGCCGCGACCCGAGCGCCGTGAGGCGCGGCGTGGACGCGACGAGCTGCTGCAGCTCGTCGACCGAGGTCGGGCGCGCCAGACCGGACGCCCGGTAGGTGACGTTGCCCGCCCAGTTCGTCCGCGTCGTCGCGCTCACGGTCACGAGCCTAGAACCCCCGGTCGAGCCGGTGCCACGTCTGCTGCAGGCGCAGCTCGTCGCGGAAGCCGCGTTCGGTGGTGTGCTCGTCGATGACCAGGAACTCGGTGCCGACCATGGTCGCGAAGTCCTCGACGACCTGCAGCCCGACAGCGGTCGTCATGACGGTGTGGTGGGCGGCACCGGCGGTGAGCCAGGCCTCGGCTGCGACGGGGAACGAGGGACGCGGCTCCCAGACGGCACGGCCGACCGGCAGCTTCGGCAGCGCCTCGGTGGGCTGGACGACGTCCACGACGTTCGCCGTCAGGCGGAACCCGTCACGGGTGTCGGACAGCGCGACGACCACGGCCTCGCCCGCGTCGGCGGTGAAGACCAGGCGCACCGGGTCGTCCTTGCCGCCGATCCCGAGCGGGTGGACCTCGAGCGTCGGCTTCGTGGTGGTGAGGGTCGGCGAGACCTCGAGCATGTGTGCGCCGAGGATCTTCTCCGCGCCCGGGGTGAGGTCGTACGTGTAGTCCTCCATGAGGGAGGCGCCACCCGGCAGGCCGGCCCCGGCGACGTTCATCGCGCGGACGAGGACGGCGGTCTTCCAGTCGCCCTCCGCGCCGAAGCCGTACCCGTCGGCCATCAGGCGCTGCACCGCGAGGCCGGGGAGCTGCTTGAGCGCGCCGAGGTCCTCGAAGTTCGTGGTGAACGCGGCGCTGCCGTTCTGCTCGAGGAGCGCACGGAGGCCGAGTTCGATCGCGGCGCCGTCGCGGAGCGCGGCGTGCCGGTCACCGGCGGCCCCGCCGTCGTTGCCTCCGCGCAGCGACGGATCGACGTCGTAGTCGCGCTCGTAGACCGCGACGAGTTCGTCGACCGCGGCCGTGTCCGCCTCCGCTTCCGCGACCGCCGCCGCCAGCTCGTTCACCGCCCAGGTGTTCACCTGCACCCCGAGCTCGATCTCGGCCTCGGTCTTGTCGCCCTCGGTGACCGCGACGTAGCGCATGTTGTCACCGAAGCGGGTCAAGTTGAGCTCCCGCACCGAAGCCGCTGCCGCTGCCGCACGGGTCCAGTTCGCCACCCGGTCCTGCACGCGCTCGTCGGACACGTGCCCGACGGCGGTGGCGTGCCGGACGCCGAGACGGGCGAGGGCGTAGCCGAACTCGCGGTCGCCGTGCGCGGCCTGGTTGAGGTTCATGAAGTCGAAGTCGATGTCCGCCCACGGCAGGGTGACGTTCGCCTGCGTGTGCAGGTGCAGCAGCGGCTTCGTGAGCGCCTGCAGCCCGCCGATCCACATCTTGGCGGGACTGAACGTGTGCATCCACGTGGTCACGCCGATGACCCTGTCGTCCGCGCTGGCCTCGATCAGGGCGCGTCGGATGCCCTCGGCGTCCTTCAGCACGGGCTTCCAGACGAGCTTCACCGGGAGGGCACCCTCGAGCGCGGCGTGCACGGCCTTGCTCTGCTGCTCGACCTGGCGCAGGGTCTCCTCGCCGTACAGTCCCTGGGAGCCGGTGAGGAACCAGACCTCGTAGCCGTTGAGGGTGGCCTGGGGGTCGACCGTGGTCTCCTGCGTCATCGCATGGCTCCTTCGGGGTTCTGTCCGTAGACGTTCTGGTAGCGATCGAAGAGTCGATCGATGTCTGCTGCGGCGATCGGGACCGGTTCGCCGAGTTGGCGCGAGACGTGCACGGTGCGGGCGACGTCCTCGCACATCACCGCGGCCTTGACGGCGTCCTTCCCGTCGCGCCCGATCGTGAAGACGCCGTGGTTCTGCATGAGCACGGCACGGCTCCGGTGCCCGCTGAGGGTGTCGACGATCCCGTGACCGATCGAGTCGTCGCCGATGATCGCGAACGGCCCGACCGGGATCGGTCCGCCGAACTCGTCGGCCATCGCGGTGATCACGCACGGGATGGGTTCCGCTCGTGCGGCCCACGCCGTGGCGTAGGTCGAGTGGGTGTGCACGACACCGCCGACCTCCGGCATGTTCCGGTAGACGTAGGCGTGCGCGGCGGTGTCGGAGCTCGGCCCGTGGCTGTTGTCCCAGCCGTCGGCGGGTACGCCGTCCAGCGTGCACACCACCTGGTTCTCGGGGGTCAGGTCGTCGCTGGACACCCCACTCGGCTTGATGACGAAGAGGTCCGTGCCCGGCACCCGCTCGGAGACGTTGCCGCCGGTCCAGATGACCAGGCCGTAGCGGACGAGTTCGCCGTGCAGGCGGGCGACGCGTTCGCGGGTCGCGGCGACGGACTGCCGGGCGGTCGCGTCGGCGTGCGGGCTCGTGTCGGTCATCGGGTCGGCTCCTTCTCGGCGTTCTCGGCGTTCTCGGCGTTCTCGGCCTGGAGGCGCGGCTCGCCCACCGTCGTCGGCTCGGCTCCGGCGGTGGTCGCGTCGGTGCTGGTGGTCGCGTCGGTGCTGGTGGTCACGTCGGTGTCTGCGCGGGTCGCTTCGGGGCGGGTCGCAGCGGCGGCGGCGTGCTGCACGGGCAGCGCTCGGCGGTAGCGGTCGAGGTACTCCTGGAACCCGTCGACGTCTGCCGCATCGGGCTCGGCCACGTGCACGGCGTCGCCCCCGAAGACCGTCCCCGCGAGGAAGTCCGCCAGGTGCTGGTCGGTGTGCTCGAGGTACGCGGCGAGCACCGCGATCCCCCACGCACCGCCCTCGCCCGCGGTCTCCTCGAGCGCGACGGGCACGCGGAGTGCTGCCGCGAGCAGGCGTTGCGGTGCCCCGGGTGTCCGGAAGAGCCCACCGTGTGCGGTCATCCGGTCGACCTGGACCTCCTCGCCGTGCAGGACGTCCATGCCGATCGCGAGGGTGGCGAAGGCACCGTGCACCTCGGACCGCACGAGGTTGCCGAGGGTGAAGCGCGCGTCCGGGGTGCGGAGCAGCAGGGGCCGACCGTCCTCGACGTGGGTGACGGGCTCGCCCGCGAGGTAGTTGAAGGACAACAGCCCGCCGGCGTCGGGGTCCGCCTGCTCGGCTTCGGCCAGCAGCGTCGCGTAGACCGTGTCGATGTCCAGCGCCGTGCCGCCGGTGCGCTCGCTCGCGGCCTCGGCGAACCGGCCGAACACACGGGCCCAGCTCGCGATCTCGCTCGCGCCGTTGTTGCAGTGCACCATCGCGACGGCGTCCCCGGAGGGCGTGGTCACGACGTCGAGTTCCTCGTGCGGGGTCGCCAGCGGTTGCTCCAGCACGACCATCGCGAAGATGCTCGTGCCGACACTGACGTTGCCGGTGCGCGGAGCGACGGCGTTCGTCGCGACCATGCCCGTGCCGGCATCGCCCTCGGGTGGGCAGAGCGGGACGCCGGGCAGCAGCGCGCCGGACGGGTCCAGCCACGCGGCACCCTCGGGGGTGAGGGCCCCGGCGTCGTCCCCGGCGACGAGCACCTCGGGCAGGAGGGCACGGAGGTCCCCGATCCCGATGAGCTCCTCGGCCGCGCGGAGCATCGCGCCGTCGTAGTCCCGCGTGCCCGGGTCGCCCGGACCGCTGTCCGCCGGCGTGCTGTCGATCGGGAAGACGCCGCTCGCATCGCCGACGCCGAGCACGTCCCTGCCCGTGAGTCGCCGGTGCACGTACCCGGCGAGGGTCGTGACGCCGGCGAGCTCGGCGACGTGGGGCTCCTCGTCGAGGACGGCCTGGTACAGGTGCGCGACGGACCAGCGCAGCGGGATGTTGAACCCGAGGGCGTCGCTCAGTCGCTCGGCAGCCGGGCCGGTCGAGGTGTTGCGCCAGGTGCGGAACGGCACGAGCAGCTCGCCCTCGGGGTCGAACGCGAGGTAGCCGTGCATCATGGCGCTCACACCGGCGGCACGGTAGATCGTCGGCGTGACGCCGTACTGGGTTTCGACGTCGGCCACGAGAGCTGCGTAGGCCGCTCGGAGCCCGGTCTCGACGGCCTCGAGGGAGTAGGTCCAGCGCCCGTCGACGAACTCGTTCTCCCATTCGTGGGCACCCGCGGCGATGGGGACGAGGTCCTCGTCCACCAGGCACGCCTTGATGCGGGTGGAGCCGAGCTCGATCCCGAGTGTGGTGCGGCCGTCCAGGACCTGCTGCCTGCGGTCGTCGCCCATGCGTTCCTCCAGAACCTCGTCGTCCTCCGTGAGCGCTCACATCCTGGCACGTGAGCGCTCACTCCCGCAACGCCGCCACGCCCGGCGCCGAGTTCCTCCGAGTTCTCCCGTCGAGGTCGCATGAACCGCCGCTCGCCCCGTGCGTCGAGGTCGCACGAACCGCCGCTCGCGTTCACCGAAGTCGCACAACATGTCGCTCACCGGCACCACGCGCGACACATCGTGCGACCTCAGCGCGACAGCGGCGGCAGTTCGTGCGACCTCGGTCCGCGTTCACTGAGGTTGCACAACATGCCGCTCACCGGCACCACGCGCGACACATGGCGCGACCTCAGCGCGACGGTGACGGCGGTTCGTGCGACCTCGGCGGCAGGCAAGAGCGCCGGACCGATCCCCGGCGCGCCCTACGCCCCGACGGTGCTCTCGCGGACGACGAGGGACGGGGTCACCGACGCCGACGCCGCAGCGCCACCGTCGACGAGGTCCAGGAGCGCCCGACCTGCCACCCGCCCGAGCTCCTCGAGCCGCAGGTCCACCGTGGTCAGTGGTGGCCGCGAAGCGAGCGCCATCACGTCCCAGTCGTCGAACCCCGTCACGGCGACGTCGCCCGGCACGGACAGTCCGAGCTCTCGCAGCCGATCGCACACGCCCCGCGCGATCTGGTCACTCCCGCACACGATCGCATCCACGCCGACACCGGCCGAGCCAGCGCCGAGCCCACCCGGACCGACCCCAGACCCATCCTCGGCGGACGCGAGCCCGACGCCCCGCGCCAGCACGTCCACCGCCTGCCGTCCCCACCGCTCCGACCACTCGCCGTAGAGGGGCTCGGCGACGAGGTGCGCGCCGAGCACCTCGGCGGCCCCGGACACCCGTCGCACGGCGGACCGGTGCCGCTCCGGCCCCGTGACGATCGCCACCCGCCGGCGCCCGGTCGAGAGCACGTGCGCGGCGACCGCGGCCGACCCCGCCGCGTCGTCGAGGGTGACCGACACGTCACCCGGGTCGGTCGAGGGAGTGAACGCGTACACGACGGGGATGGACACGTCGATCGGCGGCCGCGCGTCGGCGGACCGGCCGGTCACGATGATGCCGTCGACCCCGCGGGCGGCCAGTGACCGGAGGTAGTGGGCCTCGCGGACGTGGTCGTCGCGGGTGTCGCACAGCAGCACGGCCATCTGTCCGGCGGACAGGGCGTCCTCGGCGCCGAGCAGCACCGGGATCGAGAACCGTCCGAACGAGTCCGTCGTGATCATGCCCACCGTGTAGGTCCGCCCGGACGACAGGGCGCGCGCCCGGGCGTCACCGACGAACCCGAGCTTCTCGGCGGCGTCCTTCACCCGAGCGCGCGTCGACTCGCGCAGCTGGCCCGTGCCGTTCAGTGCCTTCGACGCCGTACCGATCGACACGCCGGCGAGTGCCGCGACGTCGGTGATCCGGACGGTCCGCCCTGCGCGCTCGAGAGTCACGGCAAACCCCTTTCCGGAGGCGAGAACGGACGAAGGAAACTGACCATGACTATACGCAAGATGTGAACCGAAGCCCTTGCGCGCCTCCCGTTCGTGTCGTAGCGTCCCCGCCAGAAACCGTTTTCCGCCCAGCGGAACGGCACGTCACATCGCAAGGAGGCGACATGACCACCACGCTCGCGACCGACAGCCGCGCGCACACCGCGACCCCGGTCCTCCCGACCGCGACCGCGCATCTGACGCTCCGTCCGCTGCCGACCGGGGACGCCCGGATCACCGGGGGCTTCTGGGCCCTCCGACAGGAGCGGAACGGCCGCGACGCGATCCGCGGCGCGTACGCCCTGCTCGAGGCGGCCGGGAACTTCCGGAACCTCCGCATCGCCGCCGGACTCGAGGAGGGCGAGGCGACCGGCCCCATCTTCATGGACTCCGACGTCACGAAGTGGCTCGAGGCGGTCGCGTGGGAGTACGGCCGAGCCCCCGCCGAGGACCTGTTGGAACTCCAGCGCGAGGTCACCGCCCTGTACGCCCAGGCGCAGGCCGACGACGGCTACCTCGACTCCGTGCAGCAGATCCGGGGGAAGGGCGAGCGCTACACGGACCTCAAGTGGAGCCACGAGATGTACTGCGCGGGACACCTGTACCAGGCCGCCGTCGCGCAGCACCGGGCCACCGGCGACACCGGCCTGCTCGAGGTCGCGATCAAGAACGCCGACCACCTCGTCCGCACGTTCGGCCCCGGCGACGACCACACGCAGGACGTCGACGGCCACCCGGTCGTCGAGATGGGCCTGGTGGAGCTCTACCGCGAGACCGGGAACCGCGCCTACCTCGACCTCGCGCACTGGTTCGTCGACGCCCGCGGGCACGGCATCATCCAGCGCGCCGGCGGCGAGCCCACGTACTTCTCCGACCGGGTCCCGAGCCGCGAAGCGACCACCGTCGAGGGGCACGCCGTCCGCGCCGTGTACCTCGCGGCCGGTGCCGTGGACGTCGCGATCGAGACCGGCGACACCGAGCTCCTGGCCGCGAGCGAGACGCAGTTCGCGGACATGATGGCGACGAAGGCGTTCATCACCGGCGGCCTCGGGGCGCGCTGGGACTGGGAGGCGTTCGGCGACCCGTACGAGCTCCCGACCGACCGTGGCTACGCCGAGACCTGTGCGGCGATCGGCGGGATCCAGTGGGCGTGGCGCCTGCTCCTCGCGACCGGCAATCCCGTCTACGCCGACGCCATCGAGCGTCTGCTGTACAACGCGTTCCTCGCGGGCGTGAGCCTCGCGGGCACGGAGTACTTCTACGTCAACCCGCTGCAGCACCGCGACCACGCGCACCAGGACGAGAACCGGTCCCCCGCGCACGGCCGTCGCGGCTGGTTCGACTGCGCCTGCTGCCCGCCGAACATCATGCGGACGTTCGCGAGCCTCGACGGCTACCTCGCCACCGCGACCGACGGCGGCCTGCAGCTGCACCAGTACGCGACGGCGTCGCTCGGCCCGGTCGACGTCGAGACCGGGTACCCGCACGACGGCCGTGTGGTCATCACCGTCACCGAGGACGGCCCGCTCGCCCTCGGCCTGCGGATCCCCTCCTGGTCGGACACCACGACCGTGCAGGGTCCGGACGGCGCGGCCAGCCCCGCCGCGGGCACGCTGCACGTCATCGACCGCGAGTGGACGGCGGGCGACACCGTCGAGCTCGTCTTCGACACGACGCCGCACCGGTACGTCGCGGACGCCCGGATCGACGCCGCCCGCGGGCAGGTCGCCGTCGAGCGCGGCCCGCTCGTGTACGCGGTCGAGCAGGCGGACCAGCAGGGCTTCACGGTCGACGACCTGACGGTCGACGCCGACGCGCAGGTCACCGAGGAGCGCCAGGACGGACTCCTCGACGGCGTCGTCACGCTGCGCATCGCGGGACACGCCCCGGCCGAGCACGTGCAGGCAGCGTGGCCGTACCGCCGACTGGACGGTCCAGGAGGAACGGATCACGCAGGAGAGGCGACCAACGTCGACGACGCGGCCGGGTCCACGGCGGCCGCGCCGCGCCTCTCCCCGTCGGCACGGCCGGAGCGCCGCTGGCGCGCCACTCCGGAACCGGCTCCGGGGGCCCAGGACGTCACCGCGACCGCGGTCCCCTACTACGCCTGGGCGAACCGCGGAGCCGCGCCGATGCGCGTCTGGCTCCCGCTGGCCCGGTGACGCGATGGACCGCAGAGCGTTCCTCGTCGGCGGCCTCGCCGGCGGGGCGGCCCTGGCCCTGGCAGGGTGCTCCGGCACCCTGCCCAAGGTCGACGCCCAGGTCGCGAGCTTCGGTCGGAACGCGACCGGCACCGTACACGTCTGGTGCCGCTCCGCGACGCAGGCCGGACTGACGGCGGCCGTCGCCGGGTTCAACAAGGCGAACCCGAAGCTGCAGGTCGAGCTGACCCCGGTGCCGGACGGGCAGTACGTGACGAAGCTCGCGACCGCGATCCGTGGTGGTGAGCCGCCGGACGTCGTGGACATCGACGACATCAACTCGCAGCTGTTCATCTTCCGCGAGGCCTTCGCCGACCTCACCGACGTCGTCAAGGGGCTCGACTACTTCGACGCGATCTCGCCCGGCCACCTGCGGCTGCTCGAGTACCGCGACCGGTACTACGGGCTGCCGTACCTGGCGGACAACTCGCAGTTGTTCCTCAACACCGAACTGTTCGACCGTGCCGGCCTCGACGTCGAGGACTCGACGAAGGACCTCGACTCGTTGCTCGCCGCGGCGAAGGCCATCCGGAAGACCGGCGACGACGTGTACGGCTGGTCGATCTCGGGCAACGCGGCCGGCATCATCGGGTTCGTCACGCAACCGCACGTCTGGGCCACCGGCGTCGACATGATGTCCGGCGAGGTCGGCGAGCAGACGGCGAACATCACGGGCAACGAGGCGCTCGAGCGCATGCTCGAGTTCTACCGGCAGCTGTGGAAGGACGGCGTGCTGTCGAAGGCGACCTACGCGGACGCCGGCACCACGTGGGGCGCCGACTTCCGGGCCGGCAAGGTCGGCATCTTCCCGACCTCGTACGGCGCCACCGTGCCCGCCGCGACGAAGGCGATGCGGGCGAAGATGCAGACGGTGCTCATCCCGTCCTGGGACGGCAAGCGGTCGTTCTTCGACGGCGGCGACAACATGTGCATCCCGAACGGTGCGGCGAACCCGTCCGGCGGGTGGGCGTTCATGCAGTACGCGAACGGTCTGCAGCAACAGCAGGCGCTGCCGGACGGCGGGTACTTCCCGACCAGGTCCGACGCCGCGACGCCCGCGTACCGGAAGAAGTACCCGCTCGCCTTCGGCCCGCTCGACGCGATCGACAAGGGGTACGCGCCGCAGACCCTCGCGTACAACCTGCTCGTCAACCAGCCCTCGTCGCCGTACTTCGCGATGTTCCGCGAGGCGGTGTTCGGCTCCGGGACCGCTGCCGCGATGCGGCAGGCGCAGTCGGACTACACCCGCATCCTCGACCAGGTCCAGGCCTGAGGGTCCCGCTCATCTCGTTGCACAGAGAGGTGCAGACATGACCACCATCTCGACCCGGCACTCCGCCGACGACCGGACGGCCACCCGCCGGAGCGGTGCGGGCCGCCCGACCGTCGGCCGCGGCCGATCGGCGCCGTCCCGCAACTCGCTCACGCACCCGCCGCGCACCGGCGCCGTGCTCGTCACCCCGGCGATCGTCTTCGTCGCGGTCTTCGTCCTCGCGCCGCTCGTGTTCGCGCTCTACATCTCGTTCACGAACTGGCCGCTGATCGGCCCGTACCGGTTCATCGGGCTGCAGAACTACCTGACCCTGTTCCAGGACCCGACGTTCGTGCACGCCATCGGGTACACGCTGCTCTACACGGCGATCGTGACGGTGCCGATCCTGGCGCTCGGGTACTTCCTCGCCGTGCTCATCCGTGCCCGGCGCCGCGGGTCGACGTTCCTGCGCACGGTGTTCTTCCTGCCGTACGTCGTCGGCCTGACCACGCTGTCGTTCATGCTCGTGCTCGAGGCGCAGCCGAACTCGGGCGCGGTGAACATGGTGCTGCGCTGGCTCGGGATCACCGACGGCAGCACCGCCTGGCTCGTGAACGGCCCGCTGGCGACGCTGCTCATCTGCGTGCTCGTCGTCTGGGCGGTGTCCGGTTTGACGATGGTGCTCGTGATGTCCGCCATGCAGGGCATCCCCGACGAGGTGTACGAGTCCGCCCAGCTCGAAGGGGCTTCGTGGTGGCAGACCGAACGCCTCATCACGATGCCGATGATCCGGTCCACGCTCGCCCTGAGCGCGATCATCTCGGTCATCGGGTCGCTGCTCGCCTTCAACCAGTTCTACATCCTGACCCAGGGCGGGCCGGGCACCGAGACCACGACGATCGTCAACGCGATCTACAACCGCGGCTTCGTCAACCTGCAGCTCGGCGCGGCGACCGCCGAGTCGATCGCCCTCGTCGTCGTCATCGCCGCCGTCACCGTGTTCCAGTTCTGGGCACTGCGAGAGAAGGACTGAGCCATGAGCACCACCGCTTCCCGTGCCGGCCTCGCGGCCCCGGACCTGTCCACCCGCACGCTGACGACCTCCGGCGACGGGCACCGACGTCGCCGCCACCAGGGCAGCGTGCGGCACCCGCGCGACACCGCGGTGAAGCGCACCCTCTACGTCATCGCCGGGGTCGGCGCGACGCTCGTGTTCGGCGTCCCGCTGATCTGGTCGATCCTGCGGGCGTTCCAGTCCGAGGCCGTCATCACGCAGGCGGCAAACCCGGCGACGTTCTTCCAGCTCGGGTGGCAGAACTTCGCCGCGGTGTTCAGCCCCTCGTCGCACCTGCTCACCGGCGTGGTCAACTCGCTCGTGGTGTCGATCGCCACGGCCGTCCTGACCGCGGTGATCGCGACGATGGCCGGGTACGGGTTCGCGCGCTTCCGGTTCCGCGGTGCGGGGATCGTCTTCGGGCTCGTGCTGCTGACGATGATGGTGCCGTTCCAGGCCATCCTCACACCCCTGTACCTCGAGATGAACGCCATGAAGCTGACGAACTCGCTCGTCGGACTCGTGCTCTTCTACACGACGGTGAACCTGCCGTTCGGGGTGTTCGTGATGCGGAACGCGTTCGAGTCGATCCCGACGGAGCTCGAGGACTCCGCGTTCGTCGACGGGGCCTCGCGCTTCCGGGTCGTCGTGTCGGTGCTCAGGCCGCTGCTCCTCCCCGGGGCCGCGACCGCCGCGCTCTACGCGTTCCTGGCGTCGTGGACGGAGTTCCTCGGGGCGCTGACCTTCCTCACGAAGGACTCGCTCTACACGCTGCCGGTCGCGCTGCTCAACCTGCAGACCGGGGCGTACGGGCAGGTGTCGTACGGGAACCTCGTGGCCGGGTCGGTCGTGGCGATGATCCCGTGCATCGCGCTCTACGTCGGGTTGCAGCGGTTCTACGTCGCCGGGCTGTCGTCCGGGGCGCTGAAGGGCTGACGGTCGGGTCAGCCGGGCGGCGCCGTCCTCGCACCGTGCGGGGGCGGCGCCG
>NZ_JAUZED010000035.1 GCF_030705415.1 Curtobacterium sp. A7_M15 | reverse complement strand
CGAGGCCGCATCCGCACTCGCCCGCCTCGCCGAGGCCGACGTCCCCGGCGCCGCGCCGGACGACTGGTACGGCCTCGCCGAGCCCTCGACCGACGACCCGCTCGTCGACCTCGACGCCGAGCCGGTACCCGAGTACGAGGGCGGCGATCCCGTGCCCCCGACGGTGTCGGTCTCGCCCTCCCGCATCGGCACCTTCGAGGAGTGCCCCGTGCACTGGTTCGTGCAGACCTTCGGCGGGAGCGCCCCGAGTCCCGCGATGGGCATCGGCACGATCGTGCACGAAGCGATGGAGCACGCGACCGCCGTCGACGTCGAGTCCCTGTGGCAGCACGTCGAGGGGCGGTGGGACGAGTTGACGTTCGAGTCGCCGTGGATCGCCGACCGCGAACGAGCCCGCACGCGGCGCATGATCGAGGGGCTCAGCGACTACCTCCGCACCTTCGCCAGCGCCGGACGCCGTCTGCTCGGCGCCGAGACCTCGTTCGCACTCGTCACCGGACCGGCACGGATGCGCGGCAGCATCGACCGGATCGAGGTCGACCCCGACGGCCGGGTCAGCGTGGTCGACCTGAAGACCGGGCGCTGGATGCCGAGCGAGAAGAACGACATGCCCGAGCACCCCCAGCTCGGCGCCTACCAGCTCGCGGTCGAGGACGGCGCGGTCGAGGGCGTGCCCGCGGGTTCGCCGATGGCCGACGCCCGGCTCGTCTTCGTGCAGAACGCCCGCAGCGGCAAGGCCTACTCCGAGCGGACGCAGCACGCGTTCGACGACGATGCGCGCGAGGCGTACCGGCAGCGGTTGCACACCGTGGCCACGGGGATGGCCGGACGGACGTTCCTGGCGAACGTCGACGACCACTGCGAGAAGGCCCGGACGGGCGTCGAGTGCCGCATCCACGTCGTGGGCGAGGTGACCTGGTGAACGAGGAACAGCTGCTCGGACCGGACGACGCCGTCGCGGTCGACCCGCACCGCGTCGATCCGCCCCGGCACGGCGCCGACGCGATCGCCGATGCGCTCGGTCGCCCGCGGCCCACGCCGCAGCAGCGCGCCGTCATCGAGTCACCGCTCGCCCCGGCACTCGTCGTCGCGGGAGCGGGCAGCGGGAAGACCGAGACGATGGCATCGCGGGTCGTCTGGCTGCTCGCGAACGGGATGGTCCGCCCCGACGGCATCCTCGGGCTGACCTTCACCCGCAAGGCCGCCGGTGAGCTGTCGGTCCGCATCAACGACCGCATCCGCGCGCTCGAGGACGTCGGACTGCTCGAGGCCGGTGACGCGTTCGAAGCACCGACGGTGTCCACCTACAACGCGTTCGCCAACTCCGTCTTCCGCGAGAACGCACTGCTCGTCGGACGCGACGGTGAGTCCCAGGTGCTCACCGAGCCTTCCGCCTGGCAGCTCGCGCGCCGGGTGGTCGTCGCGGCACGGGACGACCGGCTGGCCGGGCTCGACCGCGACGTCGACACCGTGACCGCGGCGGTCGTGTCGCTCGCCGGCGCGGTGTCCGAGCACCTCGTCGAGCCCGAGCGGCTGCGTCGGTTCGCCATCGAGTTCGCCGAACTGCTCCAGCTGCCGGGGAACGCCCGAGGCGGCGCGTACAAGGCGATCACCGACGCCGTCGCCGCGATCGGCGCACTCGAACCCCTCGTCGACCTGGTGGAGGAGTTCCGCCGGCAGAAGGTCGACCGCGGGTTCGTCGAGTTCTCCGACCAGATCGCCCTCGCCCTCGCGGCGGCCGAGTCGGCACCGCGCGTCGTCACCGACCTGCGCCAGCGCTACGGCGTGGTGCTCCTCGACGAGTACCAGGACACCTCGGTGGTGCAGACGCGGTTCCTCGCGCGGCTGTTCCGCGGGCACCCCGTGATGGCGGTGGGCGACCCGCACCAGTCGATCTACGGGTTCCGCGGGGCGAGCGCCGCCAACCTCGCCCGCTTCCCGCGGGACTTCGGCGGGCCGGATGACGACGGGGCCGACGCCACCCGCCCGGTCACCTTCGCGCTCTCCACGAGCTGGCGGAACCCGGTCGACGTCCTCGCCGGCGCCAACGCCGTCGTCGCGCCCCTGTCCGAGGCGTCCGAAGTCGACGTCGAGCGCCTCGTCCCCCGACCCGGGGCGGACGCCGGGACGGTCCACGCCGTGTTCCCGGAGACCCTCCCGGACGAGGCCGCCGCCGTGGCGGACTGGTTCGCCGCCCGCCGCGCCGCCGATCCGAAGGGCTCGATGGCCCTCCTGCTGCGCTCGCGGAAGGACCTCGCTGCGTTCACCGCCGCCCTCGGCGACCGTCGTGTGCCGTTCCACGTGCTCGGTACCGGCGGGCTGCTGCAGCGCCCGGAGATCGTCGACCTCGTCGCGTGCCTCCGCGTGCTGCACGACCCCGCCGCGGGCAACGACCTCATCCGACTGCTCGCCGGAGCCCGGTGGCGGATCGGCGCCGCGGACATCGCCGCCCTGCACGCCCTGGCACGCTGGCTGTTCGGCCGCGACCACACCCAGCAGCGACTCGACGACGAGGTCACCGCCGCGTTCCGTGCGTCCGTCGCCGCTGGGGAGCACGGCTCGATCGTCGACGCGCTCGACTTCGTCGCCACCGCGCCCGACGAGCACGGCGCGCTCGCCGACATCAGCGATACCGGACGCGGCCGGATGCGCGAACTCGGCCGCCAGCTGCAGGCACTCCGGTCCCGGGCGAGCGGCGACCTCGTCGACTTCGTGACGCTCGTCGTGCAGGAGATGCGACTCGACATCGAGGTCGCCGCCCACGAGCAGGGGAGCGGGGCGTTCCTCGACGCCTTCATCGACGAGCTCGCGGGCTTCGTGACGACGGACGACCGGGCCGACCTCGGTGCGTTCCTCGGCTGGATCGACGCCGCTGCCCGTCGAGACGACATGGGTCCCCGCTCAGAGGAGCCCGAGGCCGGCACGGTGCAGATCCTGACGATCCACGGGTCGAAGGGCCTCGAGTGGGACGCGGTCGCGGTTCCCCGACTGGTCGAGGGCGCGCTCCCCGCCCGCCCGCAAGAGGGCTCGTCCGGGTGGATCGGCTTCGGTCGGCTGCCGTACGAGTTCCGCGGCGACGCCGACGAGCTGCCACGGCTGGACTGGCGCGGGCACGACACCCAGAAGGACGTCACGCTCGCGATCGACGCCTACAAGGAACAGGTGAAGGCCCGCAACGAGGACGAAGAGCGCCGCCTCACGTACGTCGCGCTCACCCGGGCGAAGCACGACCTGCTCGTCTCCGGCTCGTTCTGGGCAGGTGGGGTCCGGCCGACCGAGCCGAGTCGGTACCTGCGGGACCTCGTCGACGCCGGCGTGGTGGACGCCGCCGCCGTCCCCGAGGCGACCGAACACGAGGAGAACCCCCTCGGTGACGCCGGTGCGTCACAGTCCTGGCCGCACGTGCCGTTCGGCCAGCGCGCCGCCCGGGTGGTGGCCGCCGCCGACCGTGTGCGGAACGCGAACCCGGGCGCAGCGGGTCGGTTCAGTGCCGACATCGACCTGTTGCTCGCCGAGCGCGCCGCGAACCGGTCGGCCCGGCACCGGGTGGTCGTGCCGCACCGTGTCCCGGCGTCCGGCTTCAAGGACTACCTCGCCGAACCGGACGCCGTCGCCGAGCGGCTGCGCCGACCGATGCCGGAGCGGCCGTACCGTGCGACCCGCCTCGGGACGCTCTTCCACCAGTGGGTCGAGCAGCGTGCTCGCAGCGGCGGCTCGCTCGAGACGCTCGACGCGTGGCCGGACGAGCTCGACCTCGATCCGGACGACGTGGTCGATGCCTCGGCCGACGTCGCGGTCACGGACGACGACGCCCGTCGCCTGGCCGACTTCCAGGCGACCTTCCCCCGGTCGCGGTGGGCACAGCTGACACCGATCGAGGTCGAGCGGGAGATCCACATCCCGTTCCTCGGCCACAGCGTCGTCTGCAAGCTCGACGCGGTGTACGAGATCGACGGCCGGGCCGAGGTTGTCGACTGGAAGACCGGCAAGGCCCCGTCGGGTGACGACGACCTGGCGAAGCGGCAGTTGCAGCTCGCGCTGTACCGGGTCGCCTACGCGGAGTTCACCGGGCGTCCGATCGACGAGGTCGACGCGGTGTTCTACTTCGTCGCCGACGACCTCGAGGTCCGGCCGCGCGAACTCCTCGACCGTGCCGGACTCGAGCGCGCCTGGCGGGACGCGATCGGCTGACCCCGGGCCGCGACGGACCGGTGACGGCACGTGACCCGCAACGGGACGCGGCTCGCGACAGGACGTGACCCGCTCAGGAACGGCCGTGACGGGGCGGGGCCGAGCCGCGCCTCCAGGGCCGACGCTCGTCAGCCGTGCCGGCACTCCGTCGACGACAGCAGCTGCTCGACCTCGCCGATCTCCATCGTCTCCGGCGAGACCGACTGCAGCGGTGCCGCACTCGGCGTCTGGACGGCGTCGACCAGCCGGTGCATCATCGCGACCGCGTCGTCGACCACCTCGGTGCTCTTCACCTGCACGCCGTGCAGCAGCCACTGCGCCGTCTCGAGCTCGTGGTGCACCCGCGCGCGCTGCGCGAGCTGGCGGTCGCGACCGCCGCCGTTCGCTTCGTAGGCGCTGAGGACGGTGTCGAACGCGTCCGCGCGGCCGGCGAGCACCCACGCGAGGTCCTTCGCCGGGTCGCCGAGCCGCAGCTCGCCCCAGTCGATGACACCGGACACGTCGTCGCCGGAGACCAGGATCGTCTCCGTGCCGAGCGAACCGTGCACGACGGTGGGCGTGAACTGCCAGAGCTGCTGGTCGCGCGCCGCGCCCTCCCACCGCTCCTTCAGCGCCGCGGGGACGAGCTTCGTGGCGACCGCGCGGTCCATCACGGAGACGGCGGAGCGGAGCACCTCGAACGGGGTGAGGGACGGCAGGCCTGCATCGGTGACGAAGCTCGTGGGCAGCTGGTGGATCGCGGCGATCGCGCGACCGACGCTCGTCCCGAGGTCCGGCCGCTCGACGAGGTCACGCAGGGTCGGGTGCGCGCCGGGCAGGTAGGAGGTGACGATGGCGCGGGTCGAGCCGATCGGCGCCTGCCCGCGGTACTCGGCGACGCCGAACGGGAGGCGCGTGCGGATGCCGGCGCTCAGCGCCCGGATCGCGACGAGGTCGGCGGACTGTCGGGCCTCGGCCCGCTGGTTGCGGGGGCGGCGGATCGCGGACCAGGCGCCGTCGGCGTCGCGGAGGACGGCCGACTCGTAGTCCCCGGACGCGGCCGAGCCGAGCGTGCGCGTGCCCGTGACGACGAGGCCTGAGACGGCCGTGGTCGCCAACGCGGCTAGAGTGAACTGGGATCCCGCCATGCCCCTCAGGGTAGGTCCGCAGCCGGTGGTCGAGCGTGCGCCACGCTGGCCCGCGGCAGCCCGGGCTCCCGCACCCGCCGACCCGATCCGACCCGAGGAGCCCCCTGCCGTGACCGTCGAGTTCGCCGCGAGGCTGCCCCTCTCCCGCAACGACCTCGACCGCGACGCGGAGTTCCGCACGACGGACGACCTCGACCGGGTGCTGCGGGACGACCCGTCGACCCGGTACCTGCCCGTCCGCGGCTCCGAGATGCTGCGGAACGCCGACGGCACGCTCCGCTTCGTCTCCGCCGACGCCGTGCCGGACGACGCGGTGACCCTGTACCTCGGTCGCGCCGTGTCCGACGCCCCGGACGCGCCCGCCGGCACCCGGTTCGTCGCCGCGTTCCTCGACGCCGAGGCCGCCGCGCGGATCGAACCGGCCGACGACGCGTGGGAGAGCCTGCGGATGTTCGGCACGGAGCTGTCGCCGCGCGACCAGGGCCTCGCGGTCGAGGCCGTGGCGATGGCGAACTGGCACGCCGTGCACGGCTTCTCGCCCCGCACCGGTTCCGCAACCGACGTCGTCACCGGCGGCTGGGTGCGCCGCGACCCCGAGGGACACGAGCACTTCCCGCGCACCGACGCGGCCATCATCGTCGGGGTCACCGACGCCGACGACCGGATCCTGCTCGGGTCGAACGCGGCATGGGACGCGAACCGGTACTCGCTGCTCGCGGGCTTCGTCGAGCCCGGTGAGTCGCTCGAGGACGCCGTCCGGCGCGAGGTCTGGGAGGAGTCCGGCGTCCGCGTGGAGGAACCCGAGTACCTCGGCTCGCAGCCGTGGCCGTTCCCCGCGTCGCTCATGCTCGGGTTCCGCGCCCGGGCGGTGGACGGGGACCCGACGACGGCCCGGCCGGACGGGGTGGAGATCCTCGACGTCCGCTGGTTCTCGCGCGAGGAGATCCGCGAGCGGGCGGGCGACACCCTCCTGCTGCCCGGGAAGACGTCGATCGCCCGCGCCATCATCGAGGAGTGGTACGGCGGGCCGCTGGACCTGCCGTGAGCAGTGCTGCTACCGAGCCCTTCCGACCGCCGTCGCCGGACGAGCTCCTCGCGGCCCTCGATTCCGAACAGCGCACCGTCGCCCGCACCCTGCTCGGCCCCGTGGCCGTCCTCGCCGGCGCCGGCACGGGGAAGACCAGAGCGATCACGCACCGCATCGCGTACGGCGTCGCCACCGGCACCTACGCGCCGAACCACGTGCTCGCCCTGACCTTCACCACCCGGGCGGCCGGCGAACTGCGGTCGCGGCTGCGGTCCCTCGGTGCGGGCACGGTGCAGGCTCGCACCTTCCACGCCGCGGCGATGGCACAGCTCAGCTACTTCTGGCCGGACACGGTGGGCGGTCACGCGCCGAAGATCGTCGAGTCCAAGGGTCGGATGATCGCGCACGCAGCGGACAGCATCGGCCTGCGGGTGGACACCCCGACGCTCCGCGACCTGGCCGGCGAGGTCGAGTGGCGGAAGGTCCAGATGCTCTCGTACGAGGAGTACGAGGCCGCGGCGGCCGAACGGGTCATGCCCCGCGACACCGCTCCGCGTCGGGTCCTCGACCTCATGCGCGCGTACGAGCAACTCAAGGACGACCGGCGGCAGCTCGACTTCGAGGACGTCCTGCTCGCGACGCTCGGCATGGTGGAATCCGAACCCCGCGTGGCGTCGTACGTCCGACAGCAGTACCGCTTCTTCGTCGTCGACGAGTACCAGGACGTCTCGCCCGTGCAGCACGACCTGTTGCGCGCGTGGCTCGGCGGACGCGACGACGTCTGCGTCGTCGGTGACGCCAGCCAGACGATCTACTCGTTCGCCGGGGCGTCGAGCCGGTACCTGCTCGGCTTCGGCTCGGAGTTCCCCCGCGGTTCCGTGGTGCGGCTCGAGCGGAACTACCGCTCCACGCGCGAGGTGGTGCACGCGGCGAACGCACTCATGCGCGGGCAACCGGGTGCGCTCGACCTCGTCGCACAGCGCACCGAGCCCGGCCCCCGGCCCGAGGTCCTGGCCTGCGATCACGACGGCGAGGAAGCACAGACGGTCGCGCGCACGATCGCGTCCCTGGTGGCGGACCCGGCCTCGGGCGCGTCCTTCGGCGACGTCGCCGTGCTCTACCGCCTCGGCGCCCAGGCGGCCGCGGTCGAGTCGGCACTCGGCCGCGCGGGCATCCCGTACCGGGTCCAGGGCGGCACACGCTTCTTCGACCGCCCCGAGGTGAAGCTCGCGGTGCACCACATGCGCGGCGAGGCCGTCCGGCAGACCGACGACGAGCTCACCCGACGGGTCGGCCTCGTGCTGCAGGTGAGCGGCTGGACCCCCACGCCACCCGAGGGCGCGGGGGCGGTCCGGGAGCAGTGGGAGGCACTCCAGGCGATCATGGGCCTCGCGGAGGATGCTCCGGCCGGCACGACGATGCAGCAGTTCACCCAGGACCTGGTGGACCGCGCCGCGACGCACCACGAGCCCGAGCTCGACGCCGTGACGCTCGCCACGTTGCACTCGTCGAAGGGCCTGGAGTGGCCGCACGTCCTGGTGATCGGCGCGGCCGAGGGACTGCTCCCGATCTCGTACGCCACCACCGACGCCGAGATCGACGAGGAACGGCGGCTCTTCTACGTCGGACTGACCCGTGCCCGTCGCTCGGTGACGGTCACGTGGTCGCGACAGGGTTCCACGCGTGGGGGAGCCCGGGTGGCGAGTCGGTTCCTGGCAGCGCTCGGCACGAGCAGCGCGGATGGAACGTCACCGGGAGCCGACTGACCGACAGGTCGTCGCGCTCGAACACCACTTGCTCCGGGTCGGGGTGCTGTGTCCGGGACGGCAGGCGTTCGAGGAGCATGCGGGTGACCGCCGCGGCGATCGCCGCGATCCGGTAGGGGGAGAGCGGTGCCGCGGGGCGGCCCCACACCTGCGCAGCGATGGCCGGCCAGCACGGGTCGTCGTCGACGTGCGCGTACTCGACGCACTGGAGGCACGGGCCGGCACCCGGGACGACGAACGGCCCGAGGCGCACGCGTCCGTCGCCGACGACCACCGGCAGGTGCGGGGCGCCCCGCCGGGTCCACGACGCGCGGACGGCCGGGTCGACGACGTGGTCTGCCACCACCACGGCGAGCTGCGGATCCGCGTCGGGGACGGTCACCGGTCCGCCGCGCGGTGCCGTCGTGCGCGCGACGGTGACGCCCTCGCCCGACAGCAGCTCGGCGATCGCGTCCGACAGGGTGCCGGTTCCGTGCACCTCGACGCGGGCGAGTGGTTCGGGCAGCACGTCGACGACCGCGGGCGAGGCGTCACCGAGGACGCGTGCGGCGTCGCCCGGTGCGCACCCGCTCGCCGTGGCGATCCCGGAGAGTGCGTCGCGGCCGGTCTCACGGCGGAGCGCGCACAGGAACCGTTCCTCGGCCGTGCTCGGGACCGGTACCACGGCACGCGGAGGGTCGACCCCGAGCTGGACGGTGCTCGGGTCGCGCCAGACGAACTCGAGGGTCGGATCGATGCGGATGCCCATGCCCCCACGCTGCCGGACGGGACACCGCCGCGGGCCAGGATCAGCGGATCTGTGGAGAACTACCTCGGAGCGTCGCCGTCGTCGCCCGCGTCGCCCTCGTCGACGTTGCCGGACTCGTCCTCGCGCGGGCGGTCACCCGTGGCGTCGTTGAGCAGGTCCTCGAGCGCCTTGTCGAACTCGTCGTCCTCGGCGGAGTGTCCGGGGTTGCGGAGCCGGGCCACGAGGGCGTCCGGGGCGTCGATGTCGTCCGAGGTCGGCACGGCGTCGAAGTGCGACCAGAGTGCATCGCGCTGCTCGGTGCCGAGCTCGTCGGTCACCCGCTGCCACATGGCCGCGGCCTCGCGCAGTCGACGCGGACGGAGTTCGAGACCGACGAGGGTGGCGAACGCGGACTCGGCCGGCCCGCCCGCCGCGCGACGGCGGCGGACCATCTCGGCGATCGCCCCTGACTTCGGCAGGCGTTCGGTGGCGGCCGCGGTGACGGTGTCGACCCAGCCCTCGACGAGCGCGAGCATCGTCTCGAGGCGCGCGAGGGCTGCCTCTTGTTCGTCGGTGCGCGGCGGGATGAGGGCACCGGACGCGAGCGCGTCCCGGAGCTGCTCCTGGTTCGTCGGGTCGATCTCGGACGCGAGCTCCTCGACCCGGTCGAACGGGATGTGGATGCCCCGCGCGTACTCGGTGATCGACGAGATGATGTGCAGCCGGAGCCAGCGGGCCGAGCGGAACAATCGGGCGTGCGCGAGTTCCCGGACGGCCAGGTAGATCCGGACCTCGTCGTCGGGGACGTCCAGCCCCTCGGCGAACTCGGCCACGTTCTGCGGCAGGAGCGCGGCGACCTGCTCGTCGAGGAGCGGCACACCGACGTCGCCACCGGACACGACCTCTCTCGAGAGCTGCCCGACGACCTGCCCGAGCTGGATCGCGAACAGGGCGCCACCGACGCCCCGCATCGCCTTCGAGACGTCGCCGAGCATCGCCTTGAGCTGCTCCGGTGCGCGCTGTTCGATGGCCTCGGTCAGCGCGTTCGAGATGCTCAGGGCCACCGGTTCGGCGATCTGTGCCCACACCGGCGTCGTCGCCTTCGCCCACTGCTCACGGGTGTAGAGGCTGGGCGTCGCGGTGAGCTCGGCGACCGAGGTCGCCTCGTCCAGCCAGAGCGCCGCCACCTGGAAGGCCTGGTCCGCCGCCTGCGAGGTCGCGGGGTCGACGGGGTGGCCGCCCTCGCGCGCGATCGCGGTGGCGCGCTCGGACGCGACCGAGAAGTCGATGCCGTCGCCGCCGGACTGCGCGGCGCGCTGCAGCTGGCTCATCAGGTTCGCGACGAAGGCCGGGTCGTTCGGCAGGCCGGCGGCACCGGCGAGCTGCGACGGGTCGATCTGTCCCTCGCCGGAGAGGAGCTTCCGGAGCATCTCCTGGAAGTCGTCGTCCGGCCCCGGCTGCGGTTCATCAGGCATGACGACTACGCTAATCGCTGCTCACGGGGCCGCGCCTGGGACGCCCCCGTGGGAACGCCCGAACCGCTGCGCCGAGGGCGAACAGCCCCCGTGGAAGGACGTTTGCGTGACCCTCTTCGCCGCCGAGCCCCGTCGTCGTCCCCGTTCCCGGACCGTCGGCTGGGCGTTCGTGATCGGCGCGGTCGTCCTCGGCCTCCTCGCCAGCCTGCTGCCGAGCCCGTACCTCATCGAGGTCCCCGGCCCGGTCTACAACACCATCGGCACGCAGGAGCAGGGCACCGGCAAGGACGCGAAGCGGGTCAAGCTCATCCAGGTCGACGGGCACCCGACCTACCCGACCGCCGGAGCGCTCGACATGCTCACCGTCGGCATCCAGGGCGACGCCACGAACCGTCCCTCCTGGACGAGCGTCATCCGGGCGCTGTTCACCAGGTCCGAAGCGGTCATCCCGGCGTCCGCGATCTACCCCGAGGGCGTCACCACCGACCAGGTCAACCAGCAGGACACCGCCGACATGCAGCAGTCGCAGCAGTCCGCCGTGGCCGCAGCGCTCATCCAGCAGGGCTACGAACTCCCGACCGACCTCGAGGTCGGCACGGTCCAGAAGGGCTCGGCGGCCGACGGCGTGATCGAGGAGGGCGACGTCATCCGGTCCTTCGACGGCACCTCGCTCACCGACAACGCCGACGCGACGTCCCTCCGCGAGCTCGTCGCGAAGCACGGCACCACGAGCCCGGCGAAGGTCGTCGTCGAACGCGACGGCGCCGAGAAGACCGTGGAGCTGACGCCGCGGAGCGAGCAGGGGACGGCCCTCATCGGTGTCGGCGTCACCGAGCGCTACGAGTTCCCGTTCGACGTGAAGATCACCCTCCAGGACGTCGGCGGCCCGTCCGCCGGCATGATGTTCGCCCTCGGGATCATCGACGAGATCACCCCGGGCAAGCTCAACGGCGGGAAGCACGTCGCCGGGACGGGCACGATCACCGCCGACGGTGAGGTCGGCGCGATCGGCGGCATCCGGCAGAAGCTGTACGGCGCGAAGGACGCCGGCGCGACCGTCTTCCTCGCCCCCGCCGCCAACTGCGACGAGGTCGTCGGCCACGTCCCGGACGGTCTGGACGTCTACAAGGTCGCCACGCTCGACCAGGCCGTCACCGACCTGCAGACGATCGCTTCCGGGAAGAGCACCGCGAAGCTCGCGCGCTGCACGTCGTAGACCCGGCCACGCGCTCGGGCGACGTGCGCGGCCGTCGCGATCCGTGCCTCCCGGACCGGCGTTCCAGGAGGCGCGACCCACCTTCCTGAGTCTCCGTACAGTTTCACGGGTGCTCGCGCCACATAGGATCGTTGCACTGACGGCCCGCCGCGCCGGGCCCGCCGGTTCGACACGTCTGGAGCACATCAAGTGACGACAACCTCGTCCACCTCGGGGCGGCGTTCGCCGCGGGTCCCGATCGTGGTCACGATCATCGTGCTGGCCGCACTGGTGATCGCCTTCTTCATCTTCGCGAGCCTGTACACCGACTACGCGTGGTTCGCGCAGCTCGGGTTCCAGCAGGTCCTGACCACCAGGTGGGTCGCCGGGACGCTGATGTTCCTCGCCGGGTTCCTGGGGATGGCGGTGCCGGTGTACGCGAGCATCGCGATCGCCTTCCGGTTCCGACCGGTGTACGCGAAGCTCAACTCGCAGCTCGACCGCTACCAGCAGGTCATCGAGCCGCTGCGTCGTGCCGTCATGATCGGGATCCCGGTCGTGCTCGGCATCTTCGCCGGACTGTCGACGGCCGGCCGGTGGAGCATGGTGCTCGAGTACTTCAACCGGACGCCGTTCGGCAAGACCGACCCGCAGTTCGGGCTGGACATCGGCTTCTACGTCTTCGAGCTGCCCTTCTGGCGTGCGATCGTGGCGTACTCGTCGGCCGTGGTGCTCATCGCCGGCCTGGCCGCGCTCGCCGCGTGCTACCTGTACGGCGCGATGCGCTTCGGCGGGCGTGAGGTCCGGATCTCGAAGGCCGCGCGCATCCAGCTCGCGATCACGGCCGCGGTCTACGTCGCCCTGCAGGCGGTGAGCCTCTGGCTCGACCAGTACGCCGCGCTGACGAAGTCGAACTCGCTCATCACCGGTGCGCAGTACACCGAGGTGAACGCCGTCATCCCTGGTCGCGAGATCATGGCCGGCATCGCTGCCATCGTGGCCATCCTCTTCATCGTCACCGCCGTCATCGGCCGTTGGCGAATCTCGATCGTCGGTACCGGGCTGCTGCTCGTCGCTGCGATCGTCATCGGCGGCATCTACCCGTGGATCGTCCAGCGTCTGCAGGTGAAGCCCTCGGAGCGCACGTTCGAGTCCGCCTACATCGAGCGGAACATCAAGGCGACCCGTGACGCCTACGGTGTCGCGGACGTCAAGGAGCAGAACTACGACGCGACGACCGAGGCCAGCTCGGGCGCCCTCGCGCAGGACGCCCAGACGACGGCGAACATCCGCCTGATCGACCCCAAGATCGTCTCGGACACCTTCAGCCAGCTGCAGCAGTACCGGCAGTACTACCAGTTCCCGAAGGAGCTCGACGTCGACCGCTACGACGTCAAGGGCGAGACCGAGGACACCGTCATCGCGGTGCGCGACATCGACCTCGACGGTCTCAGTGCGCAGGCGAACACGCCGTACAACCGTGCGTTCGTCTACACGCACGGCTACGGCGTGACGGCGGCGTACGGCAACCAGCGTGCGAGCGACGGCAAGCCGGTGTTCCTCGAGTCGGGGATCCCGTCGAACGGCGCCCTCGGTGACTTCCAGCAGCGCGTGTACTTCGGCGAGACGTCCCCGGCGTACTCCATCGTCGGCGCGCCGAAGGGGTCGAAGAACGTCGAGCTGGACTACCCGTCCGGCTCGGACGAGAACGACGACAGCGGCGGCAACGCCACCACGACGTACGCCGGCGACGGCGGCCCGAGCATCGGCAACTTCTTCAACCGGCTCGTCTACGCCGCGAAGTTCCAGTCGGAGCAGATCCTGCTGTCGAACGCGGTCAACCAGGACTCGCAGATCCTCTACGACCGCGACCCGATCACCCGCGTGCAGAAGGTCGCGCCGTACCTGACGCTCGACAACGACGCGTACCCGGCGATCGTCGACCACCGCATCCAGTGGGTCGTCGACGGCTACACGACGAGCGACGCGTACCCGTACTCGCAGAGCCAGAGCCTCTCGGACACGATCGCGGGCACCGAGAGCTCGGCGTACCGGACCGACCAGGTCAACTACATCCGGAACTCGGTGAAGGCCACGGTCGACGCGTACACGGGCAAGGTGACGCTCTACGCCTGGGACACGAAGGACCCGGTGCTCAAGACCTGGCAGAAGATCTTCCCGACGGCGACCAAGCCCGTGTCGAGCATGAGTGCGGAGCTGCTCGACCACGTGCGGTACCCGACCGACCTGTTCAAGGTGCAGCGGTCGATCCTCGGCACCTACCACGTCACCAACGCGAACTCGTTCTACTCGGGTGACGACGCGTGGAACGTGCCGCAGGAACCGACGTCCGGCACCAACGACTCGGACACCTCGGACACGTCGACCACGACCAACTCGGGCACGAACGCGCTCGGGGCGACCACCACGACGACGGCCAGGGGCAACCTGCAGGACCCGTACTACCTCACGATGAAGGTGCCGGGGCAGGGGACCGCCTACACGCTGTACACCACCTACATCCCGCAGCAGTCGGCCGGGGCGAACAACCGGAACGTGCTCACCGGGTACCTCGCCGTCGACTCCGACGCCGGAGGCGCGGGCAAGGGCAAGAAGGGGTCCGGCTACGGCAAGCTCACGCTGTTGACGATGCCGAAGACGGACAACATCCCCGGGCCCGGTCAGGTGCAGAGCCTCTTCAACGGTGACTCGACCGTCTCCCAGGAGCTCAACATCCTGAAACGCGGGAACTCGACCGTGAAGCAGGGCAACCTGCTCACGCTCCCGGTCGGCGGCGGCTTCCTCTACGTGCAGCCCGTGTACGTGCAGTCGACGTCCAGCGGCTCGTACCCGCTGCTGCAGAAGGTGCTCGTGGCGTTCGGCGACAAGATCGCGTTCGAGGACACCCTCGACGAGGCGCTCAACAGCCTGTTCGGTGGCGACTCCGGTGCGTCGGCTGGCGACTCGGGAGCGTCGGGTTCGTCCGGCTCCGACTCGGGTTCCGGATCGTCGGACGCCGGCTCGGGGTCCTCGGACTCCGATTCATCGGGTTCGGACTCCGGTTCATCGGGTTCGGACGCCGGTTCCTCGTCCGGGTCGGGCACGGTCGACAACGCCGCGCTGCAGAAGGCCCTGAACGACGCCAAGCAGGCGCTGCAGGACCGCCAGGACGCCTACGCGGAGAACGACCTGGTCGCCGCCGCCGAGGCCGACCAGCGACTGCAGGACGCCATCCAGGCCGCCACCGAGGCCGAGGACGGGAACTAGACACACCGTGGCGGGGCACTCGATTTGTGCCCCGCCACGGCCCCGTGTAGGCTGTTCAACGTGCCGCGGGGTGGAGCAGTTCGGTAGCTCGCTGGGCTCATAACCCAGAGGTCGTAGGTTCAAATCCTGCCCCCGCAACCAAGCGTCACAGAGGAGGCCCCGGTCCATCGGACCGGGGCCTTCTTCGTGTGCCGGGGGCTGCTCTGTGCGGCAGTGGCGCGGCCCCGAGCCTCGGCTGGTCGGACAGTTTCGTGCCCCCGTCGCGCGAGGAACGTCCGCGGAGCCGAGTCTCGGCTCGGCCGGTACGCTCGGCGGATGGCCACCCTCACCGTCGCCGCCGCGCAGTTCGCACCCGTGGACGACCCGGTCGCGAACCTCGAGACCGTCCGCGCCGCGGCCGTCGACGCCGCAGCCCGCCACGCCGACCTCCTCGTGACCCCGGAGTACACCTCGTACTTCACGGCCGAGATCGACGAGCGGTTCGTGGCCGCTGCCGAGCCGCTCGAGGGGCCCTTCGTCCGCGGTCTGCAGGCCATCGCCCGCGAGGTCGGCATCGCCCTCGTCGTCGGCATCGCCGAGGCGGCTGACGTGCCGGACCGCTTCCGGAACACCCTCGTCACGGTCCTGCCCGACGGGTCGATCGGCACGACCTACCGGAAGGTGCACCTCTACGACGCGTTCGGCTCGAAGGAGTCGGACCACATCGAGTCCGGCGATCCGGAGCAACTGCCGGTGTTCGAGCTCGGCGGGCTGCGCGTCGGCCTCGAGACCTGCTACGACCTGCGCTTCCCCGAGGTCACCCGGCGCCTGGCCGCCCCGGAGCACGGCGCGGCCGACGTCGTGGTCCTGCCCGCCGAGTGGGTGCGGGGCCCCGGCAAGGAGCACCACTGGCGGACACTGCTCACCGCCCGTGCCATCGAGAACACCGTGTGGGTGGTCGGGGTGGGACAGACGCCGCCGATCGGCATCGGTGGCTCGGTGGTCCTCGATCCGTCCGGCATCGCGGTCGCCGCTGCCGGGGCCGTGCCCGGGATGCTCGTCGTGGGGATCGACACCGCCGTGACGGACGCGGTGCGCCGGACGAACCCGTCGCTGGCTCTCCGCCGCTACGAGGTCACGCCCCGCGACTGACCCGCGCCGCGGGTGTGCCCGCGGAGTCGTTCGGGTGCGAGCCCCCGTCGAGCGGGCGAAGTGCGCAGCTCGGCCGGCGCGGCGGAGCCGATTCCGCCCGCTCGCGTCGGCGAGCGCCCTCGCGCCGAGTGGGCGGAATGTGTGGCGCTCGAGGCTCGAGCGGTGCCGAATTCGCCCGCTCGCGCCGGTGCGGGGTTCGGTCGCGTCGGCGTCGGGCGCCCTCGCGCCGAGTGGGCGAAGTGTGCTGGCCCGAAGGCTCGAGCGGTGTCGATCCCGCCCGCTCGCGCCGGCGTGGGGTGCGGTCGCGCGGCGAGCGGGCGGAATGTGGGGTCCTGGTTGTAGGCGCGTACCCGATTCCGCCCGCTCGGGTTGAGGAAGGCGGCTTCGCACCGAGCGGGCGGGACCTGCCGGCCTGGAGGCGCGGGTGGGCCCTGTTTCGCCCGCTCGCGTCCGCGGGCGGTGACGCTGGTGACGAGTGGGCGGAACATGCCGACCAGAAGGCGCGGGTGGGCCCTGTTTCACCCGCTCGCCGGGCTGCGCGGACGCTCGTGCCGAACGGGCGAAGTACACAGCGCTGGAGGCCCGAGCGCGCACCGATCCGTCCGTTCGCCTCGGGTCGGGCTGCCGGGCGGTGTCGAGCGGGCGGAACGGCCCGGGCACCGCCCGCGGGGCGTCAGGCGAGCTGGGCGAGTCCGGCGAGGCGCGAGGCAGCGTCCTCGAGCACCGACCGCCGCTTGCAGAAGGCGAACCGCACGAGCGACCGGTAACCGTCGGCGTGATCGGGTCGGACGAACGCGGACACCGGGACACCCACCACGCCGGCGAGCTCGGGGAGCTGCAAGCAGAACGCTCGTGCGTCCTCGTACCCGAGCGCGGCGGTGTCAGCGATGACGAAGTACCCGCCGTCCGGACGCAGCACCTCGAAGCCCGCCGCTCCGAGGCCCGCGGCGAGCAGGTCGTGCTTGGCGGACAGCTCGGCGGCGATCCCCGTGAACATGCTGTCCGGCAACCGGAGTCCGGCGGCCACCGCTGGCTGGAAGGGGGCACCGTTCACGAACGTCAGGAACTGCTTCACGGTGGTGATGGCATCGACGAGGGCCGGAGCGGCCGTGAGCCACCCGATCTTCCAGCCGGTCGTACTGAAGGTCTTCCCAGCGCTCGAGATGGTGACGGTGCGGTCGGCGGCGCCGGGGAGGGTGGCGATGGGGACGTGCGGCACGTCGAACGTGAGGTGCTCGTAGACCTCGTCCGTGACGATCACCGCGTCGTACTGCGTGGCCAGCTCGACGATCGTGGTGAGGACCTCGGTCGGGAGGACGCGGCCGGTGGGGTTGTGCGGCGTGTTCACGAGCACCGCACGGGTCCGGTCCGAGAACGCAGCGCGGAGGGTGTCCTCGTCCGGGAGGAAGTCGGGCGCCCGCAGCGGCACCGTGACGTGGGTGCCACCGGCGAGACCGATGAGCGCGCCGTACGCGTCGTAGAACGGTTCGAAGGTGATGACCTCGTCGCCCGGCTCCACCAGAGCGAGGAGCGTTGCCGCCAGGGCCTCGGTCGCGCCGGCCGTGACCAGTACCTGCCTGTCAGGGTCGACCTGGAGGCCGTACCACCGAGCCTGGTGCTCGCTGATGGCCGCCCGGAGGTCAGCGGTCCCACGTCCGGGCGGGTACTGGTTGACGCCGTCGCGGATGGCGGCGACAGCAGCTTCGAGGACCTCGGCGGGACCGTCCTCGTCCGGGAAGCCCTGGCCGAGGTTGATCGCGCCCGAGGCCGTCGCGAGCGCGCTCATCTCGGCGAACACCGTCGGCGCGGGGACGCCGTCCGGGCCGAGGAGCATCGCTCCCTCTGCTGCTCGCAACCAGGGTCCTGCGTGGCGCATGTGGTTCCCTCCGTGGTGTCGTCCGTACTCGCGGCGCTGAACGGACCCCAACCTAGCGGCCGGGCCGCAGGCATCCCGGGAACGGCTCCACAGCCCACGCATAAGATCGCCATAGGTCGCTTGCAGTGTCACCAGGAGCACCGCTCAGGTGGGTGCGACAGACTGCACGAGCTTGAAAGGAGCACGTCCAGCATGACCGACACCACGCCCAACGGGCAGGGCGACGACAACCGTCCGGACGACGCGGCCGCGAAGGCCGCATCCGAGGACGCCTCGCCGAACGACTCCGAGCACATCGACCACGCGTCCCGCGACGACGCTCCTGCGGCGAGCGGACCGAACACCGGTCACGCGGACCAGTCCGGGCAGGCGGATCACACGGACGTGATCGCAGCGTCGAACGACCACCCGACCGACCGGTACACGGCGCCCTACCCGACGCTGTCCGAGCACGACACCGACGCCGGCCGGACGACCGCATACGGCCAGTCGAGCCAGTACGGCCAGTCGAGCCAGTACGGCCAGACCAGCCAGTACGGCCAGACCAGCCAGTACGGCCAGACCAGCCAGTACGGCCAGACGAGCCAGTACGGCCAGACCAGCCAGTACGACCAGACCAGCCAGTACGGCCAGAACCAGCACGGCCAGACGCCGACCGGGTACGGCGCGCACGGCACCCCCTACGGCAGCAACCACGGCCAGCAGCAGTCCGGCCAGGGCCAGTACGGCCAGCAGCAGTACGGCCAGAGCCAGTACGGCCAGCAGTCGCAGCACGGCCAGAGCCAGTACGGCCAGCAGTCTCAGTACGGCCAGCAGCCCCGCTACGGCGAGTACGCCCAGCCCACCTCGGCCCCGGCGTCCGCCTCCGAGTACGCCGCAGCCCCGTCCGCTCAGGCCCCGACGAGTGCGTTCGGCGACGTCGACGGCTCGAACCAGCGGAACGGCCACTACTTCGAAACCGGAGCAACGGGAGCAGCCGGACCTGCCGGCGTGGCAGGCGCCGCAGCAGCTCCCGGTCGCCGCACCGCTACCGGCCGCGGCCGGCTCGCCCTCCCGATCATCGCCGGAGTCGTGATCGCCGGGCTGGTCGGCGGCGGCGCCGGCTGGCTCGCAGCCTCCGGTGCACAGGGCGGCGGCACGGTCATCGGGTCCTCGAGCGCGCAGGGCGGCGGCAACCTCACGGTCAACGACTACAACAACGCCACCGTCGTCACCGCGGTGGCCGCGCAGGCGACCCCGTCGGTGGTCACGATCAACGTCTCGTCGAGCAGCGAGGCCGGCACCGGCTCCGGCGTCGTCTTCAGCAAGGACGGCTACATCGTCACGAACACCCACGTGGTGACCCTCGACGGCGACAGCTCCAACGGCACGATCACCGTGACGACCTCGGACGGCAAGATCTACCCCGCGAAGCTCGTCGGTACGGACCCGACGGTCGACCTCGCGGTCATCAAGATCGACGCGACCGACATGAAGCCGATCAGCTTCGCGGACTCGTCCGACCTCAACGTCGGCGACACCGCGGTGGCGATCGGAGCCCCGCTGGGCCTGTCGAACACGGTGACGGACGGCATCGTGTCCACCCTGAACCGCAGCATCCAGGTGACGTCGAGCGCCCCGAGCCAGGGCGGCGACTCCAACGAGGGCGGCAACGGCTCGAGCGGCGGCCCGTTCGACTTCTGGGGCAACGGCGACAACGGCAGCAACTCCTCGTCGAACAGCACGGTCTCGCTGCCGGTGATCCAGACCGACGCGTCGATCAACCCCGGGAACTCCGGTGGCGCACTGCTCGACTCCAAGGCCCGGCTGATCGGCATCAACGTCGCGATCGCCTCGGCCGGCAGCTCGTCGTCGTCGTCGGACTCCCAGTCCGGCAGCATCGGCGTCGGTTTCTCGATCCCGTCGAACCTCGTCAAGCGCGTCGCGAACGAGATCAAGGACAACGGCTCCGCCACGCACGGCTTGCTCGGTGCGACCGTGGGTGACGCCGCCGAGGACGCGAACGCCACGCAGATGGGAGCCCTCATCAAGTCGGTGTCGTCCGGAGGCGCGGCGGCCGACGCCGGCCTGCAGAAGGGCGACGTCGTCACGAAGATCGGTTCGGCGACGGTCTCCGACGCGACCGACCTCACTGCGCAGGTGCGGTACTTCGCCGGTGGCGCGAAGACCACGATCACCTTCATCCGCGGGGGCCAGACGCGCGAGGCGGACGTCACGCTCGGCACCTACAAGGGCTGACGCGACCAGCGACGGACGGGAGGCACGGTGCCAGCTGGCACCGTGCCTCCCGTCTGTCCGTCGGTCGCCTCGACGACCCGTGGCGACTTGATAGGCTCAGGGTCGCTCTTGCGGGGCGGCACCGTCCGCGGTGCGTCCCGTGCACCCAGGTGAGGACCCCGAGGTACCGATGCAGACAGACGGACAGCCCCTGCCGGGCGTCTCGTACGTGATGCCCGTCCTCAACGAGGTCACCGAGGTCCGCGCCGCCGTCCAGAGCCTGCTGGAACAGGACTACTCGGGTCCGTTCGAGGTCATCCTCGCCCTCGGCCCGTCGATCGACGGCACGAACGAGCTCGTCGCCGAGATGAGCGCCGCCGACCCGCGGATCCGTGCGATCGAGAACCCGGCCGGTTCCACGCCCGCGGGGCTGAACGTGGCGATCCGCGCGTCGGTGCACCCGATCGTGGTCCGCGTCGACGCGCACTCGGTGCTGCCGGACGACTACACGCGGATCGCCGTGCGGGTGCTGCAGGAGTCGGGCGCGGACAACGTCGGCGGGATCATGCGCGCCGAGGGCCGTACCCCGTTCGAACGTGCCGTGGCGCTCGCGTACGGCAGCCGGGTCGGGCTCGGCGGCACGCCCCACCACGTCGGCGGACAGGCCGGACCGGCAGAGACCGCGTACCTCGGCGTGTTCCGCCGTGACCGCCTGTTCGAGGTCGGGTTGTTCGACGAGGGCATCAAGCGCGGGCAGGACTGGGAGCTCAACCGGCGGCTCCGGCAGACCGGCGGCACGGTGTGGTTCACCCCGGAGCTCGTCGTCACGTACCGACCGCGGCCGAGCCTGCGGCGGCTGGTGCGCCAGTTCGTCGCCACGGGGCTGTGGCGCGGGGAACTCGCCCGCCGGTTCCCCGCGAACAACGGTCTGCGGTACTTCGTCCCGCCGGCGATGGTCGCCGCGATGGCGCTCGGCATCGTCGCCGGCGTCGTCGGGATCGTCGGCGCGGCACTCGGGACCGGGGCGGCGTGGGCGCTGCTCGGCTTCGTGGTGCCCGCCGTGTACATCGTCTTCGTCGTGCTGGGGGCCGTCGCGGTCGCCCGGCGGTCGGGGCTGTCGACGCTCCTCTGGCTCGTGGTGGTGCTGCCGTGCATCCACGTCGGGTGGGGGCTCGGCTTCATCATCGGCTTCCTGACCAGGACGTCCGAGCTGACCACGCACACGGGACGGTGACCTGACCTCTTGACGGATGACACGACCGGCCGCGGGAACGCCCGGCCCTCCTCGATCGCCGAACTCCGTGCTGTCGCCCAACCGGACGAGGTCCGCTCGCGGGCGAACGCCGAGCACTGGACGGCGTCGCTGTACCTGCGGGACGTCTCGCCGTACCTGACGTGGGTGCTGCTGAAGACCCGCGTCTCGGCGAACCAGGTGACCGGCCTGATGATCCTCGTCGGGTGGAGCGTCGCCGCCGCACTGCTCATCCCGGGCATCTGGGGCGCCGCGCTCGCGCTCGTGCTCGGGCAGCTGCAGATGCTCGTCGACTGCAGCGACGGCGAGGTCGCCCGGTGGCGGGGGACGCACTCGCCCGCCGGGGTGTTCCTCGACAAGGTCGGGCACTACACGACCGAGGGACTCATCCCGATCGCGCTCGGCGTCCGTGCCGCCACGTGGCCGATCCACGGCGCGGACTGGATGTGGACCACCATCGGCTGCGCGCTGGGGCTCGTGATCGTGCTCAACAAGGCGCTCAACGACATGGTGCACGTCGCTCGGGCGAACGCCGGGCTGGACAAGCTCGTCGACCGTCGTGACGCGGGCACCGCTCCGTCCGGACGACGGCTCGCCACCCTGCGGCGGGCGGCGCGGTTCCTGCCCTTCCACCGCCTGTACCACTCGGTCGAGTTGAGCATCCTCGCGTTCGTCTTCGCGCTGCTGGCCCTCGTGATCGGTCATCCGCTGGCCGACCGGATCCTGGTGGGCGGGCTGCTCCCGCTTGCGGTGCTGGCCACGTTCGGTCACTTCGTCGCGATCATCTCGTCGAAACGGGTTCGCGGGTGACCCCGGGCACGCGCAGCCGTCACGTCGTCCCGCACCGCGAGCGTCCCCGGGTGGCCGTGGTGAGCCTGTCGCAGGGGACCCGCCCGGACGACCTGCGTCGTGGGCTCGAGAGCGTGCTCGCGCAGCAGGACGTCGACCTGGACGTGGTGTGCGTCGGCAACGGCTGGGAGCCGACCGGCCTGCCCGAGGGCGTCCGAGCGCTGGCCCTGCCCGACAACGTCGGCATCCCCGCCGGACGGAACGCCGGAGCCGAGGTCGTCGACGGCGACTACGTGTTCTTCCTCGACGATGACGCCTCGGTGCCGTCGACGACGTTCCTGCGCGACGCGATCCAGCTGTTCGAGCGCGATCCGTCGCTCGGGCTCGTGCAGCCGCGGGTCGTCGACCCCACCGGCGCCGCGAACCCGACCCGGTGGATCCCGCGGATCCGCAAGGGTGAGCCGGACCACTCGTCGCCGGTGTTCTCGGTCTGGGAGGGCGCGGTCGTCCTGCCCGTGGACGTGTACCGGGCGACCGGCGGGTGGGGAGCGGAGTACTTCTACGCGCACGAGGGCATCGAGCTCGCGTGGCGGGTGTGGGACGCCGGCCGCCGGACGTGGTACGCCGGGGACCTCGTCGCGCACCATCCTGCGATCGACCCGGCACGCCACACCGAGTACTACCGACTGAACGCCCGGAACCGGGTCTGGCTGGCACGACGCAACCTGCCCGCGGTGCTCCGACCGCTGTACGTCGGGTCGTGGGCGGCGATCCAGGTCGCGCGCTGGTGGCGACACCCGCAGCGACTCGCGACCTGGTTCGGCGGCATCCGCGAGGGCTGGCGGAGCGACTGCGGACCCGTGCACGTCATGGGGTGGCTGACGATCGGCCGCATGACGCTCGCCGGCCGTCCGCCCGTCGTCTGACCCGCCCGTACCGAACCGTCCCCAGCCCACGTCCCCGTCACGGACCCAGGAAGAGAGACCATGCCGATCATCAGCGACGCGCGCACGGCCCTGCGGCTCGCCGGCCGACTGCTCAGGTCGCGACGCAGCCGTCGCGAACTCGCACGCAGACTGCCGTCCGTGCCCGCCCTCGCTCCGGGCAGCGTGGAGATCGCCGTCTACTTCGCCGACGGCCCCGTGAACATGTACCAGGTGCGGCAGTGGTACGCCCCCCTGGCCGAACTCGCGGCGACCCACACGGTCGCGATCATCGCGCGGAGCCCCGGCACCATGCTCGCGCTGCTCGACGAGTCCCCGGTTCCCGTGGTCTACGCGCGCCAGGTCGTCGACCTCGAGCAGTTCGTCGAGCAGCAGGCGCCGAAGATCGTCTTCTACGTCAACCAGAACGCCCGCAACTTCCAGATGATGCGGTACGGGCGGATGTGGCACGTGTTCGTGAACCACGGCGAGAGCGACAAGATGTACATGACGACGAACCAGTTCAAGGCGTACGACTACGCCTTGATCGCCGGTGACGCCGCTCGTGGACGGTTGTCGGAGGCGCTCTGGGACTACGACCTCGACACGCGCACGATCGCCATCGGTCGCCCCCAGGCCGACCACTTCGCCGGTGCCGCGCCGTACCCGGCCGACGATCGCACGGTCGTGCTCTACGCGCCGACGTGGGAGGGCGACCGGGCAGCGGCCGCCTACGGGTCGATCGCGAGCCACGGCACCACGATCGCCGAGCGGGTGCTCGCATCGCCGGACCATCGGCTCGTCTACCGGCCGCACCCCCGGAGCGGTGTGCTCGACGTCGCGTACAAGGCGGCGCACGAACGGATCGTCGCGGCGATCGCCGCCGCCAACGCTGCTGACCCGAGTGCGCACCACGTGTACGACGACGGTGCCGAGCTGGGATGGCAGCTCGCCGGAGCGGACGTGGCGATCACGGACATCAGCGCGATGATCTACGACCGGCTCGCCGTGGGCAAGCCGCTCATCGTGACGCGGCCGGTGTCGGCCGAGGCGGACGTCGACGAGCGTGGGTACCTGAGCGACGCCAACTGGTTGACGGCGTCGGACGCGCAGGACGTCGTCGCACGGGTCGACGCAGCGGCGAACGACCCCGCCGAGCTCGCGAAGCTGCAGCACTGGGTCGAGCGGTACTTCGGCGACACGACCCCGGGTGCCGCGACGAAGCGGCTGCACGAGGCCGTCGAACAGCTGCTCGCCCGCTGGCGGACGGTCGCCGCGGCGCGCGGCGAACGCTGAGCGACCACCCCGGAGCAGCGGGACGGCGACGGCGCGACGACGCCGATCAGGCCGCACGGGCGTCACCGACCAGGGACAGCCGCCACAGGTACTCGGAGCGGTCGGGGCGACACCAGCGGACGATGACGACGCCCGACTCGTCGGTGCCGGCGCCGAACACGGCGATCGAGAGCGAGCGTCCGGGTTCGAGCCGGCGCACGGCGAGCGGCGGACAGTACCCGGTGCCGAGGTGGGTGAGCGTGATGCCGTCGACGGGTTCGTCGCCGGAGTTCAGCAGGTCGTAGCGGTGCGGGGCTTGGGAGCGGTCGATCGCGAACGGGACGGGGTAGGCCGGTGTCGGGTGGTGCATGCCGTCACCGTAGGGTGAGGGTCCGACGTCCGGCGGCCGGTTCCGCCCGGGGGAGTGGCGGCTGTGGAGAGTGGCTGCGGGGACCCAGGTTGTGGACGGGGACGGGCGGTCAGGCTGCGTAGTCGGACGAGTACCGCTGCAGTGCTTCCTCGATCGTGCCGTCGAACTGCAGGCGACCCTTGTCGAGGTACAGCCCGCGCTCGCAGAAGCGGCGGAGGTCCTTGTCGCTGTGCGAGACGAAGAACAGCGTGCGGCCACCGGCGAGGAGCTCCTCGATCCGCTTGTAGCACTTCTCGCGGAATCCCTTGTCGCCCACGGCCAGGACCTCGTCGACCAGGATCACCGGCTCGTCGAGGCGCGAGATGACCGCGAAGGCGATGCGCACCTTCATGCCGCTCGACAGGTGCTTGTACGGGGTGTCGACGAAGTCGCCGATCTCGGCGAAGTCGATGATCTCGTCGAAGGCGTCGCGGATCTCCGCCCGGGACATGCCGTGCAGCCCTGCGGTGAGGTAGACGTTGTCGCGGACCGAGAGGTCGCCGACGAAGCCACCGGTGATCTCGATGAGCGGTGCGACCCCGGCGCCGACGTGGACGCGTCCCTCGTCGGGGAGCATCACCTGGGCCACGAGCTTCAGCAGCGTCGACTTGCCCTGACCGTTGCGGCCGACGACCCCGATCGCCTCGCCCGGGCGGACGTCGAACGACACACCGCGGAGTGCCCAGAACTCGTCCGCGCGCTTGCGGCGGTTGCTCCCGGCGAAGAGGTCCTTGAAGCTCCGGCTCGCCCGACGGTTCCGCTTGAACCGGATGCCGGCGTCGCGGACGGAGATCACGGGGGCGACCGTGGTGCTGCGGTCGGTCTGCTCGGTGGCGGTCATCACAGCTCCTTCAGCACGCGGTGCTCGCTGCGGCGGAACACGACGAGCCCGATCGCGAGGACGACGACGGTCACGACCGCCGAGACCCCGACCTCGAACCAGTTCAGCTGCGACGGGAAGAACGCGGCGCGGTAGATGCCGAAGATGCCGCTGAGCGGGTTGAACGCCGCGAGGTCGTGCAGTCGGTCGGGGAGCGCCGACGTGCCGTAGATGATCGGCGACGCGTAGAAGAGGAACCGGAGCACGAGCTTGACCGCACGCTCGAGGTCACGGAAGAAGACCACGAGCGGCGCGACGATCAGGCCGAGCCCGTACACGAGCCCGCACTGCAGGACGATCGCGAGCGGGTAGAGCGCGATCTCCCAGTGCCAGTGCGCTCCGGTGGCGATCGCGAACACGGCGAGCACCGGCAGGCTCAGGAGGAACTCGATGCCCTTCGACGCCGTGACCCGGGCGACCCAGATGCTGCGGGGGATCGTCGTCGACCGGATGAGCTTGGTCTCCTTGATGAACGCCCGCGTGGAGTCGGAGACGGCACCGGTGAACCACATCCACGGCAGCAGCGCCGACAGCAGGAACACGATGTACGGCTCTTCGCCGACCGACCCTCGGTGGAAGACCTGCGTGAAGACGAACCAGTAGATCGCCGACATGACGAGCGGGTCGAGGATCGACCAGAAGTAGCCGAGCGCCGAGGTCGAGTAGCGAACGCGGAGGTCTCGGATCGTCAGCAACCAGAGGGCATGACGATAGCGCCGACCGGCGCTCCGGGACACCGCTGGTGCGGCAGCCGCGGGCGCGGTCGGCGCACTCGCTGTGGTCACGGTTTCCCTTCGGGCGGAAGCGCCGAGGGGGTCTTGACGCTGGTTCAGGCGAACAGGTTGTTCGCGCGCTCGAGGTCCTCGGCGAAGTCGATCTCGACCGCGTAGAGGTCCGAGATGTCGATCGGGCTCCAGAGTAGCCCGTCCTCGGCGATGGCAGCCTCGATGCCGCCCTCGAAGTACTCCTGGTCGTCGACACGGCCGAGCTGGCGGATGAGTGCCTGCTTGTCCGACGAGGAGACGTAGTTGATGCCCACGGCCTCGCCCAGGCCACCGACGACCTGCTTCGACAGCTTGTGGATGAAGCCCTCGGCGTCGACCGTGTACTTGACCTCTTCGTCGGAGACCTTGTCGGTGTTGACGCTGACGAACGAGCGGTCCTCGTCGATCATGTCGGCCGCACGCACCAGGGCACGGGGGTCGAAGACGACGTCGCCGTTCATCCAGAGCACGCCGCCCTTGCCCGTCGCCTTGAGGGCGCGGAGCAGGCTCTTCGAGGTGTTCGTGGAGTCGTAGGACTCGTTGTAGACGAAGTTCGCCTCGGGGAAGGCCTCGACGATGTACTCCGACTTGTAGCCGACGACGATCGTGACGCGTGCGCTCGAACCGAACGCTGCGCGGATGTTGTCGAACTGCTGCTGCATGATGGTGCGGCCGTCGCTCAGTTCGGTCAGCGGCTTCGGCAGGCTGCGCCCGAGGCGGCTGCCCATCCCCGCTGCGAGGATGACGATCTGCGTGGTCATGCTGGTCCCTTCTGGTGTCCGCCCGCGCGCCCTGGGGCACGGGCGGGCCTCGTCGAGTGTGCTCCTGGAAGGTCCGATCTGCCCGGGAAGACCGCTGTCTCTGCGCGCATTCGCAGGGAAGGATCGTCACGGGGCACCGGCCGGAGCAGGTTTCCGAGTGGTGAACACTTCGTCGTGCCTCGGTGAATGATACGGAACGACCTGCGATCGGGGTACGTCCTGCGACGCTTCGTGCTCAATTCGTGACACACGGCCGAGGATCCGACAACGCCGTGCCCGGGGCGTCCCCCGCTGTCCGGTGAGCGTTGGTACGGTGGGGCGGTGGCCGCAGCAGCAGGGGATGACGACGACGTGTACGCGACGTCGGACGCTGCCTGGCTGACCGAGGAAGCGGACGCCGACACCGAGGCGGACGGCGATGTCGAGGACGACGCGGCCACCGAGGACGACGGCGCCGCCCGGGCGCGGGACACCGCTGACGACGACATGGGGGACGGGGATGCACACGACGCCTCCGCTGAGGACACGATGACCGACGACACGACGGCCACCGAGACGCCGGAGGCGGACGTCGACCGGGCTGCCGCGCAGGCGGTGGCGCCGACGACCACCGGCCACCGCCCTGCCAAGGGGCGCGGCGGCAAGGGACGTGCCAGCCGTCCGACGCAGGCGGCGGGGACGACCGGCACCGTGCCTCCCGGCCCACGCGACGAGACCGACGCGACCGACGGTGCGGACGTGCCCGACCGCAAGGACACGGCGGCCCCGACGGACACCGCAGCCGCGACCGAGACCAAGCCCGCGAAGAAGCGCCCGAGCGGCGCCAAGCGCCCCGCCGCCGCGGTCAAGCAGCCCCAGCAGCCCGTCGTCCTCCGCGCCGACGGCCTCGTGAAGCGGTACGGCCAGACCCTGGCCGTCGACCAGGTCGACCTCGAGATCCGCCAGGGCTCGATCTTCGGCGTCGTCGGTCCGAACGGCGCCGGCAAGACGACCACCCTGTCGATGGTCACCGGCCTCCTGCGCCCGGACGCCGGCAGCGTGAGCGTCCTCGACCACGACGTCTGGGCCGACCCGACCGCCGCGAAGCGCGACCTCGGCGTCCTGCCGGACCGGCTCCGGCTGTTCGACCGGCTCACCGGCGCGCAGCTGCTGTACTACTCGGCGACCCTCCGCGGGCTCGACGGCGCCACCGCGCGGAAGCGCAGCAGCGACCTGGCCGAGGCGTTCGGGCTCGGCGAGGCACTCGGTCGGCAGGTCGCCGACTACTCCGTGGGCATGGCGAAGAAGATCGCCCTCGCGGCGACGCTCATCCACTCGCCCCGGGTGCTCGTGCTCGACGAACCGTTCGAGTCCGTCGACCCGGTGAGCGCAGCGACCATCACCGAGATCCTCCGTCGCTACACGCGCGGGGGCGGCACGGTGGTGCTCTCCAGCCACTCGATGGAGCTCGTGCAGCGCACGTGTGACTCCGTGGCCATCATCGTCGGCGGCAAGGTCCTCGCGTCCGGCACGATGGCCCAGGTCCGCGGGCGGAAGAGCCTCGAGGACAAGTTCGTCGAACTCGCGGGCGGCCGCGTCGTGGCAGAGAGCATGGAATGGTTGCACAGCTTCTCCGGCTGAGGGCGGACCTGCTCGCGGGCGAGGTCCGCGGGAGCGCTCGGCGGTCGGTCCTCGTCGTGCTCGGCGGCCTCGCAGGGCTCGTCGCCGCCGTGCTCGTCGCGATCGAGGTCGTCGGGCTCCGTGACGTCGCCCCCGAGGTCGCGCGCTCGGTCATCGTGCCGGTCGGCACGCTCATCGCCTTCGCGTTCACGGTCGTCCCGCTCGTCGTCGGGCGCGGTGACCAGTTCGACCCGCGGCGCTTCACCGTGTTCGGCATCGGCCGTCGCGACCTGGCGGTCGGGCTCGGCGTCGCCGGGCTCGTCGGGGTCCCGGTCGTCGCGGTCGCCGTCGTGGCCGTCGCCCAGTCCGTCGCGTGGATGCGCGGTGCGGGCGTCGGTGTCCTCGGCGTCGTCGCAGCACTCCTCGCGATCGCCACGTGTGCCCTGCTGATCCGCGTCGGCAGCGCGGTGGGTGCCTCCGTCATCGGTCCGCACCGGTCGCGCGACGCCGGCTGGCTGGTCGCCCTGGTCATCGTCGTGCTGGCGATCCCGGCCGTCTCGCTCCTGCTCCGCGTCGACTGGCTCGACCCCGCCGGCGCCGAGATGCAGCGCGTCGCCGACCTCGCCGGGTGGACGCCGTGGGGCGCGGCCTGGGCCGTCCCCGCCGACGTCGCGAGCGGCCGTGTCGGCGAGGGGATCCTCAAGCTGGTCATCGCCGTGGTCGTCGTCGCGCTGCTCGGGCTGGCCTGGTGGGCCGTCGTCGGCAGGGCGCTCGAGACGGTCGACGGTCGGGCGCGCACGCGTCGGTACCGCGGGCTCGGCTGGTTCGACACGCTCGGCTCCACGCCCGTCGGGGCGGTGGCGGCACGGGCGCTCACCTACTGGGGGCGCGATCCGCGCTACCGAGCGTCCTACCTCATCATCGTGTTCGTCCCGCTCGTCGTCATCCCGCTCGGGGTCGCGGGGGTGCCGTGGCACTGGACCGCCCTGGTGCCGCTGCCGCTGATGGCGCTCATCGCCGGGTTCCTGCCGCACAACGACGTCTCGTACGACAACACCGCGGTGTGGCTGCACGTCGCCTCGGGAGCCCCGGGCTGGAGCGACCGACTCGGCCGACTCGTGCCCGTGCTCACCGTGGGCATCCCCGCACTCGTCGCGGGCGCGTGGGTCTCGGCGTGGCTCTTCGGCGACCGGGCGGCGTTCCCGCTGCTGATCGGCGTGAGCACGAGTGCGCTCCTGTCCGGTCTCGGACTGTCCAGCGTCGTGTCCGTCCTGCTGCCGTACCCGACGGTCCGACCGGGTGACCACCCGTTCCAGCAGCCCCAGGCCGCCGGCGTGCTCGCCTCGGTCGCGCAGTCCTCGATGGTGGTCGGGATCCTGCTCTGCTCCGTCCCCGCGGCGTGGCTGACGGTGCTCGCGTTCGTCGACGGCCCGGAGCCGTGGCGGCTCCTGACCCTCGTCGTCGGGGTCCTGGTCGGTGTGGTCGTCCTGGCCGCGGGCGTCGCGATCGGCGGTCGCCTCTTCGACCGCCACGGGCCGGACCTGCTGGCCGCAGCGCAGCGCAACTGAGCCGGGTCGCCTCCCGGGTGACCACCTGACGGACGGGAGGCGCGGGTCGGCCCCGCACCGCGCCTCCCGTCCGTCACGGGTCGGCCCTGGATCTGCGCGTCGCGGACCGTCGCGGCGCGCGCCCGGTCGTCGTACCCTGGAGGCATGAGCATGACGGAACCCGGTGGCGGCCTCGACGTGATGGACCGCGAGCTCGAGAAGCTCCTCGAGGAAGAGGCGATCGAGCCCGGCGACCACGAGCGTTTCTCGCACTACGTCAAGAAGGACAAGATCCTGCAGTCGGCCCTGACCGGCAAGCCGGTCAAGGCGCTGTGCGGGAAGAAGTGGATCCCCGGACGCGACCCCGAGAAGTTCCCGGTCTGCCCGGACTGCAAGGCCATCTACGAGAAGATGAAGGCGGAGTAGCGCCGACGCTCAGATGACGAGCGTGGGGACGGCCGGGTCGCCCCGACCGATGCGGGATGCGTCGGCGGGCAGCTCGGCCTTCGCCATCTTGTGGTGCTTGCGGGCGGCCTCGACCCCCTGCACGCCGAGGAACGCCGGATCGGTCTCACCGTGCTCGACGACCGGGACCAGCAGCGGCCGCTCGTCGGGTCCGACCGCGCCCTGGGTGAGCACGACCTCGGCGGTCGCGATGCCGTTCCGGAGCCGACGGCCGGCCTCCTTGCGGCCCCCGGTGGAGGCCTTGTCGGCCGACTTCTTCGCGACGGGCACCCAGGACTCGTCGGCGTCGTCCCGGTGGGCGACGAGCTTGAAGACCATGCCCGCTGCGGGGTGCCCGGAGCCGGACACCACCGACGTGCCGACGCCGTAGGAGTCCACCGGCGCGGCTCGCAGCGCCGCGATCGTGTACTCGTCGAGGTCGTTCGTGACCGTGATCTTCGTCCCGGTGGCCCCGAGCCGGTCGAGCTGCGCGCGCACCGAGGCCACGACGGACGGCAGGTCACCGCTGTCGATGCGGACCGCGCCGAGCTTGCCGTCGGTGAGCCGGACCGCGGTGTCCACGGCGGCCTCGATGTCGTAGGTGTCGACGAGCAGGGTCGTGCCGTTGCCCAGGGCGTCGAGCTGCGACCGGAACGCCGCTTCCTCGGAGTCGTGCAGCAGCGTGAACGCGTGCGCCGCGGTGCCCATCGTCGGGATGCCCCACGTGCGACCCGCCTCGAGGTTGCTCGTCGCGCCGAAGCCAGCGATGTACGCGGCACGGGCAGCGGCGACGGCGTTCCACTCACCGGTTCGCCGGGAGCCCATCTCGGCGAGCGGGCGACCGTCGGCCGCGGAGACCATGCGTGCGGCGGCTCCGGCGATCGCACTGTCGGCGTTGAAGATGCTCAGTGCGAGGGTCTCCAGCACGACGGCCTCGGCGAAGGTGCCCTCGATCTGGAGGACGGGGGAGTTCGGGAAGAACACCTCGCCCTCGCGGTAGGCGCGGACGTCGCCGGTGAACCGGTAGTCGGCGAGGTAGGAGGCCGTCCCGGCGTCGATGACCCCGCGGTCGCGGAGGAAGCCGATCTCCTCGTCGCCGAACCGGAAGTCGGCCAGGGCCGTGAGGAACCGGCCGAGGCCCGCGGCGACCCCGTACCTGCGGCCGTCCGGCAGTCGGCGGGCGAAGACCTCGAAGACGCACCGGCGGTCGGCCGTGCCGTCCTTGAGGGCCGCGTCGACCATGGTGAGTTCGTACTGGTCCGTGAGGAGGGCGCTGGTCACCCTTCCGACACTAGTGTCGCGCGGGCTCGGAGGCACGGTTGCGGGCCGGGCCGGGCCGGGCCGGGGCGTTGGGACGTGCCGGGGCGGGGCGGGGGCGTTGGAGGCCTGCCGGGGCGGCACGCTTCCCCGAGCGGGCGGATCCCGTCGTGTGGGTGCCGCGAACGGTGCCGATTCCGCCCGCTCACGGGGGCCGGCCGGCGCGCGCGGCGCGAACGGGCGCTTTCTGTCGTCGCGACACCGCGAGCGGTGCGGATTTCGCCCGCTCGCGGGGCGGTGGGGTGTCTGCCTGGAGGCGCGGGGCGGCCTGGGGGGTCGGGGTCGCGCCTCCTGGACGGGTGCGCGGGGCCGCGAGCGGGCGGTATCCGTCGTGTCGGCGCGGGGAGCGGTGCGGATTTCGCCCGCTCGCGGGG
>NZ_JAUZED010000034.1:24224-32643 GCF_030705415.1 Curtobacterium sp. A7_M15 | reverse complement strand
TCGCGCCCCGCAGAGTCGGGGCGCGATGACCGCAGCGGGGCGCGGACCGCGGGCGCGGGCGCGGGCGCGGACCGCGGTCGCGCGCGCGACGCCTCAGTGCGTGAACGCGTACGCGATGAGCGCCATCGTGACGATGAACCCCGCGAGGTAGTTGATCCAGAGGAACCGCTTCCACCCGGCGTTGGCCGACTCGGCGCCCGCGTCGGTGACGTTCCACCACGGCAGCACGTTCAGGGCGTACGGCACGACGACGATCGCGGCGATCGGTCCCGGGAACGCCGAGAACAGCAGCGCGACACCGGCCACGAGGTACGCCACGAACGCCAGGCGCACCGTGGCCCGAGCACCGATGACGGTCGCCACCGAGCCGATCCCGCCGGCCCGGTCGGCGAGCACGTCCTGCACCGCACCGAACGCGTGCGACGCCACGCCCCACAGGAAGAACGCCACGCACACGGCGACGAGCTGGCCCGTCCAGTGCGGTCCGGCGAGCGCCAGGCCGTAGATGGCCGGCGACACGAAGTGCGTGCTCGAGGTGAGCGAGTCGAGGAACGGCTTCTCCTTGAAGCGCAGCCCCGGCGCCGAGTAGGCGATGACCGCGAACACGCTGATCGCCAGGACGAGCCACGACCACGGCCCGTTGCCACTCAGGGCACCGAGCACGACGAGCGCGACGAGGAACGGCACGTTCGTGACCACGACGGCCCACAGCGTCGCGCGGTGCACGCTCTTGTCGAGCAGGGCACCCTCGACCCCGCCCTTGCGCGGGTTCCGCATGTCGGACTCGTAGTCGAAGACGTCGTTGATGCCGTACATCGCCAGGTTGTAGGGCACGAGGAAGTACACGACGCCCACGACGAAGGCGACGAGCGAGAAGCCGCCGCCGTCGAGGCCGACCCCGCTGCCGAGCAGGTACGCCGCGCCGAACGGGTAGGCGGTGTTCACCCAGCTGATCGGCCGGGACGACACGAACAGGGCGCGCAGGGTCGACGGCCTGGAGGCGGTGCTCGCGTTCATCGGGTCGGTTCTTCTTCCTGGGATGGCCGGGTGGGTCGGTCGAACAGGACCCACAGGCTGGGCAGCAGCACGATCGCGGCGATCGAGTACGCGAGGTCCTCGACCGGGATCGCCCCGATCTTCGCACCGCTGATGAGCGCCGGGTCGTACGCCACGATCCGCAGGGTCACGATGACGTTGTCGAACACGATGGTCGTGACGAGCAGGGCGATCCCGGCGACGAGTCCGGTGACGAGCGCGATCCGCCGCCCCGTCCGGGCCCGTCGCCCGGCAGCGCGAGCACGTCGTGCCGCGACGACCCCGGCGACGACGGCGACGACCGCCACCGCGGCGAAGAACGGCAGCGCGAGCAGGGCGTACGCGCCCGACCCGGTCACGGACGGCTCCGTTCGGACCGGCGCAACCCACGCGCTACGAGGGGCCGCACGAATCCGAACAGGTTCATGGTCGTGTAGCAGAGCAGCAGGAGGAAGAAGAGCTCCTCGAGCGGGACGTCCGGCGCGAGGAGGACTCCGGTCAGCAGGTCCTGCGGGCCGATGAAGAAGATGCCGACGGCGACCCCGAGCACGTCCCAGAACATGAAGAACGCGACGCCCACGACCATGACCGCCGCCGCACGCCACGGTGCCCGCCAGAAGAACAGGTGCAGCCGGGCGTCGAGGACCGTCATGCCGACGAGCGACACGAGCAGTCCGGCGAGGTAGAGCCCGGGCATCAGTCGGCGGTGCCGGGTCGCCGGAGTGGTGCCGGGAGCGGTTCCGTGCTGGTGTCGCCGTGGATGCGCTTGAGCAGCACCTCAGCGCTGATCAGGCACATCGGCAGCCCGATGCCCGGGATGGTCGAGGCACCGGCGTAGTAGAGGCCGTCGACCTTGGCCGAGGCGTTCTTCTCGCGGAAGAACGCGCTCTGCTTCAGGGTGTGCGCGGGCCCGAGCATCGAGCCGTTCCAGGCGTTGTAGTCGTCGGCGAAGTCCCGCGGGCCGATCGTCCGGCGGACCCGGATCCGGTCGCGGAGGTCCGGCACCCCGGCCCGCTCGGCGACGACGTCGATCGCGCGGTCGGCGATGCGCTCGACCTCGTAGTCGCCCGCACCGTCGATCCCGCCCTTGCCGATCGACAGGTCGGCGGGCAGCGGCACGAGGATGAACAGGTTGCTCGATCCCCGCGGTGCGACCGAGGAGTCGGTCTCCGAGGGGGCGCAGACGTAGATCGACGCGGGGTCGGGGACGTGCCGGTCGGCACCGAAGATCGCGCCGAAGTTGGCCTTCCAGTCCTCGGTGAACACCAGTGTGTGGTGCAGCAGCCCCGGTACGGGCCCGTCGACGCCGAGGTAGACGAGCACGGCGCTGGGCCCCGGGTCGCGCTTCGCCCAGTGCGCGGCGGGGTACGTGCGGTGCTCCGCGTCGAGCAGCTGCAGCTCGGTGTGCCGGAGGTCGGCGGCGCTCACCACGAGGTCGGCGGGCGCCGTGTGCTGCTCACCCGCGCGGTCGCGGTGGACGACACCGGTGACGTGGCCGTCCTCGACGACGATCCGTTCGACCTTGGCACCGGCGATGATCTTCGCGCCCTCGCGACGGGCGACGCGTTCGACGGCGGAGATGACCTCGGTGATGCCGCCCTTCGGGTAGAGCACCCCGTCGGCGAGGTCGAGGTGGCTCATGAGGTGGTACATGCTCGGCGCGGCGTAGGGGCTCGTGCCGAGGAACACCGCCGGGTAGCCGAGCACCTGCCAGAGTCGGCGGTCCCGCACCGCGGACTCCGCGAAGGTCGAGAGCGGCTCGATGAGGAGGCGTGCGAGCTTCGGCAGCCGACGCAGGACGTCCGGCGCGGCGAGCTTCCGGAGGTCCTGGAAGGTCGTGTAGAGGAACCGGCGGATCGCCATCGCGTAGGTGTCCTCGGCCGAGGCCAGGTACTTCCGCATCCGCGCGCCGGCGCCCGGCTCGATCGACTCGAACAGCGCGATGTTCGCCTCTCTGTCCGCGCGGAGGTCGATCGGCTCGTCGTGGCCCTCGCTGTACACGCGGTAGCCGGGGTCCAGCTTCTCGAGGTCGAGCTCGGCGTCCGCCGAGGTGCCGAGCAACCGGAAGAAGTGGTCGAACACCTCGGGCATGAGGTACCACGACGGGCCAGTGTCGAACCGGAAGCCGTCCTGTTCCCAGGACCCGGCGCGGCCGCCGAGCTGCCCGCGCTGCTCCAGCACGGTCACCGAGAACCCGTCGCGCGCGAGCAGGGCGGCGGACGCGAGTCCGCTGATGCCGCCGCCGATCACGACCGCGCGTCGGGCGGGTACCTTGCGCTTCGAGGCGGGTGCCGCCGGTCGGGAGGCGCGGGGCGGGGTCACGCCGCGCCTCCAGTCCGGTGGTGGGTCGCGCGCGACCGCAGCGGCGCACGTCCGGCGAGCACCTGTGCGGCCAGGCGCGCCTTCACCGGGTTCGGGACGCGCACGCGCGTCGTGATGAGCCGCTCCGCCGGCGTGGCGGCGATGCGGTCGTTCAGCTCCTGGAAGAGCGCGTGCGCGAGTCCGACGGCGTTCCGCGCGTCGACGGGCAGCAGCCGGACGGTGCGGGCGGCCCGGTCGAGGTCGGACTGGACGTCGGCGACGAGTCGCTCCTTCGTGGCCTCGTCGAAGCTGCGGATGTCGACCCCCGGGAAGTAGGAGCGACCGAGCACCTCGAAGTCGGCGTGCAGGTCGCGCAGGAAGTTCACCTTCTGGAACGCCGCGCCGAGCGCACGGGCACCGTCGACGAGCACGGAGTCGTCGAACGTCGGCGTGCCGGCACGGTGGACGAACGCGCGCAGGCACATCAGGCCCACGACCTCGGCCGAGCCGTAGACGTAGCGGTCGAAGGACTCCTGGTCGTGCTCGGTGCGCTCGAGGTCCATCCGCATCGAGGCGAAGAACGGCCGCGTCAGCTCCGGGCCGAAGCCGGTGACCCGGGCGGTCCGCGCGAAGGCGTGCACCACGGGGTTGACGGAGAAACCGAGGGTGATCGCCCGCTCGGTGTCGGCCTCGAGCTCGTCGAGGACCGTCCGGGCGAGGTCGTGGCCGAGTCCGGCCTCGGTCGCGGGGCCGTCGACGACCTCGTCGGCCACCCGGACGAGGGCGTACACGTTGCGGATGTGCTCGCGCGTGTCCTTCGTGAGCAGGCGACTCGCGAGCCCGAACGACGTCGAGTACCGGTCGATCACGACACCCGAGGCGGCCTCGGCCGTGGCGTCGTAGAGCGGGAGCCGGGTCGAGGGACGCGGCTCCGTTCGGCTGTGGCTCACCGGGCGCGCTCCACGAGTTCGGTCACGAGGGTCTCCAGGCGGTCGGCGAGGTCGTACGGCAGTCCGGCGAGCTCGGCACGGGCGAGTGCGGTGTGCTCGGCGATCCGCGCTTCGGCGGCGGCCCGGGCACCGCAGGTGACAAGGGTCGCACGGAGTTCGGCCGCGCGGTCCTCAGTGAGGTCGGGGTCACCGAGGTACGGCGCGATGTCCGGCCAGCACTCGGTGGTCGCAGCGTGGGCGATCAGCATGGTCCGCTTGCCCTCGCGCAGGTCGCCGAGGACGGTCTTGCCCGTCGTGCCCTCGTCTCCGAAGACGCCCAGGAGGTCGTCGACGATCTGGTAGGCGATCCCGATCTCGCGACCGAACGCGCCGAGCGCCTCGACGATCGGTTCGGCCGCGCCGGCCAGGACGGCACCGGACTGCAGCGGTGCCTCGAAGGAGTAGACGCTTGTCTTCGCGCGCTCCATCTGCAGGACCTCGTCCACCGTCGGCATCACGCCGAGCGCGAGGTCGACGTCGGCCATCTCGCCCGCGGCGCTGGCGAACACGGCTTCGTCGAGGAGCTCGAGCAGTCGGGTGCGTCGGTCACCGGTCACGCCGGCCGACTCGATGAACCGGGGTGCGCCCGCGAGTGCGAGGTCACCGGCGATGACCGCGGCGCTCATCCCTCGGTGCTCGGCCGTGGGCAGCGGCAGACCACCGGTCGTCCCCGTGTCACGGAAGGACCCGGCGACGTTCGGCTGCCCGCGGCGCGACCAGTCGCGGTCGATGACGTCGTCGTGCACGACGAGCGCGGTGTGGAGCAACTCGTACGCGGCACCCACGTGCGCGGCCGCGTGCAGGTCGGTGCCGCCGAGCCCGGTGTAGGCGGTGAGGACCATGCGCGGGCGGAAGCGCTTCCCGCCCATGCTCGCCTTGCGGAGCACCCGCCAGAGTTCGCCGGATGGTCGTCCGTAGCGCTCGGCGCGGGCCGACGACACGGCGAAGAAGCGCTCGAGGCAGTCGTCGACGAGCGCGAGGTCGATGTGCGCCACGGTGGCCGCTTCCTCGCTCATTGGCCTAACCTATCGAGGCAGATGACGACTTTCCCTGAAACCGTGGTGCTTCTCGCCGACGACCGTACCCCGATCGGTACGGCGGACAAGTTCACGGTGCACACCGACCACACGCCCCTCCACCTGGCCTTCTCGTGCCACGTGCGGAACACCGACGGCGACGTTCTGGTGACCCGTCGCGCGCTGTCCAAGAAGACCTGGCCCGGGGTGTGGACGAACACCTTCTGCGGCCACCCCGGCCCTGACGAGTCGTTCGAGGACGCCATCGCCAGGCGGGCCTCGCGCGAACTCGGCATCACCGTCCGCGACGTCGAGCTCGTGCTGCCGGACTTCCGGTACCGCGCGGTCGACGCCTCGGGGATCGTCGAGAACGAGGTCTGCCCGGTCTTCCGCGCGGTAACCGACGACGTCCCGGCACCCGCGGACGACGAGGTCGCCGAGTACGCCTGGGTGTCCGAGGCCGCGCTGCGCGAGTCGGTCGCAGGTGCGCCGTTCGCGTGGAGTCCGTGGCTCGGGTGGCAGCTCACCGAGCTCGCCTCGGCCGGTCTGCACATCACGCGCTGACCCACGCGCCCCCTCGCTCCGCGTTGCCGGGGTTGGCACGTCCCGACCATCGGAGTATGGTCGGGCGTCGGTCACGGGTGTGGCCACGAGGCTGCGCACCGCGGCCGACGGACGATGAGAAGGGCAGGTGAGGCGCGATGTCGGGTGACCATCCTCGATCGGGCCGGCCGCCCCTGACGGTCGTCGCCGTGCCCGTTCGCTGAACCACGCCTGCCCCGGTCGGCTCCGGGGACTTCGCGCCTGCCTGCTCCCGAGAGGAGCACGCACATGGCACTGATCGACAACGCGGTCTACGTCGAGGGACGTCGCGTCGGGTCACCGTCGACCCTCTCGTTCGCCACCGGGGGCGACCTCGCGTGGATCGGCCTCTTCCGCCCCGACGACACCGAGCTCGAGGCCGTCGCGACCGAGTTCGACCTGCACGAGAACGCGGTGGAGGACGCCCGCAAGGGACACCAGCGCGCCAAGCTCGAGCGGTACGGCGACACGCTCTTCCTGGTGCTCCGGCCGGCATGGTTCGACACCGCGGCCGAGACCGTCGAGTTCGGCGAGGTGCACCTGTTCGTCGGTGACCGGTTCGTGGTCAGCGTCCGGCACGCCGAGCGCCCCGACCTGGCGGCGCTCCGTGCCCGGGTCGAGGCCGACCCGGAGTTCCTCGCCCGGGGTTCCGAGGCCGTCACCGCCGCCGTGCTCGACGAGGTCGTCGACGGGTACGCCCCTGTGGTCGAGATCCTGCAGGACCACGTGGACGCCATCGAGGACCAGCTGTTCGCGGGTCAGGTCGACCCCGGCGTCTCGAAGCGGATCTACCAGCTCCTCGGCGAGGTCCTGGCCTTCCAGCGCGCCACGAAGCCCGTGCCCGCGATGGTGAAGGGGCTGCTCCGGGGCGCCGACAAGTACGGCGTCGACGACGAGGTCCAGCACCGTCTGCGGAACGTGCTCGACCACGCACTGCGGGTCACCGAGCGGGTGGACTCGTTCCGGGCTCTGCTCGAGAACGCCCTGACGCTGCACGCGACCCTGGTGTCGCAGGAGCAGAACGAGGCCATGCGTCGCATGACGAGTGCGAGCCTCGCGCAGGGCGAGGAGAGCCGTCAGCTCGCACGCGCCGCGCACCGGCAGGGCGAGGAGGTGAAGAAGATCTCCTCGTGGGCGGCGATCCTCTTCGCCCCGGGACTCATCGCGGGGGTCTACGGGATGAACTTCGACCACATGCCCGAGCTCCACTGGCGCTACGGGTACCCGGTCGCGATCCTCGGGATGCTCGCTCTCATGGGTGTGCTCTGGGTGGTCTTCCGCAAGCGCAACTGGCTCTAGGCGGGTCCTGCCTCCGCTCGGGACCGACAACTCAGGTGGCGTGCATGCCGGAGGCGTGCATAATGATCTGGCTCGGAATGTGAACGTGCACATGGGCGTGCCACGGCCCCGGGCAGGAAACGAGTAGCAATGGCGTCGACGCGGGCACAGCAACCGCGGTCGCCCAGCATCCGCGACGTCGCGCGGGTTGCCGGTGTGTCCCACCAGACGGTCTCCCGAGTGCTCAACAACTCGGACGCGATCCGGGCCGAGACCCGTGACCGCGTCCTCGCGGCGATGGAGCAGCTGCAGTACCGGCCGAACCGTGCCGCCCGAGCGCTGGTCACGAGCCGGACCCGGACGATCGGGGTCCTCACCGCGCAGCGATCGCACTACGGGCCGGCCGTGACGATGCAGTCGATCGAGGACGCCGCCGTGAGCCGCGGGTACTCCGTGACGACCGCGAACATCGCCGAGCCGACCGACACCGCGGTCCGCGACGGACTCGGACACCTGCTCGACCAGGACGTCGAGGGGATCGTGGTCATCGCTCCTCAGCAGCGGGTGTTCGACCTCATCGAGGAGCTCGGGATCCGCACGCCGTACGTCACGATGCGCTCGAGCGTCGGCGAGGACCCGACCGCGCTCTGGGTCGACCAGATGGAGGGCGCCCGGCTCGCGACGGCCCACCTGCTCGACCTCGGGCACGAGTACGTCCGCCACATCGCCGGCCCACAGGACTGGATCGAGGCGGACGCCCGGATGCAGGGCTTCCTGCGCGAGATGTCCGACCGGGACATGCCGGTCGTCCCGCCGATCCTGGGCGACTGGACCGCCGACTTCGGCTACCACGCGGGCCGAGAACTCCTCCGCTGGCGGGATTGCACCGCGATCTTCTGCTCGAACGACGCGATGGCGCTCGGGGTGGTGCACGCCGCACGTTCGTACGGCCTCGACGTCCCCGGGGACCTTTCGGTGGTCGGCTACGACGACATCCCGGAGGCGAAGCACTTCTGGCCGCCCCTCACGACCGTGCAGGTGGACTTCGCCGAGCTCGGGAGACGGTGCGTCGACCTGCTCCTGCCCGGCGACGACGAGCTGCTCCGGCCGATCGACATCGTTCCGCAGCTCGTGGTGCGCGGATCCACCGGCGCCCCGCGCAAGCGCTGAGCACCCGTTCGCGGGACGGGAGGCGCGGGTCGGCGCCGACCCGCGCCT
>NZ_JAUZED010000034.1:0-24214 GCF_030705415.1 Curtobacterium sp. A7_M15 | reverse complement strand
TCGTTCCGCAGCTCGTGGTGCGCGGATCCACCGGCGCCCCGCGCAAGCGCTGAGCACCCGTCCCGCACGCCCCCCCGGGTACCCCAACGCGGGGGACGTGCGGACCCCCGTTCCGCCAGATCACGCGGCCCGTTACACAAACGCGACCAAACCGAATTGACAGGCGCGCCGATCCCGTGCGTAGTATTACCTCCGTTCCGCCGATGTGAACGGTCACATGACCGTCTTGACGCGGGACTCCGGACGCGACAACGGAGTCCACACAGGCCTCCTGTGCCTTCGCTGCCGCTCGCAGAACCACCCGAAGGACTGCCGCATCGCAGCGGCAGAAGGAGATGCACCGTGGCGTCAACCCCGATCGACACCGGACTTCAGACCCGGTCGATCACCGCACCCGAGACGATCCTCGAGATGCGCTCGATCACCAAGGAGTTCCCTGGTGTCAAGGCGCTGTCCGACGTCTCGCTCAGCGTCCGTGCCGGCGAGATCCACGCGATCTGCGGCGAGAACGGCGCGGGCAAGTCGACCCTCATGAAGGTCCTTTCCGGCGTCTACCCGTACGGCACCTACGACGGCGAGATCGTCTACGAGGGCGAAGAGGTCCGGTTCAAGGACATCAAGCAGTCAGAGCAGGCCGGCATCGTGATCATCCACCAGGAGCTCGCGCTGATCCCGGAGCTCTCGATCACCGAGAACCTGTTCCTCGGCAACGAGCCGGGCAAGTTCGGCGTCATCGACTGGACGAGCGCCCAGCTCCGCGCGCAGGACCTGCTCGCCCGTGTCGGCCTCGACGAGGACCCGGACACGCAGATCAAGAACATCGGCGTCGGCAAGCAGCAGCTCGTGGAGATCGCGAAGGCCCTGCACAAGGACGTCAAGCTCCTCATCCTCGACGAGCCGACCGCGGCGCTGAACGAGAACGACTCGCAGCACCTCCTCGACCTCATCGTCGGGCTGAAGGCCAAGGGCATCTCGAGCATCATCATCAGCCACAAGCTGAACGAGATCGAGCAGATCGCCGACGAGATCACGATCATCCGCGACGGCAAGACCATCGAGACGCTGAACGTCAAGGGCGACGGCGTCAACGAGGACCGCATCATCCGCGGGATGGTCGGCCGGTCGCTCGAGAGCCGCTTCCCGGACCGCACGCCGAAGATCGGCGAGACGTTCTTCGAGGTCCGCGACTGGACCGTGCAGCACCCACTCGACTCTTCGCGCCTGGTCTGCAAGGGCTCGAACTTCCACGTGAAGCGCGGCGAGATCGTCGGCTTCGCGGGCCTGATGGGCGCCGGCCGCACCGAACTCGCGATGAGCATCTTCGGCCGCTCCTACGGCACCTGGCTCGGCGGCGAGATCATCAAGGACGGCAAGCCGATCGAGGTCAAGAACGTCCAGCAGGCGATCGAGCACGGCATCGGCTACGTCTCCGAGGACCGCAAGGCGCTCGGCCTCAACCTGCTCGACACGGTCAAGCGCTCCACGGTCGCAGCCGACCTGCCGAAGATCTCGAAGGCCGGCGTCGTGGACTCCCTCGAGGAGTACAACGTCGCCGAGAAGTACCGGAAGCTGCTCCGCACGAAGGTGCCGACCGTCGAGGAGAACGTCGGCAAGCTCTCCGGCGGCAACCAGCAGAAGGTCGTCCTGTCGAAGTGGATGTTCACCGACCCGGACATCCTCATCCTCGACGAACCGACCCGCGGCATCGACGTGGGCGCGAAGTTCGAGATCTACGGCATCATCCAGCAGCTCGCGGCAGAGGGGAAGGGCATCATCCTCATCTCCTCCGAGCTCCCCGAACTCCTCGGCCTCTCCGACCGGATCTACACGATCTTCGAGGGCCAGATCACGGCCGACATCCCCTCGGGCCAGGCCGATCCAGAAACGCTCATGCGCAGCATGACCTCCGCGCGGAAGGGCGCTCCCGTCTCATGAAGAACCTGAAACTGCTGTTCGGCAAGGGCAACAGCATCGGCCAGTACGGCATGATCATCGCGTTGATCGCCATCGTGATCTTCTTCTCGATCACGACGAACGGGCTCATCCTCGAGCCGACGAACGTCATCAACCTGTTCCTGCAGTACTCCTACATCCTCATCCTCGCGCTGGGGATGGTGATGGTGATCATCGCCGGCCACATCGACCTGTCCGTCGGTTCGGTCGCGGCGTTCGTCGGCATCATCGTCGCGCAGTCGATGTCCGTCTGGCACTGGCCGGCGTGGGCCGCGATCATCCTCGGTCTCGCCGTCGGCGCCCTCGTCGGTGCGTGGCAGGGCTTCTGGGTGGCGTTCGTCCGGGTCCCCGCGTTCATCGTGACGCTCGCCGGTCAGCTCATCTTCCGCGGTGCGAACCAGATCATCGGTCAGTCGACCTCGGTCCCGACCCCCGACTCGTACAACACGATCGGTGCCGGCTACCTCGGCGACTTCGGTCCCGACTTCGGCTACTCGAACGGCACGCTGCTCATCGGCCTGGCCACCATCATCGCGCTCATCGTCATCGAGGCCCGCGGCCGCTCGCGTCGCAAGAAGATGCAGGCCGAGGTCCCGCCGCTCTGGGTGTCGATCGTCCGCACCGGCATCCTCGTCGCCGTCACGCTCGTGGCGACCTACCTGTTCGGCGCCGGTCCTGTCGGTACCTCGATCCCGATCGTCGCGATCATCCTCGGCGTCCTGACGATCATCTACGGCTTCATCACGAAGAACACGATCTTCGGTCGCCAGGTGTACGCGGTCGGCGGCAACGCGAGCGCGGCGGTGCTCTCCGGTGTCAGCGCCCGCAAGGTCAACTTCTTCGTCATGGCGAACATGTCCGTGCTCGCCGCGGTGGCCGGCATGGTGTTCGTCGGCTACTCGAACGCCTCGGGTCCCGCTGACGGCACCGGCTGGGAGCTCGACGCGATCGCCGCCGTGTTCGTCGGTGGCGCTGCGGTCGCGGGTGGCATCGGGACGATCTCCGGGTCGATCATCGGTGGCCTCGTGATGGCGCTCCTGTCGAACGGCCTGCAGCTCATGGGCATCGAGTCGAACAAGGTCCAGATCATCCGTGGTCTCGTCCTCCTCGTCGCGGTCGCCTTCGACGTCTACTCGAAGTCCCAGGGACGTCCGTCGCTCATCGGCGGCATGATGCGGCAGTTCCAGCGGAAGGACACCGAGCAGAACACGGTGGCGGCCCAGCAACCGCGGTCCATCGAGGACCAGCCGGAGAAGGTCAACACCCAGTAAAGACGTGGTGCCCCGGGCGACCGGGGCACACGAACCCCTCACCACAGCACCACCCCTCAACGAAGAGAAAGCAATCTCATGCGCAAGAAGCTCATCGCCGGCATCGGCCTGGCCCTCGTCGCGGGCCTCGCCCTCAGCGGCTGCTCCGCACGCGGCACCTCCGGCTCGGACTCCGCCAGCACGGAGATCAAGAAGGGTGACCTGATCGGTGTCGCCCTGCCGGCCAAGACCTCGCAGAACTGGGTGCTCGCGGGCGCCGCGTTCGAGAAGTCGATCGAGGACGCCGGCTTCAAGGCCGACATCCAGTACGCCAACGCCGGCAACCCCGTCCCGGACCAGCAGTCGCAGATCTCGGGCATGGTCACCAAGGGCGCCAAGGTCGTCATCATCGGCGCCGCCGACGGTTCGCAGCTCGGCTCGCAGGTCAAGGCCGCCAAGGCCAAGGGCGTCACCGTCATCGCCTGGGACCGCAACATCCTCAACACGAAGAACGTCGACTACTACGTGGCGTTCAACAACTACAAGGTCGGTCAGCTGCAGGCGCAGGCGCTCCTCGACGGCCTCAAGGCCGAGAAGGGCGACGGCCCCTACAACATCGAGCTCTTCGCCGGTTCGGCCGACGACGCCAACGCCACCGTGTTCTTCAACGGTGCGATGAGCGTGCTCGAGCCGAAGATCAAGGACGGCACCGTCAAGGTCGTGTCCGGCCAGGAGACCTTCCAGAAGGTCCAGACCAAGGGCTGGCTCGCGCAGAACGCCCAGTCGCGCATGACGGACCTGCTCTCGCAGTACTACTCGGGTGACACCAAGCTCGACGGCGTCCTGTCGCCGAACGACACCCTCGCCCGTGCGATCCTGACCGCGACGAAGGCGGCCGGCAAGCCGAACCCCGTCGTCACCGGCCAGGACTCGGAGACCGCGTCGATCCCGCTCATCATGCAGGGCACGCAGTACTCGACCATCTACAAGAACACCACCGAAGAGGCCCAGGCCGCCATCGACCTGGTGTCCGACCTGTCGAAGGGCAACAAGCCCGACACGAAGATCGACAAGACGAACAACTACAACGGCGTGAAGACGGTCCCGGCGATCGAGCTCACCCCGATCCTCGTCACCAAGGAGAACGCGGTCGAGGCCTACAAGGGCAACGACACCCTCGAGGCACTCGCCAAGAAGGGCTGATCTCCCGAGATCACACGACGACGGCCCCGTCTCGCTCCGGCGAGACGGGGCCGTCCCGCGTTCGCGGCGCGCTGGTTCCTCATGGGCGCTGACCGTTCTGGTCCACGGAACCCGGGGATCGCGAACCGGAACGGTCAGCGCCGCGACCGGGAACGTCCTCCGGCTGCGCACGGGTCGGACAGGAGGCGCGGTGCGGGGCCGACCCGCGCCTCCCGTCCGTCAGTCGCTCGCGTTCACCGCACCGACCGCGCTCCGTCGGTCAGCGCGCCACGTGCGCGGCGCGCAGGCGGCGCACCGCCTCGCAGAGTGACGGCACGTCCACCCGCGCCGTGCCGAAGACGACCGCAGGCGTCGTGTCGAAGTACCGCCGGGTGAGGCGTTCGCCGAGCAGGGAGACCCGTGCCCACGGGATGCTCGGCTCGGTCGACGTCACCGCGCTCGGGAGCATCCGCACGGCCTCGCCGATCTCGACGAGTCGCATCCGGACCGCGTCGTAGACGAGGCCCTCCGGCAGCGCTTCGTCGTCGACGTACTCGCGGATCACCCCGCACGCGCGGATCACGTCGTCGAGCCGGTCCCCCACGTCACGGCTCACAGCGGCACCGCGTCCTGGACGGCGTCGGCGCCCATACCGGCGGCGTCCACCACGTCGACGCGCACGCCGAGGAGCTGCTCGGCCTCGTCCTGGATCCGCATGAGTGCGAAGATGCCGAGTCCGGGATCGAGGTCCACCATGAGGTCGACGTCGCTCGCCGGGCCGTCCTCGCCCCGGGCCACGCTGCCGAAGAGCCTCGGGTTGCGGCCGCCGAGGCGCTGCACGATCGCGACGAGTTCCCGCCGAGCGGCCATCACGCGGTCCCGGAGCGGCGGCGGCTCCTCGACCGGGTGCAGGTCGATCGCTGCCGTGAACCCCGCTGCGAGCAGGAGTCGCTGCAGCGCGGCCAGGGACGGCTCGCGGCGTCCGTTCTCGTAGGTGCTGATGACGCTCTGCGTGACGCCGGCGCGGTCGGCGAGCTGCACCTGGGTGAGTTCGGCGCGGAGCCGGGCGTCCCGGATGAGCCCGGCTGCCGACACTGGCGGCGCGGGTCGTGGGAGTACTGCTGACATGCGGCCACGATACACAGAATGCGACATTTCTTTACGCACATTCCGCGGTTCGGAGCGTCACCGCCGGAAGATCGCGACGGGCGATATTTCCCAGCGCGTTACGCCCGGCGGGAGACGTCCGTCCGCAGGAAGTTCTGCGCCGAGCGGGACGGCGTCGGACCGCGCTGCCCCTGGTACCGCGACTGGTACTCGGCCGACCCGTAGGGCTTGTCGGCCGGGCTCGAGAGCTGGAAGAAGCAGAGCTGGCCGATCTTCATGCCCGGCCAGAGCTTGATCGGCAGGGTCGCCACGTTCGAGAGCTCGAGCGTCACGTGACCGGAGAAGCCCGGGTCGATGAAGCCCGCCGTCGAGTGCGTCAGCAGGCCGAGTCGTCCGAGCGAGCTCTTGCCCTCGAGCCGCGCCGCGATGTCGTCGGGCAGCGTGACGACCTCGTACGTCGACCCGAGCACGAACTCCCCCGGGTGCAGGACGAACGCCTCGTCCGGGTCGGTCTCGACCAGTCGGGTGAGGTCGGGCTGGTCGACCGCCGGGTCGATGTGCGGGTACTTGTGGTTGTCGAACAACCGGAAGAACTTGTCGAGCCGGACGTCGATGCTCGACGGCTGCACGAGGGAGGCGTCGTACGGGTCGAGGCCGATCCGGCCATCGGCGAGCTGGGCGGTGATGTCGCGGTCGGAGAGCAGCACCCGACGAGCCTAGCGGCAGCGGAACGGCGCCGGTAAGCTGTGAGGCTGCCCAGCGTCGGGCGGCGTCACACGGCCAGGAGGAACCGACATGACCGCGTACACCGTGCACGAGCTCGACGTGCCCAGCACCGTGGACGACGACCCCGGGACGGTCGCCGCCTTCCGCGACTGGGTCCGTGTGCAGAACGCCGCAGAGGTCGCCGTCACCGGGCTGCCCGAGATCCTCTGGACACCCGAGGAACAGCTCCCGTACCTGCTCGACCCCGAGGCCCCGAGCCGTCTCTTCGTGGTGCGCGATCCCAGCGGTGACGTCGTGGCCGCCGGCTCCTACGACACGAAGCGGGCCCCGGGGACGCCCAACTGCTGGATCGCGGTCGCCGTCGCGCCCGACCACCAGCGGCGGGGCATCGGAACGCTGCTGGCGCAACACCTCGAGCGGGTCGCCCGCGACGACGGTCGCACCCAGTGGAAGACCTACGCGGTGTCACGGCAGGTGGGGCCGGCGACCGGGCCCGGGTACCTCGTCCCACCCACCGGCCACGGGGCGGTGCCCGAGGACGAAGCGGGTGCCCGGTTCCTGACCGGCCGCGGTTGGCGCTTCGGGCAGGTCAACCGGATCAGTCGCCTGGCGCTGCCGGCCGACCAGTCCGTCGTGCGGGAGCTCCACGACCGAGCTGCGGCTGCCGCCGGGCCCGACCACCGGGTGCACTCCTGGGCGGGACCGACACCCGAGCGGTGGCTCGACGGCATCGCACTGCTCGAGACACGGATGAGCACCGATGCGCCCGAGGGCGACATGCAGGAGCCGGAGGACGTCTGGACGCGCGAGCGCCTGCAGGAGCACGAGGCGCAGCTGCAGCGCTCCCCGCGGACGATGCTCACCGTCGCGGTCGAGCACGTCCCGACGACCACCTTGGCCGGTTTCACCCAGTTGGCAGTGCCGGACGCCGTCCACCAGCCGGTCATGCAGGGCGACACCCTCGTCCTGCGGGAGCACCGCGGGCACCGGCTCGGCTGGCTCCTCAAGGTCGTCGGGATCGAACGCGTCGAGCAGGACTTTCCGGGGCACCCCTCGATCATCACCTTCAACGCGGAGGAGAACCGCCCGATGCTCGACGTCAACGAAGCGGTCGGGTTCGTCGGTGTCGGGAGCGAGGGGATCTGGGAGCGACGCGTCTGACGTGAGCTGAGGCGGGCCGCAGCCGGAGCGCGCGACGCACGCCGCGCCTCCAGTCAGGGCACCTACGATTGGACGGTCATGACCGTCACGTCACCCGAAACCCAGCCAGGAGGCGCGGCGCCGGAATCGGCCCCCGTCACCGCGCGCACGTCCACCGTCGCGACGGTCCTCGTCGTCGCCGTCCCGCTCGCGGTGGCGTGCTCGATCCTCGGGATGACGCTCACCGGCGCCTTCACCGCGAACCAGCAACTGGTGTCGGCGGGTGACCTCGTCGAGTACGGACTGCCCGTCGCCCGCGTGGTGCACGACACCATGGCGGCGCTGACGATCGGGCTGCTCGTCGTCGCGGCGTTCGCGCTGCCGGCGCAGAAGAAGGACCACCGGGCGATGTCGAGCGTGCAGCACCGCGCCGCACGGTGGGCCGCCGCGACGGGTTCGGTGTGGTTCCTCGCGGCCGTGGTGGGCATCGTCCTGACGGGCGCGAACACCCTCGGGGTGCCGCTCACGAACCCGGTGTTCGCGCGGAACTTCACGCTCTTCGCGTTCCAGGTCGAGATCGGCCAGGCGCTCGTGGTGTCGGCGGCGGCGATCCTCGTCGCGACCGTGGTCGCCGCGTTCGCGACGCGGGTGACGACGCTCGCGGTGGCCACCGTCGCCGGGCTCTTCGCGCTGCTGCCGCTCGCGCTGTCCGGGCACGCGGCTGGGTCGCTCGAGCACGCCAACGCGGTGAACTCGCTCGCGGTGCACCTCGTCGCCGTGTGCGTCTGGGCGGGTGGCCTCGTCGCCGTGCTCGTCCTGCGCACGCGGACGAAGGGCGCCACCGGGCGGGTCGTGTCGCGGTACTCGACGCTCGCCGGGTGGGCGTTCGCGGCGGTCGCGTTCTCGGGCATCGTGAACGCGTCGCTCCGTCTGACCGGCCCGCTCGACCTGTTCACGACGACGTACGGGTGGCTCATCACGGTCAAGGCCGTCATCCTCGTGCTGCTCGGGCTCGCCGGGGTCGTCCAGCGGCGGCGGCTCGTGCCGGGGCTCCTCCGGGCACCCCTCGACCGCCGGGTGTTCGTGCGGTTCGCCCTCGCCGAGATCGTGTTCATGGCGATCGCGATCGGGGTCTCCGTCGCCGTCAGCCGTTCGCAGCCGCCGATCCCGCAGACGCCGGAGACCGGGGACGACACCCGTTCCGGGCTCATCGGGTTCCCGTACCCGCCCGCGCAGACCGTGCAGACGTACCTGACGCAGTGGCACGTCGACTGGGTGTGGCTCGCGCTCGCGGTCGTCGGGGCCGGCTGGTACCTGCTCGCCGTGCGCAAGCTCCGGAAGCGTGGCGACAAGTGGCCGGTGGGTCGGACGATCGCGTGGCTGCTCGGGTGCGCGCTGTTCATCTGGACGACCTCGGCCGGCCCGGCGGTCTACGGGATGATCCACTTCTCGTCGCACATGCTCCAGCACATGCTGCTCATGATGTTCGTGCCGCTGCCGCTCGTGCTCGGCGGCCCGGTGCTCCTCGCGCTGCGGACCCTGCCCGTCCGGAACGACGGCTCGCGCGGTGCCCGTGAGTGGCTCATGCTCTTCACGCACTCGCGGTACATGCAGTTCCTCGCGAAGCCGGCCGTCGCCGGGGTGATCTTCGCCGGGTCCCTCGTGGTGTTCTACTTCACGCCCGCCTACCAGTACGCGATGCAGTCGCACGAGTGGCACGTGGCGATGGTCGTGCACTTCGTGTTCAGCGGCTACCTGTTCTTCTGGGTGTTCGTCGGCGTCGACCCGGGTCCGAAGCGTCCGCAGTACCCGATCCTGATCATCGCCCTGCTCGCGACCCTGGCGTTCCACGCGTTCTTCGGCGTCGCGGTGATGACCTCGGAGTCGGTCTTCGCGATCGACTGGTTCCACGCCCTCGGGCAGACGAACGACGCCGCGCTCCTGGCCGACCAGCACACCGGCGGGGGGATCGCGTGGGGAGCGTCCGAGCTCCCGATGGTGTTCGTCGCGCTGCTCGTCGTGCGCAACTGGGTGAAGTCGGACACCCGCGACGCGAAGCGCCTCGACCGCAAGGCGGAGCGGGACGGGGACGCGGACCTCAAGGCGTACAACGAGCGCCTCGCTGCGATGCACGAGCGCGACTGACGCGGCACGCGGCCGCGGCGCTCAGTCGCCGTGGACGATGCAGACCGCGTCGAGGTCCAGCGCGGCCTCGAGCGCGGCGGAGATCCCGGACTCGCCGTCCGCCCCCTCGGGCGTCACGGTGTCCACCCACCACAGCGGCGTCGACAGGGTCGGGGCATCCGGGAGGATCCGCTCGACCTCGTCGAGGGCATCCACCCGCCGCACCCCGAGCACGGTGATGACGGGGTGCGTGGCATCGCGACAGACCTGCATCATCGGACCGTCGTCGAGCGCCCGGACGCCCCAGGACTCGTCGTGCAGGAGCAGTGCTTCGGCGACGTCGCGCGACTCGACCGGTCCTCGGCACAGCAGGGTGACGTCACGGGGCACGGTGACCGCCGTACACGTGCGAGCCGTCCCCGACGTGCCCGTCCAACGTGCCCTCGTCGTGGGCGGGGTCGAGCGGGGCTCCCCCGACGAGCTGCAGGAAGCGGTCCTCGTCGATGCGGTCGAGGAAGGCCTCGAGCGCTTCCCAGCCGTCGTCGAACCGCACGACGAGCCCGCCGCCGCCGAACGTCGAGGTGGACGTGCGCGGCGGGGGCCAGACGCCGTCCCGGTCGAGGAACTCGGTCGCCTCGGGCCCCACCACGACGGCCAGCGGCGCCGGCTCGCCGTGCGAGACCGCGCGGACGAGGTGGTCGGCGTCGCCACGGCGCTGCATCACGACGCCGAAGACCGGCTCGACGTCCTCGGCGACGCGGTGCACGGCGTCGAGGAGCCGCGACGCGAGCGACTGGTCGGCACCGTCCTCGGGGATCGTGAGCACGGCGGACATCGTCTCGACCACCACGCCGTCGAGCAGGTGCGCGGTCATCGTCGCCGAGAAGCCCTCGCCCACGGCGTACGAGGTCGACACCGCCGGCGCCTCGTGCTTGGCGTACTGCGTGACGACCCAGCGGTCCCACGGCACGGTGAGCGGCTCCGCGGTGCCCCACCGCGTCGGACACGTGCCCACCGTCTCGCACAGCGCCTCGATCGCGGACCCGATGTCGATCGCGCGTTCGGCGTGGTGGCGCAGCGTGAGGTCGATGCTGATCTGCCGGACCGAGTCGCGCGCGACGGGGTGTTCCGGCGAGGGCGTGCCGACGAGTTCGGGACCGCGGTGCACGAAGTCCTCGATGCGGGAGGCCGCGACCCCGGTCCGTCCGTCGCGCAGCGTGCCGTCGGGGTCGGTGACGGCCCACGCCGCCCCGTACGCCCCGAGGGCGTGCCGCAGCGCCGGAGTCAGCGCGGAGCCGGGGCCGGTGCGGAGGACGACGAACCGTCCGGAGTCGGATGCCCGACGGAGCAGGGAGGCGAGCGCCTCGGTCAGCCACACCACCGGCGAAGCCGAGTCGACCACGATCGCGGGGCCGACCACGTCGTCGATGAGGGGATGCCTGACCATCCGGGTCCTCCTCGGGTTCACGGGTCGCTGAATCCACCTGGACGGTACACACGAGGGCGACACCTGTCCGTCAGACCGACCGGCTCACAGCGGAGACACGGTTCCGCCCAGGAGGCGCGGTGCGAGCGGGCAACGCCGCGCTCGGCGGGCACTCGGCTGGCGTCCAGCGCAGAATCCGCTAGGCTTGCGACGTCCCGCTTGGCGGGATGCGCGAGTGTAGTTCAATGGTAGAACTCCAGCTTCCCAAGCTGGTAGCGCGGGTTCGATTCCCGTCACTCGCTCCGACAGGGCAGCGGCGGAAAGTGTCGCGCCGACGGCTCGATCACGGCAGTGGGCCGTCCCGACGAGATCGGGACGGCCCACTGCCGTGTCAGGCTGGCCTGCCTCAGCGCAGCTGCCCGTTCGCGTCGTGACGGTCGTCGTCGGCGTCGGGCTTCCGGACGCCGGACTTCGCGATCCCACGGCTGACGATGTACGCGGCGGTGACCACGGCGACGTACAGCCACGCCTGGTCCGCCCCGAATCCGGTGTGTCCCCTGTCCGCGTTGTCCACGACGGCCGCGGCGATGAGGATCGCCACCGACACGACGAGCCAGACGTAGAACTCGGTGGTCTTGAGGGCGGACTTGGTCTCGTCCCATGTGCGGTGCACGACGGAGTCGTGCCGTGCCGGGGTGCGTGCCGTGTTCGACATGATTGCTCCTTCTCACGGACCACACCGTGCGGCCCGTGCCGGAGACAGTCGTCGTCCTCGGTTAGATACGTACTCAGATAATCCACGGTGCGCGGATTAGCATCTGCCCCAGGCGACGAGCGGAGGCGGTCATGGCAGGAGCGGAGAACCGGTCTCGGGGTGCTCGTCTGTTCCCCAGACGGCCACGGACCGCCGCGGGGGTGAGCGCCCTCGAGGGTCTGCAGGCCCTGAGCGACAGCGTGCACGAGTCGGACGAACTCGCACTCCAGTCGCTGCAGTTGCGGTCGATCGACGCGCTCGCGCTGCAGCAGCTCGTGCAAGCGGGAGCGGAGGGACGATCACTCAACCCGACGCAACTGTCCGGCCTGTTGCGCCTCACGACGGCCGGCGTGACGAAGCTCGTCGATCGGCTCGTCAGGGCAGGTCGGGCGGAGCGCCGCCCGAACCCGGACGACCGGCGTGGCATCGTCGTCATCGCGACGGACTCCGCGCAGGCCGACCTCGCTCAGGCGTACGGGCACATCCACTCCCCCGTGATGGACGCCATCGACGACCTCAGCGACGAGGACGCCGCTGTCGTGGGTCGCTTCGCCGCTCGGCTCGCGCAGGCCCTGCGGGACGAGCGGGCGATCCACGCCGCAGGCTAGACGGGGAACCGGCGGGACCGGGCAAGGTCCCGAGGTCGCCGTCCCCGGCGCGGGCAGCACCCAGGACCGCACGAGAGAGTGCTGCCATGCGCGCCACCGCTCCACTCGCCGTCGCCGCCGTGCTCGTCCTGTCCGGCTGCAGCGGTGGGACTCCGACCTCCGTCACGACCACGCGGACACCATCGCAGTCGCCGACGTCGACGCCCTCTCCGACAGCGAGCATCGGCGCCACCGAGCAGGCGACGGTCGATCGCACCCTCGCCGCCCTCGAGCAGGAGTACGACGCCACGGTGGGCGTGGTCGCGACCGACACCACCACCGGCGAGACCGTCGGGTACAACGGCGAGCGCCGCTTCGGCTACGCGTCGACCCTCAAGGTGTTCGCGGCGGCCCAGTTCCTCCGCGAGGTGCACGGCGCCGAGCGCGACACCCGGGTGCGGTGGACCGCGGCGGACGCCTCGGCTGCCGGGTACTCCCCCGTCACGAGCGAGCACGTGGACGACGGCCTGACGCTCGCCCAGCTCGCCGAGGCAGCCGTCCGGCGGAGCGACAACCTGGCGCTGAACCTCGTCCTCGACCGCATCGGCGGACCGGCGGGGCTCGACCGGGCGCTGGCCGAGCTCGGTGACCGGACGACGGAGGTCGTGCACGACGAGCCCGCCCTCAACACGATCGAACCCGGCAGCACCGCGGACACCACGACGCCGGCGGCGTTCGCGACAGCCCTCGCCACGGTGCTCGACGGGCGGACGCTCGGACGCTCGGACACCGCGCTGCTCGAGCGTTGGATGAGCGGCAACGCGACGGGTGACACTCTCGTCCGCGCGGGCGCTCCCGACGGGTGGACGGTGGCCGACAAGTCCGGCGGCGCGGGCGGCATCCGCAACGACGTCGCCCGCGTGACCCGGCCGGACGCCGGTCCGATCGTGATCGCCGTCCTCACCACCCGCAACGACCCGGAACGGGCCTACGACGACGCCCTCGTGGCGGCGACCGCGAGGACCGTCCTCGCCGCCTTCGACCGCTGAGGGCCGTGCCGCCCGGAACTACGATCGACCCATGGCACTCCCGGACCCCACACGCCACGTCGTCATCGGTGGCGGTGTGGTCGGCGCGGCGACCGCGTACGCACTCACCCTCCGCGGCGAGCGCGTCGTGCTCGTCGAACAGCACGAGCGCGGGCACCACCGGGGATCGTCGCACGGTGCGACGAGGATCTTCCGCCAGGGCTACGCCGACGCCGAGTACGTGGCACTGACCACCCGAGCACTCGCCCTGTGGGAAGCCCTCGAACGTGCCGCGGGCGAAGAGCTCATCGTCCGGACGGGTGCGGTCGACCACGGACGAGCCGAGGTCGTCGACGCGATCGCCGCGGCGCTCGCGGACGCCGGGATCCCCCACGAGACCCTCACCCCGGACGCCGCCGCCCGGCGCTGGCCCGGCATCGCGTTCGAGGGGCACGTCCTGACGCACGCGACCGCCGGACGGATCCGGTCCGACCGCGCTGTCGAGGTCTTCCTGACCCTGGCCGAGCGCACGGGGCTCGCCGAGCTCCGGTTCGACACCCGGGTCACCGCGCTCGACGACCACGGCGCCGACGTGACCGTGACGCTGTCCGACGGGACCGCGCACCGCACCCCCTCGGTGATCGCGGCCGTCGGGTCCTGGGCGCCCACGCTGGTCGGCGACCTGCTCGCGGAACGCGGGGCGCGCCTCCCGGCGATCCGTGTCACGCAGGAGCAGCCCGCCCACTTCCCCAGCCGACTGCCGGACGCCGCGTGGCCGAGCTTCGTGCACTGGGCCGACGGGGACGACGTGTACGGCCTGCTGACCCCGGGCGAGGGCGTCAAGGTCGGGTTCCACGGGACCGGCCCCGTGGTCGACCCGGACCACCGTGACTTCACCCCCGACGCGGCCGAGGCCGAGCGGCTGCAGGCGTACGTGGCGCGGTACGTGCCGGGGGTCGATGCGACGAGCCCGACGTTCATCAGCTGCCTCTACGACAACTCGCCGGACGAGGACTTCGTCATCGACCGCCGCGGGCCGATCACGGTCGCGACCGGGTTCTCCGGCCACGGCTTCAAGTTCGCTCCGCTGCTCGGCGAGGTGATCACCGACCTCGCGACCGCCAGCGCGCCGGCCCCCACGCGCTTCGCCCTGCCGACGGCGACCGAGTCGCCGGCGAGCGCCTCGTGAGCGCCGCGGACCTCCGCGCGGCCGTCCGGTCCGGCCTGCCGACCGGACTGGACACGCTCGCGGCGCTCGTCGCGATCCCGTCGGTCCCCGCCCCGGCCGTGCAGTCGCTCGACGACTGCCGCCGGGTCGCGGAGGCGGTCCGGGTGGCGTTCGCCGATCTCGGCCTGGAGGCGCGGCTCGCCACCACCGCGGACGGCTCGCAGGCGGTCATCGCCACCCACCCCGCGCCGCCCGGCGCGCCGACGGTGCTGCTGTACGCGCACCACGACGTGCAGCCGGCGGGCGACCTCGCTGCCTGGACGAGCGATCCGTGGACCCTCACGCAGCGGGACGGTCGCCTCTACGGCCGAGGTGCAGCCGACTGCAAGGGCGGGATCGTCACGCACCTCGTGGCGCTGAGAGCGTTGCTCGACGTGCACGGGGCGTTCCCGGTCGGGCTCGTCGTGGTGGTCGAGGGCTCGGAGGAGCAGGGCACCGACGGTCTCGAGCAGTACGTGGTGTCGCACGCCGCCGACTTCCGGCACGTGGACGCCGCCGTCGTGATGGACGCCGGCAACGCCGCGGTTGGTGAACCCGCGCTCGTGACGACGCTCCGGGGCACCGCCTTCGTCGAGCTCCGGGTACGGGCGTTGCGGGGCACCGTGCACTCCGGGATGTTCGGCGGGGCGGCGCCGGACGCCATCGCGGTGTTGGTCGCGCTCCTCGCCACGCTCCGGGACGAGGTCGGGGACACCACGGTCGACGGTCTCGATGCGTCCCGGACGTGGGACGGCCTGCCGTACGACGGCGACCGGTTCGCCGCCGATGCCGGCCTGCTCGACGGCGCGGTGCCGATCGGCTCTGCGGACCCGGCGTCGCAGGTCTGGGCACGTCCTGCGCTCACGGTCGTGGGCATCGACGCCCCGACGGTCGCGGGGTCCGCGCCGGCCGTCCAGGCCACCGCCGGTGCCGCGCTGAACCTCCGCGTGCCGCCGGACGTCGACCCGGCGGCGGCCGGCGAGCTGCTCGTCGCGCACCTGCTCCGCCGCGCACCGGCCGGCGTCGAGGTGACGGCGAGGGTCACCGGTGTCGGTGCCGGCTTCCGCGCGCGCGGCGGAGCGTCGTCGTCCGCGTTCCGTGCGGCGCTCTCGGAGGCGTACGAGGGCGCTCCGGTCGGCTCGCTCGGGGGCGGCGGCTCGATCCCGCTGTGCGCGACGCTCGAGCGGGCGATCCCGGACGTCGAGGTGATCCTGGCCGGGGTGTCCGAGCCGGCGGCGAACGTGCACGCGCCGGACGAGAGCGTCGACCCGTCGGAGATCGAGCACATGGCCCTGGCCGAGGCGCTCTTCCTCGCCTCGCTCGGCGCGCGCTGAGACAGACGGGCGGTGACGGCGCCGACAGAGGCAGGTTCTCCCGTTCGCCGTTGACCGTCCTGGTTCGCAGATCCCGGGTTCCGCGAACCGGAACGGTCACGGACGGAGATCGAGACCGCCTCCGGCCGGTGGCCGGCCGCGCTCCGCGTCCGGGTACCGGGAGCGCTACGGTGGTGCCGTGCGCATCGTGGTGGCTCCGGACTCGTTCAAGGGGACCGCGACCGCGGCCGATATCGCAGCCGCGGTACGCGACGGCTGGCTCGCCGAGCGTCCGGGCGACGAGGTCCTCACGGCACCGATGGCGGACGGCGGCGAGGGCACGCTCGACGCCTTCGAGACCGCTGTCCCCGGAGCCGTCCAGATGCCGATCACCGTCACCGGCCCCGCTGGCACCCCGGTCGACACGAGCTGGCTGCAGTTGCCGGACGGCCGCGCCGTGGTGGAGCTCGCCGCCACGAGCGGGCTTCCCCTGCTCCGGGCTCCCATGCCGGACGCCGCGACGAGCCGGGGGTTCGGCGAGGCGATCGCTGCCGCCCTCGACGCCGGGGCGACCGGCCTCGTGCTCGGCATCGGCGGGAGCGCCTCGACCGACGGGGGTGCCGACGCGCTGATCGGGCTGGGGGCGCTCGTGCACCGTGAGCCCGCCGTCCCCGAGCACCCGCCGCGGCTGCGTCAGGGTGCCGAGCTGCTCGACGACGTCACCGGCGTCGACACCACGTGGATGCGGCGCGTCCCGGATCACGGCGCCCTCGTGCTGACCGACGTGACCTCGCCCCTGCTCGGACCGACGGGCGCCGCCGCGGTGTTCGGTCCGCAGAAGGGCATCGCTCCCGACCGGATCGCCGCCTTCGACGCCCGGCTCGCCGCCTGGGCGCGCTGCTTCCCCGACGTGGACCCGACGACCCCCGGCGCCGGAGCGGCCGGCGGTGTCGGCTTCGGACTCCTCGCCTGGGGTGCGACGCTGGCAGGCGGAACCAGCGGCGTGGCCGAGGTGCTCGGGCTCCCGGCACTCCTCGACGGCGCCGACGTGGTCATCACCGGCGAGGGCCGGTACGACGGGCAGTCCGCCGCGGGCAAGGTGCCGAGCGTGGTGCGCGCCCTCGCGTCGGCGCACGCACCGACCGCCCGGGCGATGCTCGTGGCCGGCGCGATCGAGGCGTCGCTCGACGACTTCGACGCTGCCGCCTCGCTCACCGTGCTGGCGACGCAGACGACGGGCGAACCGGACGACGCCCTCGCCGACCCGCTGCGCTTCGCCCGGATCGCCGGCGAGCGGCTCGCCCGCCTGGCCTGACGCACGGTGCCCCGGGCTGGGGTGCCCCAACGGGACCTCCCTCCCGATGGCGCGCTCCACCACACTGGTTCCAGGGCCGGAACCGGCCTGGACGCACCACCCACGAGGAGACCATGCGCACCGTCAACGCGTACGCCGCACCGTCGGCCACCGAGCCGCTCGTCAAGACCACCATCACCCGTCGTGACGTCGGCCCGAACGACGTCGAGATCGACATCGCCTACGCCGGCATCTGCCACTCGGACATCCACACCGTCCGGGGCGAGTGGGGCGAGATCCAGTACCCGCAGGTCGTCGGCCACGAGATCGTCGGCCACGTCACGTCCGTCGGGGAGAACGTCACCAAGCACAAGGTCGGCGACCGCGTCGGCGTCGGCTGCATGGTGAACTCCTGCGGCGAGTGCGAGAACTGCGTCAAGGGCGAGGAGCAGTACTGCCTGAAGGGCAACATCCAGACCTACGCCGGCGTCGACCCCGCCGACGGCAGCATCACCCAGGGCGGCTACTCGCAGGCCGTCGTCGTGAACGAGGACTTCGTCCTCCGGGTCCCCGAATCGCTCGACATCGAGAAGGTCGCGCCGCTGCTCTGCGCCGGCATCACCACCTACTCGCCGCTGCACCACTGGGGCGTCGGCCCCGGCTCGAAGGTCGCCGTGATCGGCATGGGCGGTCTCGGCCACATGGCGGTGAAGATCGCCGTCGCGCTCGGCGCCGAGGTCACCGTCCTGTCGCAGACCACCTCGAAGCAGGAGGACTCGCTCCGCTTCGGCGCGAAGGCCCACTACGCGACGAAGGACCCGGCGACGTTCGAGGAGCTCGCGAGCTCCTTCGAGCTGATCATCAACACGGTCTCCGCGAAGATCCCGATGGGCGCGTACCTCGGCCTCCTCAAGGTCGACGGCACGCTCGTCAACGTCGGCGCTCCCGGCGAACCGCTCGAGGTCCCCGCGTTCGCGCTGATCCCGCGCCGCCTGAGCTGGGCCGGGTCCGCGATCGGCGGCATCCGCGAGACCCAGGAGATGCTCGACTTCTGCGCCGAGCACGGCATCCTGCCGGAGACCGAGCTCATCAGCGCCGACCAGATCAACGAGGCCTACGAGCGCGTCCTGTCCTCGGACGTCCGCTACCGCTTCGTGATCGACGCGGCGACGCTCGCGTAGCACGCGACCACGACCTGACGGGAGGCGCGGTACCAGCTGGCACCGCGCCTCCCGTCACGTCACCGTCTGTCCCCACAACGCGAGCCGGTCGTCCGGCTGGCGCAGCAGACGCCCCCGGAGCAGCGGTCCGCGCCAGACTCGGAGCATGAGCACCACCTCGGAGGACGGACCAGCCTCCCTCGTGTCCGTCGCCGGGACGGACACGGACGCCGCCATCGCGGACCTGGCCGGGATGTACGCGGGTCGCGCCTGGCACACCGGCCGGACCGACGGCTCGTACTGGTACCGCTACGTCGGGATCGGCGACGAACGGATGAGCATCCGGCGGTCCCAGATGCAGGGCTCGCTCCGCGGCGACGTCGCCGTCGAGGGCGAGGTCGTCGTGCAGTGGATCGACTCGGGCAGCGCCGTCGTGGACGTCGGCCGCGACGCCGTCGCGATGCAGCGGGGCATCCCGACGCTCTTCCCCGTCGAGCGACGCTTCGACGTGGAGTACCGCGACTGGGACCAGCGGCTCGTGCACCTCGACCGCGACCTCGTGCTCGACGTCGCGTCGGAGCGGTACCTCGTCGACCGCGCGGTGGACTTCGATCGATCGACACAGCCGACGGCCGAGTCGGTCGTCCGGTGGCGCGCGGCGGTCGGCACGTCGGTGCAGGCGCTCCGGACCTCCGGGACGGACTCGCTCGCCTGGCACGAGTCGCAGCGCGAGGTCGCGGCGGCGCTGCTCGACCTCTACCGCTTCCGTGCCGAGGCGGTCCCGCCCGGGTGGGGGCACCACCGCAACGCCCGCATCCGGACGGCCGTCGAGTACCTGCACGCCCACGCGCACGAACCGCTCACGGTGTCGGACGTAGCACGGGCCGCCGACCTCAGCGTGCGTGGCCTGCAGGAGGCGTTCCAGCGCACGCTCGACCGGTCGCCGATGCAGTACCTCCGCGAGGTCCGCCTCCGCCGCGCCCACGAGGACCTCGCCGCAGCGCACCTCGGCGAGGTCGCCGTCGCGGACGTGGCCGCCCGGTGGGGCTTCACGCACATGGGACGGTTCTCCGGCGAGTACCTGCGGCGGTTCGGGGAGTACCCGAAGCAGACGCTCCGCCGCTAGCCGACCTCGTCGCCGGACGGCAACGCGGCGCACCAGTCCACGGACCCGGCGTCGACGCTCGCCTCGAGCGCACCCGAGGTCGCGTCGACGATGCTCACGAGCACGCCGCCGGCCGACTTCGTCGCCACGGCGACGAACTGCCCGTTCGGGGACGGACAGACCGCGGTGACGCTCGCGTCCTCGGGGACGGTCACGGGCAGCCGGGAGGCGCGGCTCCCCTCCACGCGCAGGATCCGTTGCGCGAGTGTCCCGTCCGCACGCACGTCACCCACCACGCGCAGGTAGCCGTCGTCGGTGAGCGGCGCGATCCGGCCGAGGTACGCCGCGTCCGTGCTGCCGGCGGGCACCTGCAGCGCCGTGCGCTTCCCGTCCGCGAGGTCCAACCGGACGATCCCCGTGCCGGTCTCGACCACCGCCGTGGTCCCGGCACCGACGAAGCCGTGCAGGTACGTGGCGCTCCCCAGCCGGACGGGGTCGGTCCGTCCGCTCATGTCGACGAGCACGAGGTCGTCGCTGCCGGTGCGGACGAGGGCGCTCTCGGTGCGGGGGACGTAGGCCCACTGTCCGACGCTCATCGGCACCGCCCCCGTCCTCGGCTTCCCGCTCGCGTCGATCGCGGTCGGCAGGTGCGTGCCCGTCACGTCGACGACGTACAGGCCGACGTTGCGGGACTGCCCGGTCGAGGTGTCCGCGTACTCGAAGCCGAACGAGGCGCCGTCGTCGGCTGCGTGCAGGGCCGTGACGCGTCCCTCGGCGGTCGGGAGCGTCAGGTGCTCGACCGGGAGGTCCTCGTCCTGCACCCCGCCGGCGAGCGGCAAGATGTCGACCGACGACCCGGCGTCCGTGCCGCTCACCACGACGAGCGACCGGCCGAGGCGGACGTACTCCGAGATGTCGCTGCCCTCGTACACGGTGGTCGCGCCCCCGGCGTCGAGGGACCGGCGGACGATGCGGTCCTTGGCTCCGGGGGCACCCGGGACGAGCGCGAGCACGTCGGTGCTGCCCGTGCGGATCGTGGCACGGAGGTCGGCGGTCGCGCGCTGCCCCGGCGCCCGGACGCCGGCGACCGAGATCTCGTACGAGCGGTCGTAGGCCAGGGGTCCGGTGAACTCGACCGCGATCGTGTTGCCGCTCGACGTCACGGTGTGCGCCGCGGCCGGGCTGACCCGGACGTCCTGCGCCGACACGCGCTCGATCGCCTGGTTCGCGGTGAGGATCACGCGCTGCGCCGGACGGGAGACCAACCCGGACGCGTCGTACGACACGTCGCGCAGCCGCGGGCCCTGCTGCGTCCCGACGACCGCCGCGGCGGTGCCGACGACGACGAACACCAGCACGGTCGCGACCAGGCGACGCCGGAACCGGTTCCGGGGGCGCTCGCGCAGCTCAGTACTCATACGGGTCCTCGGGCTGCCGGATCGCCTGCACGGTGGCGGCGCGGATGACGATGCGGGCGTCCGCGGACTGGTCCGGGTTGGCGGCGAGGGCTCCGCGGACCCGGACCCACGCACCCTGGTCCGGGACCGTGGTGTCGGTGACGACCCCGATCCCGACGGGCTGCGCGTCCACCGCACAGCAGCTGATCACGAACCGGGTGAGTGTGAACGCGCCGTCCGCCCCCGGGACGACGAAGCCGGTCAGGTCGACCCGCTTGCCGACGAGCGACGTGGTGTCGGTCGTCTGCCGGATGAGGGCCGCCCAGTCCTTCACGCCGTACTCCGACGTGTCGACCGAGGTGCTGCCGAGCAGGGACACCGCGGCCTGGGACCCGGTGGCGTTCGACAGGGTGGCCGAGTCCACGCTCCGCTGCTGCGCGGTGCGGGCGGACAGCGTCGTCGGGGGCAGGACCAGCATGGCGGCGGTGACCCCGATCGTGACGAGGGCGGCCGCGGTGCTGAGGACGATCTGTGTGCGGCGAGCCGCGCCTCCTGGGCGGTGGTCGTGCCCCTCGTCGTGGTCGTGACCGTGTCCGCGCGCGATCACCACCAGGCCGGCGATCGACGCGGGCACCGCGACGGCGGCCAGCACCACCGTGAAGACCGAGTAGCGCGGGTTGATGTACAGGTCGAGGTGCCCGGCGAGGGCGAGCCAGAGGGTGCACAGCGCCACGGCGAGCACGGAGCCGAGGCCGAGGTACGACGGCAGGCGGGACTCAGACGAGGACATTCATCACCAACCCGACGGTCGCGGCGAACAGGACGCAGACGACGGCGAGCAGCACGAGGAAACGCGCACGGAACGTCGTCCGGAGCAGGGCGATCATCTTCACGTCGATGATCGGCCCGATGACGAGGAACGCGGTGATCGATCCGGGCAGGAACGTCGACGCGAAGGACAGCGCGAAGAACGCGTCGACGTTCGAGCACAGGGAGACCGTCATCGCCAGGAGCATCATCGCCGCGACGGACAGCACCGGGTTCGCGCCGATCGACACGAGCGTGGATCGGGGGACGGCGACCTGGATCGCCGCGGCGAGTCCGGCGCCGACGAACAGCGCCGGCATCATGGTCGCGGTCTCGCCGCCGAACTGCGCGGCGCTGTCCCGCCACCGGTTCCGAGACCGCGGCGCGCCGACGGCCGCTCGGCAGCGCGCCTCGAACGCGGGCAGCAGCAGCTCGGCGGGACGACGGTGCGCGGCGACGATCCAGCCGACGAGGTTCGCGATGACGAAGCCGCCGACGATGCGCACCGGCAGGATCCAGCCCGACCACCCGAACGCCTGGGCGGTGCTGATGATCACGAGCGGGTTGAGGATCGGGGCGGCGACGAGGAAGGTGACGGCCTCGGCGGGGGTGAAGCCGCGCATCATGAGGCCGCGGGCGAGCGGCACGTTCCCGCACTCGCACACCGGGAAGAGCATGCCGATCAGCGAGATCACGGCCCGCCGCGGGATCGGCCGCTGCGGCAGGACCCGTTCGAGGACGCCGACCGGGACCCATACCTCGACGACGATGGACAGCACGATGCCGAGCACCACGAACGGCAGGGACTCGACGACGACGCTGATCGCGAGCGTCAGGAAGTCCTGGACGACGTCGGGCAGGCCCGCGGTGCCGACGGCCGGCGAGAGCAGCCGGATCCCGAGCAGCACCGCGACGGCGAGCAGCACCAGCCCGGGGCCGGTGAGGCTCCGGGAGCGGGGCGCGGCGGTGGGACGCTGCTGCGGCGGCGTGGTCGTCGTCACCGGGCAAGGATAGGCGACGCGGGGTGCGCCGAGGCCGTGGCGCGGCGGGGGTGGCGCGGCGGCGCGGGGTGCGCGCCCGCTCCTGCGCTCAGCGCTGCGCGAGGCCGCCGAGGTGCCGGTCGAGCACGTCGATCGCCCAGGCGCCGGACTCCCCCGGGGCGAGCCGCACGAGGTGCATCGCCAGTCCGTCGATCAGCGCGTGCAGCCGACGGGCCTCGTACACGCGGTCGGCCTCCGGGACGCCCACGAGCGTGAGCACCTCGTCGCTCCACTCCCGCATCTCGTCGACGACCCCGTCGAGCGCCGGCCGGAGTTCGGCGTCCGTGAGGGCTGCGTTCGCGAGCGCGAGGTACACCTCGAGCTCGATGACCCGCTCGTCGTCGAGGGGCAGCAGCTCGAGCAGCATCCGGCGCGCGCGCTCGCGGGGCGGGAGTCCCGCGGGGATCGCTGCGACCCGCTCCCGGGTGCGGTCGAACACGAACGTGATGGTGTGCTCGCGCAGGCTCGACTGCGTCGGGAAGACGTAGCGGACGGTGCTCGGCGGCAGTCCCGCCTCGGCCGCGACGTTCCGTACGCTCAACGCCCCGAGGCCGTCACGGGCGAGGACCCGCCCCGCCGCCTCGGACACGGAGCGACGCCGCCCCTCGATGTCGATGCTCCTCGCCACGACGCAATACTCGCACAGTCGTACGAGTTCGTGCTACCGTGGAGCTCGTTGTCGCACAGTCGTGCGACTTTCCGGACGAGATCGAAGGGAGACCGTCATGGCGTGGGTGGTCCTCGTCCTGTCGGGCGTGCTCGAGGCGGTCTGGGCCACGGCGCTCAGCGCGTCGAACGGCTTCAAGAAGGTCGTGCCGACGATCGTGTTCGTCGTCGGCATGGTGCTCAGCATGGTGGGCCTGGCGTTCGCCATGAAGGAGATCCCGGTCGGCACCGCGTACGCGGTCTGGGTCGGCATCGGTGCGTCGCTCACCGTGATCGTCGCGATCGTCCGCCGTCACGAGGCCGCGTCCCTGGCCCGGGTGGCACTCGTGCTCGGGCTCGTCGCCTGCGTCGTCGGCCTCAAGGTGGTGAGCTGAGGTGCCGTGGATCGTCCTGTTCGTCAGCGCCGCGCTCGAGACCGTGTGGGCCACCGCCCTCGGTGCGAGCCACGGCTTCACCGAGCTCCGTCCGACGATCGTCTTCGCGATCACCATCGTGGTGAGCCTCGGGGCCTTCGGGTACGTCCTCAAGCACATCCCGATCAGCACGGCCTACGCGGTGTGGACGGGGACCGGAGCGGCGCTCACGGTCCTCTGGGGCATGGCGACCGGCGCCGAGCCCGTGACCGCACTCCGTCTGCTGTTCATCGCCGGGATCGTCGGCTGCGTGGTCGGCCTGAAGCTCGTCCCGGCGCGGCCGGCTGAGCCGGCGCAGCCCGCTGAGCCGGCAGGCCCGGTCGCGGCGGCGGCCCCCTCCGCGAAAGCGACAGATTCCCGCCGGTGATCAGCGGCAGAGTGTCGCTTCGGCGGGTGCGACCCCGCGCCATCCCTGGCAACTGTCGCTTTCGCGGACGGGTCGGCCGCCGCCCGAGACGCGACCCGACACGGACGGGAGGCGCGGGGCCCGCCGGCCCCCCGCCCCCCCGGCCGGCGTCGGGGCCCGGCGGAGACG